>VAWL01000052.1:0-15994 GCA_005883965.1 Actinomycetota bacterium
AGCGGCTTCGTTGCCTGGTTTTGGCCGGACTTTGTACGCGATAGGATCGGGCGGTGCGGGTCGTCTTCGTCCATGGGAGCGTCGCGAACGGCGCGGTCGCCTGGCAGCCGGTCGAGCCGCTCCGGGAGCGGTTCGAGCTCGTGATCCCCAATCGCGGCGGGTACCCGCCGGGCCCGCTCCTCGAGCGCATCGACTTCGAGGAGCAGGCCGAGGAGCTGGCACCGCTGCTCGGAGACGGGGCCCATCTCGTCGGCCACTCCTACGGCGCCGTGATCTCCCTGCTGATGGCGGCGCGTCATCCGGGACTCGTGCGCTCGCTGACGGTGAGCGAGCCTCCGGCCTTCAGGCTCGCCCGCGGCCGGCCGGAGGTCGAGCTCTTGATCGCCGAGCTGCATGCGTTCTTCGCCGCCGGCCCGTACGGGCCGGCCGAGTACCTGCGCGGCTTCCTCGTGATCGTCGGGAGCGGCGGGACCGACCTGCCCGATCCCCTGCCGCCCGACCTCGAGCAGGGCGCCCGCGCCGCGATGGTCGAACGCGCGCCGTGGGAGGCGCAGATCCCGCTCGCCGAGCTGGCGGAGGCGCCGTTCCCGAAGCTGGTCGTCTCCGGCGGCCATCACGCGGCCTTCGACGCCGTCTGCGACGTGCTCGAGCGGAACCTCGACGCCCAGCGGGCCGTGCTCCCGGGCGCCGGGCACTCGCTGCCGCGCGCACCTGGCTACGTCGAGCGGCTCGAAGCGTTCCTGCGGTCCGTTTCCAAGTAACAGTCTGTTACTAAGCCGGGGTCCCGCAGCTTCCTAGGCGCTTCGGCGGGCGGCCTCGCGCGCTTCGGCTTCGCGGCGGCGGATGCGCGGGTTGGCGAGCTTGACGATCTCGAGCAGGTAGACCATGTAGACGGAGGCCGCGAACGCCAGGCCGCCGATCGCGCCGACCGCGACCGTCCGCCAGGTGTGCCAGACGCCGTGCGCATGCGGGGCGAGGAAGCGAGTCGAGAGCGCGGCGACGGCGAGGATCGCGCACCAGGCCCACATCGTCACGGCCGCCCGCGCCTGCGAGAAGCCGATGTTCATGAAGCGGTGGTGCAGGTGGGAGCGGTCGGCCTCGAACACCGGCCTCCCGTACTTGAGCCGCTTGGCGACTACGAACGAGGTGTCGATGATCGGCACGGCCAGGACGAGCAGCGGGAAGAGCAGCGTCGCGACGGCGGCCGTCTTCAAGAGGCCCTGGACCGACAGCGCGCCGAGGATGAATCCCAAGAGCAGCGCGCCCGAGTCGCCCATGAAGATCCTCGCCGGATAGAAGTTGTGCCGCAGGAAGCCGAGGCACGCGCCGAAGACGATCGCCGCCAGGATGGCCGGCTCGGGGCGCGAGAGCGAGAGGGCGATCAGGCAGAAGGTGGCGCCGGAGATCGCGCAGATCCCGGCGGCGAGGCCGTCGAGCCCGTCCAGGAAGTTGACCATGTTCATGATCGCGACGATCCAGATGATCGTCAGCGCGATGCCGACCCATTCCGGAAGCGCGTGCGCGCCGAGCACCGGGAACGTGAAGCGGTGCACCCAGATCCCGAAGCCGGCAGGGATCGCCGCGGCGGTGACCTGGCCGCCGAGCTTCTGCCACCAGGCGAGACCGCGGAAATCGTCGACCGCGCCGACCAGCGTTGCCACGGCGGCGCCGAGCAGCAGCCCCTTCGTCTCGCGGCCGAGCGGCAGGAACGCGAGCGCCGGGATGAAGATCCCGAAGAAGAGCGCGAGCCCGCCGAGCCGCGGCACCGCGCGGCGGTTGAGGCGCCGCGCGCCCGGCTCGTCGACCACGCCCAGCATCCGCGCCATCCCGCCGACGGCCGGAGTGAGCAGGATCACGATCCCGCAGGCGGCCACCGCGCCCCAGATGACCTCGAGGTGGTCGGTCAGCGTCTCCCACATGTCACTTGGTCCCGTAGAGCCGGTCGCCGGCGTCGCCGAGGCCGGGGACGATGTAGCCGCGCTCGTTCAGCTCGCGGTCGACGGCGGCGGTGACGATCCGCACGTCCGGGTGTTCGCCTTGCAGGTGCTCGATCCCTTCGGGCGCGGCGACCAGGCAGACGAGCGTGACCGAGCGGGCGCCCGCGTTCTTGACGGCGGCAACCGCGGCCGCGCTGGAGCGGCCGGTTGCGAGCATCGGGTCGAGCACGATCGCGTCGCGCTCGCCGTCGCCCAGCTCGGGCAGCTTCACGTAGTACTCGACGGGCTGCAGCGTCTCCTCGTCGCGGTAGAGGCCGATGAACCCGACCCGTGCGCTCGAGACGAGCGAGAGAACCCCGTCGAGCATCCCGAGCCCGGCCCGCAGGACCGGGCAGACGGCCACCTTCTTGCCGGCGATCCGCTGCACCTCGGTGCGCTCGAGCGGCGTCTCGATCTCGGCGGTCTCGGTCGGGAAGTCCTTGGTCGCCTCGTAGGTCAGCAGCAGCGTCAGCTCGTTGGCGAGCTTGCGGAAATGGACCGTGGGCGTGTCCTTGTCGCGCAGGTACGAGAGCTTGTGCTGGACGAGCGGGTGCGTGACGACGGTCACGCCCGTTGCGGTCTCGGTGCTCACGACACGTACGTCGTGAACCCGCGGAACCCCGGGTAGAGGGGCCGCCGCTCGCAGAGCGCCGCCGCCCGCGCTGCCAGCGCGGTCACGTCCGCGCCCTCGGCGAGCGCCTCGACGATGATCCGCCCCACCTCGCGGAAGTCGTCCTCGTCGAAGCCGCGCATGGTCGCGGCGGGGGTGCCGATCCGAACCCCCGAGGCCACCGTCGGCGGCCGCTCGTCGAACGGCACCGTGTTCCGGTTGACGGTCAGCCGCGCCTTCGCGAGCCGCTCCTCGGCGTCCTTGCCGGTCCACTCGGTCGAGCGCAGGTCGACCTGGAGCAGGTGCGTGTCGGTGCCCCCGGTGAGCACGTCGAGCCCGCCCTCCTGCAGCGTCGAGGCCAGCGTGTCGGCATTGGCGCGAACATGGCCCTGGTACTCGCGGAAAGCCTCGGCCCCGGCGATGTGGAAGCAGGTCGCCTTGGCCGCGATCGTGTGCACGAGCGGGCCGCCCTGCATCCCGGGGAAGACGGCGCGGTCGACCGCCTGCGCGTGCTCCTCGGTGCAGAGGATGAACCCCGCGCGAGGGCCGGCGAGGGTCTTGTGCGTCGTCGAGGTGACGAAGTGGCAGTGCGGCACGGGGCTCGGGTGCAGGCCGGCGGCTACGAGCCCGGCGAAGTGCGCCATGTCGCAGAGGAGCAGGGCACCCACCTCGTCCGCGACCTCGCGGAAGCGGTCGGCCTCGACGGTGCGTGGGTAGGCCGAGCCGCCGCAGACGATCAGCTTCGGCCGGTGCTTCTTGGCCAGCGCCAGCACCTCGTCGTAGTCGACGAGGTTCGTCTCGCGGGAGACTCCGTAGTGGACGATCGTGTAGAGCCGGCCGGAGAAGTTGACCTTGAGCCCGTGCGTCAGGTGGCCGCCGTGCGAGAGCTCGAGCGAGAGGATCGTGTCGCCCGGCTCGAGTGCGGCCATGTAGACGGCCATGTTCGTCTGCGCGCCCGCGTGCGGCTGCACGTTCGCGTGCTCGGCGCCGAAGAGCTCCTTCGCGCGGTCGATCGCCGTCTGCTCGATCTCGTCGACGACCTCGCAGCCGCCGTAGTAGCGCCGGCCGGGATAGCCCTCCGCGTACTTGTTTGTCGGAACTGAACCGACTGCCTCCAGAATCGAAGGCCAGGTGAAGTTCTCGGAGGCGATCAGCTCGATCTGGTCGCGCTGGCGCTCGAGCTCCCGCGCGAGCAGTTCGGCGATCGCCGGATCGACCTCGGCGAGGCCCGCGGTGCGGAGGTGCTGCACGGTCTCCTGCGCAACGGCCACGGTTCTAGATGCTACTCGCGGAGGCTGCCGACAGTCGCCAGCGCCTCGGCGGCGGGAACTACGCCCTCGCGGAGAACCCTGGGCTCGTCGCCGGTAAGGTCGAGGACGGTCGAAGCAGTGCCGGGAAGCTCGCCCGCGTCGACCAGCGCACCGCACGCGGAGCGGATCTCCTCCGGAACGTCCCCGAGCCGGCGCGGGTCGGGGCCGCCGTGGCGGTTCGCGCTCGTGGCCAGGACCGCGCCGACCTCGCGGAGCACCTCTGCAGCCGGCGCGGAGAGCTCGGGCACGCGGACGCCGATCGTCTCCGGGCGGTCGCCGGTGAGCCACGGGTAGCGGCCAGCCGGATTCGGAAGCACGAGTGTGTAGGCGCCGGGGAGCAGCCTGCGCAGGAGCCGCTCGTCGAGCTCAGGCACCCGCTCGAGCAGCCGGTCGACGTCGCCGGCGAGCAGCGCGATCGGCTGACGGGTCGGCAGCACCACGGGCCGGCCGGCCCGGATGGCCTCGATCGCGTCGTTCAAGCGAGGAAGCCGAGCACCGCCCGGCGAAAAGCTTCCGGCGACTCGACGAAGATGAAGTGACCGCTGTCCGGGAGGATCTCCGTCTTCACGTTGGAGATCTCCTCTGCGATCTCGGTCGCGCAGACCGGGCCGGTGATGAAGTCGAGCTCGCCGGTCACGACCAGCGTCGGCGCCGTGATCTTGCCGAGCTGGGGCCGCAGGTCGAACGACTCGAAGATCTCCTTGTTGAAGAGCAGCAAGGTGTCCGCGTTCGGGGCCTCGTCCCGCAGGGTGTCGAGGTAGGCACGCTCCTTGTCGCCGAAGTCGGCGAAGTAGAACGGGAACTCGCGGACCGCGAGCTCGCCGAGCTCCTCGTCGCTCGAGAAGTCGCCCGCCTGCTCGGCCGCGAGCGCCGCCGACGCGTCCTCGTACCACGGCTCGTCCGCGTGCTTCGCCATCGCCTCGTGCATCGCTGTCTCCTGCTCGGGCGCGAAGCGGGCAAGCGTGCTCGCGAGGATCAGGCGCCCGACCCGCTCCGGGTACCGCGCCGCGTACGCCATCGCGACCACGCCACCGTGCGAGTGGCCGAGCAGGTCGATCCGCTCCAGGCCGAGGTGCTCGCGCAGCTCCTCCACGTCGTCCGCGTAGTCGTCGATCGCGTAGCCGCGCGGGTCGGCCGGACGGTCTGAGCCACCGGTTCCGCGCGGGTCGAGCAAGACGAGCTCGAGGTGCTCGTCGAGCCCGCCGAGGTTGCCGAGGTAGAGCGACGAGAAGCCGGGCCCGCCTCCGTGGCACACGAGCGTCGGGCCGCTGCCGGTGCGCGTGTAGGCGAGCCGCCGCCCGTCGGCGGTCGTCAGCCCGTCCATCTGCCCTCGACCACGCGGTCCCGCCCGGCCAGGTCGGGCGTGATCGCAACGTCCTCGTATCCCAAGTCGTCCAGGAGCCCGCGGATCCGCTCGCCCGCGGACGCGGCGGTCTCGAGCACGAGCCAGCCGCCGGGCCGCAGCGCCTCCGTCGCGGCACGGGCGACGGCCTCGGTGGCGCCGTGGGCGACCAGGGCGACGTGGGGCTCCCAGTCCCGCACCTCCGGCTGCAGGGTCGCCAGCTCGTCCGGCTCGACGTAGGGCGGGTTCGAGACGACGAGGTCGAACCGCAACTGGCCAAGGCCGCTCGTCAGGTCATACTCGAGGAGCTCGACCCGGCCATTGATCCCGGTGAGGTCCCGGTTCTCGCCGGCGAGCGCGAGCGCGTCGGGCGAGGCGTCGATCGCCGTCACGCGTGCGCCGTCGTGCTCGTCGGCGATCGCCAGCGCGATCGCACCGGTGCCTGTGCCGACGTCCAGGACGTCAGGCTTCGCCTGCTCGCGGATGTGCTCGAGCGCGCGCTCCACCACGACTTCTGTCTCGGGCCGCGGGATCAGCGCCCGCCGGTCGGTCTTCAGCGTCAGCCGGCGGAAGCCCCACTCGCCGAGGATGTACGCCAGCGGCTCGCGCTTCTCCCGGCGGGCGACGTTGGCCTCGAAGGCCGCGATCTGCACGGGCGTGAGCTCCCGGTCGAGCTCGGCGTAGAGGAGAGCACGGGCGCAGTCGTCGCAGGCGAGGGCGAGCAGCAGCTCGGCCTCGAGCCGGGCCGAGTCGATTCCCGCCTCCACCAGCCGGGCGGAGGCCGCCGAGAGCGCGCCGCCGAGAGTCACGCCGTCTCGAGCGCGCGTCGGCGGTCGTCGGCCGCCAGCGCCTCGGTGAACTCGTCGAGCTCGCCCTCGAGAATCTTGTCGAGCCGGTGCACGGTGTGGTGTACGCGGTGGTCGGTCAGACGGTTCTCCGGGAAGTTGTAGGTGCGGATCTTCTCGGCTCGCTGGCCGGAGCCGATCTGCGAGCGCCTCGTCTGGGCCTCCTCGGCCTGCTGCCGCTCACGCTCGGCCTCGTAGAGCCGGGCGCGCAGGACGCGTAACGCCTTCGTCTTGTTCTGGAGCTGCGACTTCTCGTCCTGCATCGAGACGACGATCCCGGTCGGCAGGTGCGTGATGCGAACGGCCGAGTCGGTCGTGTTCACGCTCTGGCCGCCCGGCCCGGTCGAGCGGTAGACGTCGATCTTGAGGTCATTCGGGTCCAGCTCGACCTCGACTTCTTCAGCCTCCGGCATGACCGCGACCGTCGCCGTCGAGGTGTGGATCCGTCCCTGTGACTCGGTCTCGGGGACGCGCTGCACGCGGTGCGTGCCGGCCTCCCACTTGAAGACGGAGTAGGCGCCGTCGCCCTTGACCGCGAAGACGACCTCCTTGAAGCCGCCGGCCTCGTTGCCGCTGACCTCGAGCTGCTCGACCTTGTAGCCGAGCCGCTCGGCATAGCGCGTGAGCATTCGGTACAGGTTGGCGGCCCAGAGCGCCGCCTCGTCGCCGCCGACGCCCTGGCGGATCTCGACGATCACGTCCTTGCGGTCGGCCGGGTCGGCCTCGACGAGCGCGAGCTTCAGCTCCTCCTCGAGCGCCTGCAGCCGCTCCTCGAGCTCCGGGACGAGCTCGCGGAGGTCGCCGTCCTCGCGCGCCGCCTCGAGGTCGTCGCTCACGGAGCGCCATTCCTGGGCCAGCTTGTACGGGCCCTCGAGTTCCTTGACCCGGCGTCCGACCTCCGCAGCCTCGCGGTGGTCGTTGTAGACGGAGGGGTCGCTCAGGCGCTCCTGCGCCTCGCGGTACGAGCGTTCGAGCTCCTCGACCAGCTCGTCCATCAGGCCATCACCTCGACGCGATCCGCCACCATCTCGTCGTCGGTGGCCTCGAGTGCGAGCACCTCGCGCAGGGCGGCGATCGAGACCTCGAGCTGATCGAGCGTCGGCTCGCGCGTGGTCAGCCGCTGCAGCCAGAGCCCCGGCGCGAGCAGCGTCATCACCACGCGGTTGCCCGTGTGCTTGCCGGCGAAGCGGATCAGCTCGTAGGCGAGCCCGGCGATCACCGGTAGCAGCAGGATCCGCGAGACGATCAGCCAGTACCAGGCCGGGCGGCCGAAGAACGCGAAGACGAACACGGCGATCACCATCACCCAGAGCAGGAAAGCGGTGCCGCAGCGCGGGTGGATCAGGCTAAAGCGCTGGACGGTCTGCGGCTCGAGCTCCTCGCCGGCCTCGAAGGCATTGATCGCCTTGTGCTCGGCGGCGTGGTACTGGAAGACGCGGCGCAGGTCGGGCAGCAGCGAGATCACGACCAGATAGAGGACGAAGACGGTCACGCGGATGCAGCCCTCGACGAGCACGAACCAGACGCCGTTCGAGATCGGAAGCAGGTCGGCCAGCAGCGCCGGGCCGACCTTGAAGAGCGAGATCGCGAACCCGATCGCGAGCAAGAACGCGAAGACGAGCGCGCCCTTCGAGAGCTCCTCCTCGGCCTCCTGGTTGTCCTCGGCCGCGGCGTAGTTGGCGGAGATCGCGAGCGCGCGGAAGCCGATCGCGAGCGACTCGCCGAGCGCGATCACGCCGCGGACCACCGGCAGTCGGAAGAGACGGTGACGCTTCATCACCGACTCGATTGGGCGGCAGACCTCGGCGATCTGCCCATTCGGCTTGCGGACGGCGACGGCCCAGTTCGACGGGCCGCGCATCATCACGCCCTCGAGGACGGCTTGCCCGCCGATCGGGGCGCTCATAGGTCTCTAGGCCTTGTCGGCCTTCTCGCGGCTGGCCTTCTCGAGCCGGCGCTGGAAGCGCTCGACGCGGCCACCGGTGTCCATCAGCTTCTGCTTGCCCGTGTAGAACGGGTGGCAGGCCGAGCAGACCTCGACGTGCAGCTCGGGCTTGGTGGAGCGCGTCTGGAACTCGTTGCCGCAGGCGCAGCGAACGGTCGCGAGGACGTACTCGGGATGGATGCCGGTCTTCATGGTTTACCCAGGATAGCAACGGCGGTCTGGGTGGCCACGTTGCCGCCCGAGACGATCGCAACCGCTGTTTCGCCCGGTTCCAGCGCGACCTTGCCGCCCAGGAGCGCTGCCACGGCGGCCGCCCCCGCGGGCTCGCAGGCGAGCTTGGCGCGGGCGTAGAGGAAGCGGAAGGCGTCCTCGAGCTCGGTCTCGGAGACGAGGACGATCCCCTCGACCAGCTCGCGGCAGATTTCGAGGCCGTGGGTGCCGGCGAAGGGCGCGGCGAGGCCGTCGGCGATCGAGCGCGGCTCGACCGGGACCGGCGCGCCCGCGGCGAGGGCGTCGTGCATGGCGGGAGAGAGCTCCGGCTCGACGCCGACCACGCGCCTGCCCTGGGCCGCGACCGCGATCCCCGAGATGAGCCCTCCGCCCCCGACGGGCACGATCAGCGTAGTCGTCTCCGGCAGGTCCTCGACGACCTCGAGCCCGACCGTCCCCTGGCCGGCGATCGTCAGCGGATGGTCGAACGGGTGGACGAGCGTGCGGCCGCTCTCGGCCTCCAGGTCGGCGAGGCGCGCGAAGGCCTCGGCGGGATCGCGCGACTCGAGGTCGACGGTCGCGCCGTAGCCCCGCGTTGCCGCGATCTTCGCCTCACTCGCGCCGTGCCACATGACGAGCAGCGCGTCGAGCCCCTCGGCGGCAGCCCCCCAGGCCAGCGCCTGTGCGTGGTTGCCGGCGGAGATCGAGATCACGCCGCGCTCGCGCTGCTCGGGAGTGAGCGCGGCCAGGTTGGCGAGCACGCCGCGCGGCTTGAAGGAGCCCGTCTTCTGAAAGAGCTCGGCCTTGAGGTGGACGTTCGCGCCCGTGTGCTCACCAAGCGTGCGCGAGCGGAAGAGCGGCGTGCGGTGGAGACGGCCTGCGGCTGCTTCGCGGGCGGCAAGGACTTCCTCGAGCGAGACCATGTGTACCGATCGTCACACGATCGGCACGGCCCGGTCGCAGACAGCTGACAGGTTCCGCGGTACCGTCAACGCCGGGTGGCGGGTGGAACACCATCACCCCACCCCTTGAAGGGGAGGGGAGTGCCTTCCAGGCGGCGGACGGCGTCGGCTTCAGGAAAGCGCTCGTTCGAGCGCGGCACGGTCTGTCGGTGCTCCGTGCGCCGGAAGCACCACCTCGACCGGCAGCGGAACAGCGGCCGCAGGCCTTCGACCACCCGCTCGCGCGTGACGCCGTGCTGAAGCACCTCTCGCGGGACCTCGAAGCCGCGACCGAAGTCGACCAGGGAGTCGCCGGTCACGACCGCACTCACGCGCTCGATCCAGAGCACAAGGTCGTTGTGCGATCTTCCGGGAAATGCCTCGATGCCGATGGGAAGCCGGTCACCCGCTCCGTATAGGTGGGCCTCCCCGCCGGCCTTCAGCAGCCACGCGACGTCCGGGCTGTGCCAGCCCTCGGGGATCTCCTCCGGAGCGATGCCGTACTTCCGCACGAGATCGTCCGCGGTGTCGGGCGGTGGTGTGAACACCGGTGCACCGAGCCGTTCGACCAGGCTCTGCGCATCGCGTTCGTGCCACGGTGCAGTGAGCACCACCACCGGCTCGCGGTCGGCCGCGGCGTCGAGGATCTCCTCCGGCGCGGCGAGCGGGTCGAAGAGGATCAGCCGCAAGCCGTCGTCGAGTGCGTAGGACGAGACCAGCTGCGGCCACCATTGCTCCGGCGTCCACTCGGGATGGGGCGCCTGCCAGTGCCAGAGCCCGGCCTGAACCTCGCGCACAGGGCTCAGGTGAGCGTGTACTCCGGCCCCGAGCCGCCCTCGGGGGGTGTCAGCCGCCCGCCCTTGGCTGTGATCGCGCCGCACTGGACGCAGTTCGACGCGGTCACCTCCACCCCGCCCTCGACGGCCTCGTAGACCTGCGCGGGGCACATGTTCTCCCAGAGCCGCGCCAGCTCCCGCGGCACGTCCGTCTGCAGGCGGATGTGGTTCGGCGCATCGTCCCGCGTCTTGTTGCCACTCAGGAAGACCGACGAGAGCTTGTCGAAGGTGAGCTTCCCGTCGGCCGCCGGATACGACGCGGCCCCACCGGCGGAGATCAGCTCCTGGTCGGCGTCCGGCTCGAGGTCGGAGCTCCCCGGCGGAAAGGCCCCGCGCGTGGCGGTCATCGCCCCGGCCAGCGCGCCGCCGAGCACCAGGCCGCGCCCGAACGCCGGCCGCATGTTCCGCACCCGCCGCAGGTCGTCCCAGACGAAGCTGTCCCGGAGCGACTCGTCGTAGCGGGCCAGCGCGCCCGGCCGCCACGGCGTCTCGCCCGGCTGCAGCGCAGCGAAGGCCGCCTCGGCCGCGAGCCGCCCCGACTCGACCGCGTAGTGAATCCCCTTCAGCGCCGGCACGTTCACGAGCCCTGCCCCGTCGCCGCAGATCAGCAGGCCCGGGGCGTGCAACCGCCGCGGCAGCGAGAGGAACCCGCCCTCCGGGATCGTCTTCGCGCCCCAGGCGACACGCTCGCCGCCCTTCAGCAGCCCGCGCAGGAGCGGGTGGGTCTTCAGCTCCTGCAGCAGATCGTGCACCGAGAGCTCGGCGTCGCGGTAGTCGAGCCCGACGACCATCCCGATCGTGACCATGTCGTCGCCCATCGGGTAGATGAACGAACCGCCGAACTCGCGGTACTTCGGCCCGGCACGCAGCGGCCAGCCCATCGTGTGGATCACCCGGTCGAGCGGCCGGGCCACGCGCCAGACCTCCTTGACCCCGAGCGCCCAGACCTGCGGATTGTCGCCCTCGAGCGCCAGCCGCCCGAGCGCGACTCCGGTGAGGTGTCCCTGCGTCCCCTCCGCCAGCACGGTCACGCGCGCCAGCACGTCCGAGCCGGGCTCGAAATTCGCGAGCTCCGCGCCGTCCCGCCCTCGTCCGCGGTCGCCCGTGCGGACGCCGCGCACGCGCCCGTCCGTGACGAGCAGCTTGGCCGCTGTCGTCTCCGGCAGGATCGTCGCCCCGCCTTCCTCTGCGCGCTCGCCGAGCCAGCGGCCCAGCTGCGAGAGCGACGCGACGAAGTTGCCGTGGTTGCGCATCGTCGGCGGCGCCGGGATCCGCATCGCCCGCCCTTGCGTCAGGAGATAGACCGACTCGTGCTCGACGCGCCCGTAGAACGGCATCTCCGAGGTCTTCACACGGCCCTTGAAGAGCGTGCGCAGCGAGCGCGGATTGACGACCGCGCCGGAGAGCAGGTGCGAGCCCGGCTGCTTGCCCTTCTCCAGCACCGCGACCGGAACGTCGCCGAGCCTCGCAGCGATCTGCGGCGCCCCTTCCAAGAGCTGACCGAGCCGGATCGCGCAGGCGAGGCCCGCAGGCCCGGCGCCGACGATCAGGACGCCGACCTGGATGCGCTCGTCGTCGGGGTCGCTCGGCGCCGCGACGAACTCGCTCGCGTCGAACGGCGGCGGGAAATCTGCGGGCTTCACGCGGCCTTGCGCTGCCTGACGAGCTCGGTCAGCTTCGGGACGATCTCGTGCAGGTCGCCGACGACCCCGAAGTCCGCGTACTCGAAGATCGGCGCGTTCGGGTCCTTGTTGATCGCGACGATCACGCTCGAGCCCTGCATGCCGACCTTGTGCTGGATCGCGCCCGAGATGCCGCAGGCGATGTAGAGCTTCGGCGAGACCGTCTTGCCGGTCTGCCCGACCTGCGCGGCGTACGGGTACCAACCCGCGTCGACGACCGCGCGTGTCGCAGCGACGGCGCCGCCGAGCGCCTTCGCCAACTCCTCGACGAGCGCGAAGTTCTCAGGGGAGCCCAGCCCACGGCCACCGGCGACGACCACGTCTGCGTCCTCGATCGACGGGCCCTGGCTCTCCTCGTGCGCCTGCTCGAGCATCGTCGCGGCGAGCGAGAAGTCCTGCAGGCGCGACTCGAACTTCTCGACCTCCACGGTGCCAGCGCTCTCGGCGGGCTCGAACGTGCCCGACCGGATCAGCGCGAGCCGGGGCTCCGAGGTCCAGCCGACGTCGGCGTAGACCGAGTCCCCGAGCTCGGGCCGCTTGCCGACGAGCTTGCCGTCCTCCACGGCAAGGTCGGTCAGGTCCCAGTTCAGGCCTGCGTCGAGCCGCGCAGCAAGCCCGGCGGCGACGTCGGCCGAGAGCACGCTCGCCGCAAAGAGCACAGCATCGAAGTCCTGCTCGCCTACGAGCGTCTCGAGCGCGTCCACGCGGGGCTGTGGCAACGGCGCGGCGAGGAGCGCGTCGTCCATCAGGTGCACGCGCGTCGCGCCGTAGCGGCCCGCGTCGGCCGCGAGCCCTTCGACTCCGGCGCCGAGGAGCACCGCCTCGACCTCGCCGCCGAGCGACGCCGCCTTCCCGAGCACGCCGAGCGAGTCCTTCTGCAGGACGGCTTCGTGGTGCTCGAGGAAGACGAGGAACTTCACAGCGCCTTCTTCTCGAGCAGGAACTGGACGATCTTCTCCGCGGCCGAGCCGTCGTCCTCGAGCTTCACCGTGTCGCCGCGCGCCGGCGGATCGCCCAGCGCATAGACCTCCGTGCGCGAGCCCGCCTCGCCGGCGTCGCCCGCGTCCACGCCGAGATCGCCGAGCGAGAGCGTCTCCTGCGGTTTCTTCTTCGCGCCCATGATCCCCTTGAGCGACGGGTAGCGCGGCTCGTTGATCGCATCAGAGACGGCGATCACGGCCGGCAGCGGCGCCTCGAGCACGTCGTAGCCGTACTCGGTCTGCCGCTTGCCGTGCACCTTGCCGTCCTCGCGGGAAAGCTCCGCGACCTGCGAGATCAGCGGGCGCTGCAGCCGGTCCGCGACCGCTGCCCAGAGGACCGCGCCGTCGGAGTCGCCCGCCTGCTGGCCGAACAGCACGAGGTCCGCGCTCTCGCGCTCGAGCGCCGCCCCGAGCACCCGGCTCGTGGCGACGAGATCTGACCCCGCCGCCGCCTCGTCCGACACGAGCACGACCCGGTCCGCGCCCATCGCAAGCGCCTTGCGCATCGCCTCGAGCCCGCGCTCCGGCCCGAACGAGACGATCACGACCTCCTCGACGTCGGAGCCCGCCTCCTTCAGCTTCAGGGCCTCCTCGACGGCGTTCACGTCGAACGTATTCAGCGTTGCTTCGCCGGAGCGGTCGAGCCTCTTGGTCTGCGGATCGAGCCGCAGTTGCCCGTCGGGGACGACCTTGACGCAGACGGCGATCTTCATTGCGGCGCCGATGCTACAAGCGGAACCCTCTGGTAGGGCCCCTAGCACGGGGGAACTTCTGGTTCCCCCGTGAGCCCCCTCCTTCAAGGCGCAGATGAGCTCACCGAGGTAGCCGGAGCCGCCAGCTCGTCTGGCAGGCAAAGGTTTGGTCGCAGCGAGCCTCCACCGGGCAAAGCCCGGCTCCGGCGGCGACGTGCAGCGCCTTCCTACCGCGTTTTCGGGCCCGGGTCTCGCGAGAACGTGTTCGCCGGCCCGGTCTGCTAGCGTCCCGTCCTTCGGCCGCCCGTGATTTCTCTCCGGACGACAGCCCGAGGGACCCTCGCTCTCGCGCTCGCCCTCCTCGTGACCCTCCTGGTCGGGAAGGCCGCCGCGGGGTCGAAGCAACCGCCGAACACGATCGTGTTCCCGGTCCTCGGCCCGACCGTCTACATCGACGACTTCGGCCAGCCGCGGCCGGGTGGCCCGCACCAGGGCATCGACATCCTCGCGCCCAAGCGCGCGCTCGCACTCGCGGCCGAGCCCGGGAAGGTCAAGTTCTGGACGCACTCCGCGGGCGCCGGCTGCATGCTCTACCTCTACGGCGCCAGCGGCACCAACTACTACTACATCCACCTCAACAACGACCTCACGAACGGCAACGACAACCGCGGCAAGTGCGTCGCCGGGACGGCATACGCGCGGGGCCTCAAGACCGGCGCGAAGGTCTCCGCCGGGCAGGTCGTGGGCTACGTCGGGGACTCGGGCGACGCGAACGGCATCCACCCGCACCTGCACTTCGAGCTGCACCCGAACGGCGGCCACGCCGTCGATCCGTACCAGTCGCTGCAGACCGGCCAGCACCTCCTCTTCGCCGCGCCGCGCGGGACGCCGGTCACACTCGAGCTGCGCGGGACCGTCGTCTCGACGACCACAGATGGGCTTCGCCTCAAGGTCGGCCCCGTCGCCGCCTTCCCGCTCGGCCAGCGCCAGCCGAAGCTCGGGCGGAAGCTGCTGATCGAGGTCCCCACGTCGGCGACCATCCAGACCGTGAAGAAGTGGGGCGCGCCCGGCACGCCCGCCGCACTCGTCGACGCGCAGCCCGGCCAGCCGGTCGACCTCTGGACGACGGCGGCGCCGGCGACCATGAAGGCCGAGCGCGGCGACGATATGGCGCTGAACGCCTCGCTCGTCTCTTTGTTGGTCCGTTAGCGGCCGGTGAAATGCGGCTCGCGCTTCTCGGCGAAGGCCGTCAGGCCTTCGCGCGCGTCGTCTGAGCCGAAGAGGCCGCCGAACTCGTCGGCCTCGCGTTGCAGGTTCTCGACATGGTCGCCCTGGAGCGCGTGGTTGAGCGCCCGCTTGGCGGCGGCGAGCGCGAGCGGGCTCTTCGACACGAGCAGCTCGGCGACCTCGCGCGCCTTCTCGAGGGCTGGGTCGTGCACGCCGTTGACGAGCCCCAGCCGGAGCGCCTCCTCCGAGCCCACGAGCCGGCCGGTCAGGACCAGGTCCTTCGCAACGCCCACGCCGCACACACGCGCAAGCCGCTGCGTCCCGCCCCAGCCCGGGATGATCCCGAGGTTGATCTCCGGCTGGCCGAGCTTCGCGCCGGGGCTCGCGTAGCGGAGGTCGCAGGCGAGCGCGACCTCGCAGCCGCCGCCGAGCGCGAACCCCTCGATCGCGGCGATCGTCGGCTTCGGCATGGTCTCCAGCAGCTGCCCGGTACGGTGGCCGAGCTCCCCCCAGAGGGTTGCCTCCTCGACCCCGAGGCCGCTCATGTACTTGATGTCCGCGCCGGCGACGAAGGCCTTGGCGCCCGCGCCGGTCACGATTACGACCCCAACCGCCGCGTCGGCGGCCAGCTCCTCGAGGGAGTCGCGCAGCTCCTCGAGCGTCGGCCGGTCGAGCGCGTTCATCGCCTCCGTCCGGTCGACCGTGACGGTCGCGATCCCGCCGTCGCGCTCTATGGAGATGCTCAGGCCGGGACCTTCTCGCGCAGGAACTCGACGATCTCGCCGGTCGCGGCCCCGGGGGTGAACACCTCGGCCACGCCTCGCTCCTTCAGCTCGCGCGCGTCCTCGCCGGGGATCGTCCCGCCCACGACCACGAGCACGTCGTCGAGCCCGTTCTCGCGCAGGCCGTCGACGACGCGCGGGACGAGCGTCATGTGCGCCCCGGACAGGACCCCGGTCGTGGCCGTCGAGACCGGGTTTTGCTATGACCACACGAATCTTGGCCGGCACGTGATCAGTATATGAGCGTGAATCTCAAGGTCGTCGGCTGCTCGCCGGCCTGGCCGAACCCCGGCGGCGCGCAGTCGGGCTACCTGCTCGAGGGGCCTGGGCGGCTGCTCCTGGACTGCGGTCCCGGCGTGCTTGCAAGGCTGCGCAACAGCGAGAGCTGGCCGACGGTCGACGCGATCGCGATCACGCACTGGCACCTCGACCACTGGGGCGATCTCGTCCCGTGGGTCTGGGGCGGGACGCTCGGTCCCGGGGTCGACGTGAAGAAGCCCGAGCTCTGGGTGCCGCCCGAGGGCTCCGAGATGCTGGCCGCGATCGGCGGGAGGCTCGGGCAGCAGCAGATGTTCGAGGAGGCGTTCAACCTGCACGAGTACGCCGACGGCGAGAC
>VAWL01000052.1:16076-18105 GCA_005883965.1 Actinomycetota bacterium
ACTCCGGCCCGAACGACAACCTCGCGGAGCTCGCGCGGAACGCCGACCTGTTCATCTGCGAGGCGACGCTGCTCGCGCCCAATCCCGAAGGAGGCACGCGCGGCCACCTCGCGGCCGACGAGGCGATCGCGGCCTTCGAGGCGGGCGGCGCCAAGCGGCTCCTGCTCACGCACCGCCCGTTCGAGCGGCCGCTCGACGACTCCTCGCTCGAGCTCGCTCACGACGGGCTCGAGATAGCCGTCGAGCCCGCCCGCTACTCCCCGCGGGCGTAGGCGCGGTACATCCGCGCCGCGCGCCAGCGCCGCACGCCGAGCCCGAGCAGGACCGCCGGCAAGAGCGCGAAGATCGCGAGCGGAACGATCAGCCAGATCTTGCCGATCTGTGGCGACCTCGGCCCTTGCGGGCCGAAGATGTTCGCGCGGCTCGGGTTTCCGTTGCCGATCCCGCCGCCCTCGGCAGGTGTCGGCAGGAACGAGTCGACGAGCCACTTCGTCTGCTTGCCGTGCCGCACCGGGTGGAGCGTGATGTCGAAGACCTGCGGCTTGACCTGGTGCTTTCTCGCGAAGAGCCCGACCTGAAGGTCGACCTCGTCGCGGTACGAGTAGGCGAGGTGCCACGTCGCGAAGATGGCCGGGTACTTGATCACGGGCAGGTCGCGCCCGCTCGCCCAGTCGGCCTTGGTGTGACCCGCCTTCATCGCGGGCGTCACGAGATCCCACGATGCGGCCACGTTGTGCCGCGTGACCACGCTCGCGACGAACAGCATCGCCGTCTGGAGGACCGCCTTCTTCTTGGGCGCGAACGACGTCTGCTTCGGCTCCGGCTTGACCGGCGCGGCCTTCGCGGTCGAGGGTTTCGCGTCAGGCGACGGCTTCGGACTGGGAAACGCCCAGACGAGACCGGCGATGATCGCACCGACCATAACCGTCCCGCCGACCCACAGGAGGCGGCGCCTGAACCGCGCCGAGGAAAACCTTCGCCTCACGGCTGAAGGATAGCCCTGAGCTGTCGAGGAGCGCTAGCCGCTACCGAAGCTGCCGGTGGTCGCGCGGACCGGCGGCGTGTACTGCGGGAACCGCTAGTTGACAAGCCAACGCTTGCCGACCTTCGTGGCGCCGACGCTGGAACGGCAGCGTGTTCCCGTGCACCCACTGCTTGAAGGTGAAGCCCTGGCGCAGCGACGGATGCGTGTAGCGCCAGGCGGCCGCAAGGTTGCGCTCGCCGGCGCCGTCGATGATGAAATTCCTGACCGCCAGCTTCGCGGAGGCGGGAACCCTCGCCCACGACGCGCTCGTCGTGACCGGCGCCTGCCGCTTCGGATGCTGAATCAGCTTCTTCGCGTTGAGGACGTCCGCCGCCGAGCTCTTCGAAGTTGCCGGCGCTGAGTTGTGCTGGCTCTTCTTGATGATGAAGACCACGAGCGCGGCGATCAGGAGCGCGACACCGACCCAGAAGATGATCCGGGTCGTGCGCGGTGAGGACAGGGAAGTTGGAACGGCGTTCATCGCGTCGAAAGTGTAGACGCGATTTTTTCGCGTTGGTTAGTCGCGACTAAAAAACCGGGGTCTCGCGCCAGGTGCCCCAGGTTTCCCTGAGCGCGTCGCACATCTCCCCCATCGTCACGTACGCGCGCGAGGCCTCGACGATCAGCGGCATCAAGTTCTCGTCGCGCAGCGAGGCCTCCTTGAGGCGCGCGAGTGCCTGCTCGACGGCCGCCGAGTCGCGGCGTGCGCGCAGTGCTTTGACCCGCTCGATCTGCTGGTCCTCGAGCGCCGGGTCGATCCGGAGGATCTCGATCTCCGGCTCGTCCTCGAGCTCGTAGCGGTTGACGCCGACGACGATCCGCTGCTTCGCCTCTACCTCGGCCTGGTAGCGGAACGACGCTTCCGCGATCTCGCGCTGCTGGAAGTTCTGCTTGACCGCCTCGACGACGCCACCCAGCTTCTCGATCCGGTCGAAGTAGTCGTACGCCTCCGCCTCGAGCCGGTTCGTCAGGTCCTCGAGGTAGTAGGAGCCGCCGAGCGGGTCG
>VAWL01000099.1 GCA_005883965.1 Actinomycetota bacterium
GACCGCGCCGCCGACGGTCTTGTGTCGGAGGGCTGGCAGCGGGGAGACCCGATCGAGGCGGTCGGCGACTTCTTCGCCTTCCGCTCGCCGCTGGAGTGGTACCTCCCCGGCCGGCCGCAGTTGACCCTCGCCCTGCCCTCGCAGGGAACCTGTGCCTCGATCTACGCGGTCGTCGCGGGCCCGGCCAACCAGCGTCGCATCCGCCCGCTACTCGCGAGCGAGCGCAAGGTCGGGCCGCTCCTCGTGGGCAGGCTGAGCCTCCACCAGCCGCGCCTGTCGCCGCGCGGCCACCTGCTCGCCGCCACCAGCCCGCGGCCTGCGTGCGCCGCCCTGGTTCCCGAGAGCCAGATGGTCTCGCGCCTCCACTAGCGAGGCCTGAGGGCGAACATGCGAGCGAAGCCGACGAGATAGGCGCGCCGCTGGTCGGCGACGATCGGGCTGTACTGGCCGTCCGTGAACGTCCAGACGCGCTTTCCGCTGAGCGCATCGAGCCCGTACGTCCGGCCCTTCAGCGTCGAGAAGTAGACGACGCCGTTCAGGACCGTCGGCGAGCCCGAGATCGCGCCATTCGACTTGAAGGCCCAGCGCACGTCGCCGGTCGCGGCGTCGATCGCGTAGAGCTTGTGGTCGTAGGAGCCGACGTACACGGTCCTGTGCCATAGAGCCGCCGATGAGTACACGTAGCCGCCGGTCCGCCTGGCCCAGAGCAGCCGCCCCGAGGTGGCGCCGAACGAGTAGACGACGCCGTCCGTCGAGCCGATGTAGACACGGCCGTACGCGATCGCCGGGTTGGCGTAGAAGGTGCCGCGCCCGCCGAGCCGGTTCTCGGCCGAGGCTCGCCAGCGCAGCTTCCCGTTCCGAGCGTTCAGCGCATAGACGTTGCCGTCGTAGGAGCCGACGTAGATCGTGCCCGCGATGTATGCGGCCGCACCCTTGACCTCGCCGCCAGTCGTGTACGTCCAGCGCACGCGGCCGGTGTGGGAGTCGAGTGCGTAGACCTTGTCGTTCCGCGAGCCGACATAGACGACGCCGTTGACCACGAGCGGCGACGACTCGGTCGCGCCGATCGTCGCCTTCCAGACGGTCTTCCCGGTTTGCGCGTCCAGCGCGACCACGGCGCCTGGTTTGTTCGTGTGCTCCTGACTGCAGGGGTTCAGCAGCGACTCGTAGACGACGCCCTTTGCCACCGCCGGGGAGGCCGCGATGCACGCGTTGAACTTGCGGCTCCAGACGACCTTTCCGTCCCACGCCTGCAGCGCGCGGATGTAGCCGCGCTCGACTGGCAGGTAGGCGTAGTGGTAGGCGATCGCCGGCGGGAACTCCAGCAGGCTCTTGGCCTTGTAGACCCAGTACGTTCCGTAGGGGGGCCGGACCTTGGTTCCGCTGACGAGCCGACTCCGCTGCTCGTCGAGCCCGTACATCGGCCAGGGCAGCTCGGAGGCGATCACCCGCGTCCGCTTCCGCCCCGGCGCGGCGGTGCTGACGAACTCCGTCGATGCCGAGCCCCGCACGTTGTGCGTCTGGCGATGCTTCCAGGCCCAGCCGGCGGCCAGGCCGGCCGCCACCAGAATCAGGAGAACGATGATCAGGAAGACGCCGCGCTTGCTGCGCCAGAAGCTCGAGCCCCGCATCGGCCCGAGGCTAGCGGGGACGACCGGATGGCGCGGCCGGTAGAGTCGCCCGCGCGATGAGCCGCCCCCCCGACGTGCCCGACGTCGACGCCGAGCGCGAGGTCGACCTCCGCAGCCACTGGAACCGGCTCGTCGAGCGCTGGTGGCTGCCGGCGGCGGGCCTGGTCGCCGGGATCGTGATCGCCCTCCTCGTCTCGATCGGCGGCAACCAGGTCTACACGGCCAAGAGCACCGTCTACCTCGGCCAGCCGCTCTCGCCCACCGGCGCCGTCCAGCTGCAGAGCGATGCGACCAATCCGTCCACGGTCGGTCAGATCATCCACAGCGAAGAGGCGCTACGGGAGGCGGCGCGCAAGGCGGGGGTGCCTGTCGGCAAGTTGCGCGGTCACGTGACGTCGCGTCCAGTCACCGGCGCGCTCACGAAGCTCGGCCAGACGCCGCTCGTCCTGATCACCGTCACCGGTAAGACCCCGCGCCCCACCCAGCTCGCGACCAACGCACTCGCGCAGATAGTGATCAAGCGCACGTCGACCTACGTGAGCAACATCATTGCGAGTCTCGAACAGCAGATCGCCACATACACCAAATCTCTGGCAACGCTGAAGCAGCAGTCGAGCGGGCTCTCGAGCACTGACCGGCTCGTGCTGGCGATCCAGACTGCCCAGATCGCCGACCAACTCACGACGGCGCAGCAGCAGCTCGCGGTGGCGAAGCAGATCGAGCTCGGCAAGCAGGAAACCTTCGCCGTCTCGACCAAGACGACCGCCCGCAGCCGCCGCAACACGGTGATCGTCGGCGCGCTGATCGGCCTCCTGCTCGGGATCGCGGCAGCGCTCCTCTGGGAGCCGGTCGGCAGGATCGTCCACCGCCCCGCCTAACTAGGAGGCATGCTCGAAGGCAAGCGGGTGGCGGTCGTCGTGCCCGCGCACGACGAAGAGAAGCTGATCGGAGACACGATCCGCTCGATCCCCGACTTCGTCGACCGGGTGATCGTCGTCGACGACAAGTCGAAGGACGGGACGGTCGCGGCGGTCCGCGCGCTGAACTACCAGCGCGTCGAGGTGCTCGAGCACGAGCGCAACCTCGGCGTCGGCGCCGCGATCCTGACCGGCTACCGGCGCGCGATCGAGGAGCGGATCGACGTCACCGCGGTCATGGCTGCTGACGCGCAGATGGACCCCGGCGACCTCGAGACCCTGGTCGCCCCGGTCGCGCGCGGGGAGGTCGACTACGCGAAGGCGAATCGGCTCTTCACCGGCCAGGCGTGGGAGGTGATCCCGCGCTACCGCTACCTCGGCAACGCGATGCTCAGCCTGCTGACGAAGATCGCCTCCGGCTACTGGCACGTCGCCGACTCGCAGTCCGGCTACACGGCGATCTCGCTCGAGATGCTGGAGCTGCTCGACCTCGACCGGATCTATCCGCGCTACGGCTTCCCGAACGACATGCTCGTCCATCTGAACGTCTGGAACGGGCGGGTGCGCGACTACCCGTCACGGCCGATCTACGGGGTCGGCGAGCGCTCGGGGATCCGGCTGCGGAAGGTGGTGCCGTCGATCTCGTGGCTGCTCATGAAGGGCTTCTTCTGGCGGATGCGCGTCAAGTACGTGATCCGCGACTTCCACCCGCTGGTCTTCTTCTACGCGCTGGGGATGCTGGCGACCGTGATCGGCCTCGCCCTCGGCATCGCGGAGGTCGTCCTGCGGATCCTCGGCAATGCGATCACGCCCGCGACGATCGTGCTGGTCGCGCTGCTGCTGATCTCGGGCTCACAGTTCACGCTGTTCGCGATGTGGTTCGACATGGAGTCGAACAAAGACCTGGGCGGCCGGGGCCGCCGCCGCACCGACCGCTAGCCGCCAATCGCTTGTAGCTGGCTTTCGGCATGAGCATTGAGGAAATAGCGGGTTAGGAGTTCGTAAGACCTCCGGGGGCCCGCCACGGCCGCCGATACCATGCCCTGCATGCCGACCGCTGTGGTCACCGGCGGTGCGGGCTTCCTCGGCTCGCACCTATGCGAATACCTCCTGGGAAAGGGGTCTCGCGTCATCTGCGTGGACAACCTCGAGACGAGCTCGCTGGAGAACCTCGAGCACCTGCGCGACGACGCCTTCCTCTTCTGCAACCACGACGTGGTCGAGCACCTGGAGGTCTCCGAGTCGGTCGACGTCGTCTATCACCTGGCCGCGCTGGCGAGCCCGATCGACTACCTCCGCCAGCCCCTGCACTCGCTCAAGGTCGGCTCGTACGGAACGCACCACGCGCTCGGGCTCGCGAAGTTCAAGCGCGCCCGCTTCCTGCTCGCCTCGACGAGCGAGGTCTACGGCGACCCGCAGGTGCACCCCCAGCCGGAGAGCTACTGGGGCAACGTCAACCCGATCGGGCCCCGCGGGGTCTACGACGAGG
>VAWL01000100.1 GCA_005883965.1 Actinomycetota bacterium
GACCCGCGTCCTCGTGAGCTCGGCCGAGAAGCTCCTCGCCGAGTGCGGCCGGTCGGTCGACGAGATCGACGTCTACGTGCCGCACCAGGCCAACATCCGGATCATGGACCACGCGGCCAGGAAGCTCGGGATCCCGACCGAGAAGATGGTCGTGAACGTCGACCGCTACGGGAACACGTCGTCCGGCTCGATCCCGCTCGCGCTCGCCGACGCGGTCGACGACGGCCGCGTCCGGGACGGCGCCCTCGTCCTGATGACCGGGATGGGCGCCGGCCTCACCTGGGGATCGAGTTTGATCGAGTGGACAGAAAGGGGAAAGATCGCCGCGTGACCAAGATCGCGTTCTGCTTCCCAGGTCAGGGATCGCTCGAAACGGGCATGGGCCGCGAGATCGCCGAGGCCGTGCCCGAGGCGATGGAGGTCTTCCGTATCGCCAGCGCAGCGTCGGGACTCGATCTCGAGCGGCTGTGCTTCGAGGCGCCCATCGAGGAGCTCGTCGACACCGAGGTGCAGCAGCCGGCGCTCGTCGCGACGAGTCTGGCGGTGCTCGCCGCGCTCCGGACCCGCGGGATCGAGCCCGACTACGTCGTGGGCCACTCGGTGGGCGAGTTCGCGGCGCTCGCAGCGGCACGCGCGCTCGAGCTGGACGAGACGATCGCGCTCGTGCGCGAGCGCGGGCTTGCGATGGCCGAGGCGGCGCGGGCGCATCCGGGGTCGATGGCCGCGATCCTCGGGCTCGAGGACGAGATCGTCGAGACGCTCTGCCGCAAGATCCTCGGCGTCTGGCCGGCGAACTACAACTGCCCCGGCCAGATCGTCGTCTCGGGCGAGGACCCGGCCGTCGAGGAGTGCTGCAGCGAGGCGCACCGCGAGGGGGCGCGGCGGACCGTGAAGCTCCAGGTCTCCGGCGCCTTCCACAGCCCGCTCGTCGCGCGCGCGGCGGACCGGCTCCGGCCGGCTCTCGAGCGCGTGCGCTTCTCCGAGCCGGTCGCGCCGTTCATGTCGACGGTGACGGCCAAGATCGAGCCCGTGTCGCGGCTGAGCTCCCTGCTCGTCGACCAGCTGACGGCGCCGGTCCGGTTCACCCAAGCCGCGTCCGCGCTCGCGCGGGATGGCGTGAGGACCTTCGTCGAGGTCGGGCCGGGCTCCGTGCTCTCCGGGCTCCTGAAGCGGATCGACCGCAGCGTGAAGGCGATCCCCGTCAATAGCATGGCCGGGCTCGAGCAGCTGGTGGAGACGCTCTCAGCTGCCTGAGCGCCCATTCGCATCCCTCGAAGGGAAGACCGCGCTCGTCACAGGCGCTTCGCGCGGGATCGGACGTGCAATCGCGCTCGAGCTCGCCCGTGCGGGCGCGTCGGTCGTGGTCGGCTATCGCTCCGGCGCGGACGAGGCGGAGGCGGTCGCGAAGGAGGCCGGCGGCCGGGCGGTCGCGGCAGACGTGTCCGACGCGGCCGAGGCGCAGCGGCTCGTCGAGGAGGCTGGCGAGCTCGACATCCTCGTGAACAACGCCGGCGTCACGCGCGACGGCTTGCTCGCCCGGATGCCGGACGACGACTGGCGCGCCGTGATCGAGACGAACCTCTCGAGCGTCTTCTACACGTGTCGTGCGGCGGCGAGGCCGATGATGCGGCGCCGATCCGGGTCGATCGTCAACGTCTCCAGCGTCGTCGGGCTGCACGGCAATCCGGGCCAGACGAACTACGCGGCGTCGAAGGCCGGGATCATCGGCTTCACGAAGGCGCTTGCGCGCGAGCTCGGAAGCCGCGGCGTGCGTGCGAATGTCGTCGCTCCGGGGTACATCACGAGCAGGCTCACAGACGAGATTTCGGAGGAGATGCGCGCGCTGATGCTGCAGAACACGCCGCTCGGCCGGCTCGGCGATCCGGAGAATGTTGCCGGGGCAGTACGCTTTCTCTGCTCCGACGAGGCCGCTTTCATCACAGGGGAGGTGCTGCTCGTCGACGGCGGGCTTGGAATGTGAGTACCAACGCTTCACTCAACGGCCGCCGGCGTGTGGTGATCACGGGCCTTGGCCTGGTCTCTCCGCTCGGGAACGACGTCGAGTCGTCGTGGCAGGCGCTTGTCGACGGCGAGTCGGGCGCCGCCGAGATCACTGCGTTCGACCATGCGGCCTACGGCGTTCACTTCGCCTGCGAGCTCAAGGACTTCGATCCGACGACCTGGATCGACCGCAAGCGGGCGCGGCGGATGGACCGCTTCGCGCAGATGATCCTGGCCAGCGCGCGGCAGGCCGAGCAGGACTCAGGCATCACCATCGCCGGCCAGGAGGAGCGCGTCGGCGCCTCGATCGCGACGGGCATCGGCGGGCTGAAGTCGTTCCAGGACTGCTACGACGTCCTCAAAGAGCGTGGGCCCGACCGCGTCAACCCGTTCTCGATCCCCTCGATCATCCCGAACATGGGTGCAGGGTGGGTGTCGATCGAGCTCGGCACGAAGGGCCCGCTGATGTCCGAGTGCACCGCCTGCGCGGCCTCGAACATGGCGATCGGCGACGCCGCCGACACGATCCGGCTCGGCCGCGCGGACGTTATGCTCGCCGGAGGCACCGAGGCGCCGATCACGCCGGTCGGGATCGCAGGCTTCGACGCGATGCGGGCGCTGTCGCGCCGGAACGACGATCCTCAGGCGGCATCCCGGCCGTTCGATGCGGCACGGGACGGTTTGGTCATGGGCGAGGCGGCCGCGGTGCTCGTGCTTGAGGAGCTCGAGATCGCGCGCGAGCGAGGAGCCAAGATCTACGGCGAGATGATGGGCTACGGGGTGTCCTCGGACGCGGCTCACATGACCGAGCCGGACCCGACCGGCGAAAACCCGGCGCGGGCGATGCGAATGGCGCTCGCCGACGCGGGCGTCGATCCGGGCGAGGTCGGCTACGTCAACGCGCATGCGACCTCGACTCCGCTCGGCGACGCGAGCGAGACGAAGGTGATCAAGCGGGCGCTCGGCGAGGAGAATGCAGCCAAGGTCGGCGTCTCCTCGACGAAGGGCGCGACCGGGCATTGCTTCGGCGCCGCCGGCGCGGTCGAGGCGGTCTTCACCGTGCTCGCCGTCGAGCGCGGCGTGCTGCCGCCGACGATCAACTACGACCAGCAGGACCCGGAGTGCGACCTCGACTACATCCCGAACGAGTCGCGGCAGGCCGAGATCACCGTCGGCGTCT
This sequence comes from Actinomycetota bacterium, assembly GCA_005883965.1. Taxonomy (GTDB): domain Bacteria; phylum Actinomycetota; class Thermoleophilia; order Gaiellales; family Gaiellaceae; genus AC-32. The sequence continues at coordinate 3,182 of VAWL01000100.1, forward strand.
CGAACTCATTCGGCTTCGGCGGGCACAACGCCTGCATCGTCGTTCGCAAGTTCGAAGACTGAGGCTGACCCGCTAGCGCCGCTTTCCCGTCCGGGCGCGCGTCGGCTGCAGGAGCTCGTCTGCCAATAACTAACGCGTGGCCCGCCTCGGGTGTGGAAGGTTCGTTACAGGATCGGCACGACCGGCGGCTTGACAAAAACCGGTGTCGGACACCGGTTCTCGCGACGAGACCACCAAAGATCTGCCGGCGAAGACCACGCGTTGCGGCGGCCTGAGCGAACCGTGCGAGGAGCGGTACTCGATTGACAATCTTTCGATATCTCGAATACGCTTCTACTGCCGCCGCGGACCTGCGGCGGTCCTTGTGAGAGGGGAAGAGGAGGGTTATCCATGAAGCGAAAGCTGCTCATCGCGGGCGCGCTTGCACTGGCGCTCGCGAG
>VAWL01000003.1 GCA_005883965.1 Actinomycetota bacterium
CATCTCGTAGGCGAGCAGCACCTCGTCGCGAAGCGCCTCCTCGACCGCCAGCGCGCGCTGAAACGCCTGCTCCTCCCCACCCTCGCTACCCCGGTCGACTCCGGTGAAGAGCACCTCGACCGCGCCCTCCCCCACGCCGGCCTCCTCGAGCAGCGGCCGCAGCGGCGTCCCGGCCCAGCGCGCGGTCCCGACCGCCTCCAGCAGCCAGGGCTGGCTGACCGGCCGCGGGTCGAGGCGCGCCCGGCCGTTGCCAGCGCACTCCATCGTCACGGCCAGCTCCACCCAGGGACGCGCGCGAACCTGGTCGAGCCCGAGCGACACCTCCTGCTCGCCGCGCACCCGCAGGCTCCAGCTGCCGGCGTCCACGTCGGGAACGTCGTAGTGGGTCAGCAGGTAGTGGAGGCCGACCGGCGTGACCGGATAGCGCAGCGCCTCGAGCGGCATCCCGTGGTTGCGCGCCGCGAGCTGCAGCTCCTCGAGGCTGATGCCTTCCGCCACAACGCCAGCCTAAATGAGCCGGACGGCCCATTGACAGGGACCACCCGGTCCCGCGAGGCTGGGCTGGTGAGCCATACGCAGATCTTCCTCTGGTGCGTCGCGCTGATCATGCTCGAGGTGAATCACCTCAAGTGGATCGTCTGGACGTACTGGGCATGCGGCAAGTGCGGGCGCAAGCACAAGGACTGCGGGTGCAGCTCCAAGTGGTTCATGATGTTGTAATGGGGAAACCCCTGGTTCCCCCGCTGGCCCCCTCCTTGCCAACGAACGCGCAGGACGATCGTTTCAGGAGCCGGCATCTGGACCAGGCTCCTCCAGCGTTGTTGGCGTAGCGAGGCTCACGCCGGGCAAAGCCCGGCTCCGCCGGACGATCGCAGCGCCCCTACGATCAGTCGATCTAGCTGCCCACCGGCTGAATACGAAACACGATCACGCGCGACAGAGTTCTGGTGTCGATCTGGAAGGCGTAGCAGCCGGGAGTCGTCATCCAGACTGCGACCGGCCAGCCGTGCAGACCGGCGACATCGAGCCCCCATCGCTCGCGCGCGAATTGCATCGCCGCGAAGGGTCGCCGTCCGGCCGGCCCGGAGAAGCCGAGCTGGCCTTCCTCGTCGATCCGAGCGCCGCGAATCAGGAAAGGGCTATGGAAGCGCTTCTTCCAGATGAGCGGCGTCTTGTCGATCCCCCAGCCCGTGCCCGCGGCCACGCTGTTCTCGGGCGCGGGAAACAGGACCTGCCAGGGAATGACGTGAGTGGAATAAACCGGGCCTGGTCCGACTCCCCGCAGGCCCCGCGAAATGGCGTGCCAGCGTGCGGCAGGACACGGTTGTCCTTCTGCGACCGGCGGTAGCTTCAGCGGTCGCCAGAGTGCGAGAGGCACACCGCCGTGGCCACAGACACGACGCTGCTGGCGAGCACTCATTCCGTCGCAGTAGTCCCGGTAACCGGTCGGCGCCGTGAGCGGGATGGGGCTCCCGGCGGTTCCCCCGCTCGCCGCGGCTACCAACGAGGCAAGTCCCCCCGCCACAATTGCAAATACGCGGCCTGACCCACGCATGAGCATCGAAGATTACGGCAGCCCGACGCCGCTAGGCGCGGGAATTAGGGCCGGAGTGGCGCTCGAGGAACTCCATCACCCGGCGCCAGGCGTCGTCCGAGGCCTCGGCGTAGTCCTCCTGCTTGCGGTCGAAGAAGCTGTGGGGCGCTCCCTCGAAGGTCACGACCTCGTACTCGACGCCTGCGTCCGTGAGCGCCTGCTCGAAGGCTGCGTTGTGCTCGGCGGTGATGTGCGCGTCCGCGCCGCCCTGGAGCGCGAGCACCGGCGCCTCGATCTCCCCGGCGCGCGCGATCGGCCCCGGGTGGCCGTCGCGGTCGCCGGGCATGCCGTAGAAGCCGATCGCACCGGCAAGGTCGTGGCCGCTCGCGGCTGCGAGCCAGGAGTGGTGCCCGCCGAAACAGAAGCCGAGCGTGAAGACGTAGCTCACGCCCTGCTCACGCAGCCACTCGACTGCCGTGCCCACGTCGGCCTGGACCCCCTCGGGCGTCGTCTGCTTCACGTGCTCCGGGTACTCGAAGTCGTCACCGCGCTTCTCCGCGCCTGCGGTCCGGCCGAAGTAGTCGATCGCGATCGCCGTATAACCGCGCTCGGCGAGGCGCAGGGCGAGCTCCTCGTAGAAGTGGTAGAGGCCGCGCACGTCGGGGAGGACGACGGCGCCCGCCGGCTTCGGCTCGTCGGGGAGCGCCGCGAAAGCGGCAAGGCGGTTGCCGTCGGCGGCCTCGAGCTCGAGCTCCCGGTGCGAGACCGCCGCGCCGGAGATCGCCTGGACCGGCGGCGAGGAGTCCAGGTCGAAGCACATGCCGTGAGGCTAGCTGGTCTAATCCACTCGCCTTGCTCGACCCGGAAGTCGCCGCCGTCCTTCTTGCCGCAGCGTTCGCCGGGGCGCTCGCGCTGCCCGAGCTGCGCAAGGCGGTCCGCCGAGGCGGGAAACGCGCCTGTGCCTCGTGCGGGCGCCTGATCGTGCTCGGCGAGCGGACGTGCGACTGCGATCGCTGAGGAAATGGCTCCCGAGCCGGCCTGACCTGCGGGTCTTCGTCGGCTACTGCCTCGCGGCCGCGATCTACATCGCGATCGGCGTGACCGTCACCGACTTCCTCTACTCGTTCTGGGTCGGCGTCGCCTACGTGGTCGTCGCCGCCTGGGCCGTCCCGATGCTCGTCAGGAGGCTGGAATGAGCTGGGCGGCGCACGACCTCGAGCCCTACGCGTTCCAGAAGCACCTGAACCTGAAGGTCGCGTTCGTGCCGCTGCTGATCGGCTCGTACGCGCCGGACATGATGACCAAGTGGTTCGTCTACGGGATCCACATCGGCCCCTGGGACCTGAGGGCGACCGACCCGGCCCAGTTCCACCGCGGCTGGCCGGGCTTCGGCTTCACGCACTCGTTCATCTACGGGACCGCGATCGGCCTGATCATCTGGAAGGTCTTCGACAGCAAGCTCTGGGGGGTCAGCTTCATCATCGGGCAGTTCGCCCACGCGATCACCGACACGGGCGACACGGTCGGGACGATGCTGCTCTTCCCCTGGACGTACCACTTCCGCATTGGTGCGTGGGCCTATGCCGGGCAGACCGGCCGCACGACCGACGCGGCCGCCTACTTCAGTGGGCTCGGGTGCATGTGGGACCTGGTCTGGATCGTCTACGGCTTCTACGCGTGGCGCGTGGTCACTGGCGCGTACTTCGACGGCGTCATCTACAGGGCCGACGCGTTCTGGCCGTGGCTCAACCGCTGGGTGCCGCGCGGCGCGCTGCTGGCCCTCTACCGGGCGGCGTTCTTCTACGGGACCTCGCGCTGGATCGCCTGGACGGTCTGGGCCCACGTGATCCACCACTACCCGTACGACCTCAGCTGGGGCGGGCCCCACTGGGTACACGCGGCGCACCCCTAGCAAGCGGCATCTTGTGCGACCATGCATGGGTGTCCCGGCGCCTGCTTGCCGCGCTGTTCCTGCTCGCGCTCGTCGGTGCGCTGCCGGGGCGGGCGCACGCGAGCCTCGCTGCCGGGATCGCCGAGATCCGGGACGCCTCGGGGGGCCTCGTCGCGAGCGCCGGGCCGGGCCCGTTCGCCAGCGTCCAGGACGCCGGCTGGACCTTGCGCGTCGACTCGGCCACCCGCAGCGTCAGCGGAGTCGACCTGCGCGGGGTCTCGGTCGCCGGCGGCAAGGTCTACGCGGCCCGCATCTTCGTTCCGGCCCACGGCCTGCGCGGCGCGCTCGTGCAAGGGCTCGAGGTGGACGGCCACCTCGTCTCCGGCAAGCCGAACACGCTCGTCCCGCTCGGCCCGGCGAGCTACCTCGTCGTCCTCCAGGAGGCCGTCGTCCCGGGCGAGGGCAGCGGCGTGGTCGGCCTGCGCGTGGTCTCCGGCGACACCTCGAGCGGGCTCGACCCCGGCACCCAGCTCCTGATCGGCCTGGCCCGCGCGGCCCAGCCGCCTGCCCACCACAAGCAGGCCCGCCTCTCGTGGCTCTCGCTCGGCGTCTCCGGCCACGGCGCGAGCACCGGCCTACCGGAGGCCTTCCCGGAGTTCCTGACGCCGCCGCCCTCGAACGGCCCGATCGGCCGCCGCGCGGTCGCGATCGCCGAGCGCTACCTCGGGGTTCCCTACCTCTGGGGCGGCGCCGACCCGATCAGCGGCTTCGACTGCTCCGGCTTCGCGATGTTCGTCTACGCGCAGCTCGGGATCTCGCTCACGCACTACACCGGCGCGCAGTGGTACGAGGGCGCACGGGTGCCGATCTCGGCGCTCGAGCCCGGCGATCTCGTGTTCTTCGAGCCGAGCTCGCGCGGCCCCCAGCACGAGGGCATCTACATCGGCGGCGGCAACTTCATCCAGGCGCCGCACACGGGCGATGTGGTCAAGATCTCGTCGCTCTCGGACCCGTCGTACCTGTTCTGGTACGTCGGGGCCGTGCGGCCCTGGCACCGCTGAGAACTAACTCAGGGTCTTCAGCACCGCGGCGACGTCTGCACCCTGGAACGGGTAGAGGAAGAGCGCGCGCTGGTAGCCGGCGGCGTCGACCACGTACGAAGCCTCGGTGTGGGCCACGTCGTGCACGGTGATCCCGTCCACCGTCTTCTTCCGGTCGAGCACGCCGATCTTGTAGGCCTTCCAGACCCGTGCGAGCGGGCCGTACGCACCCGCCGCCCAGTGCCACTGCGGCGGCAGGCGCCACTTCCTCGCGTCGCGGCGGTAGGCGGCCCGCGACTGCGCCCACGGGTTGACGCTGACCGCGAGAATCGGCGGACGCTTCGCCGCCGGGAACGTCGTGAGCGCGCTCTTCAGCTGCTGGGCCTCGAGCGGGCAGAGGCTTCGGCAAACCGGATCGATGAACGTGACGATCACCGGCCGCCCGCGGAAGGCGCCGAGCGAGATCGGCGCGCCGGACGCGTCGGCGAGGCGGAAGCCGGGGGCCCGCTGCTTGCCCGCGGGCCAGGTGGCCGCCGGCCCTCCGGGTAGCGCCGAGAGCGTGGGCTGTGCGCGGCCGGATCGGTGCAGCAGCGCGACCCCGGCCCCCAGCGCGACTCCGAGCGCGAGCGCGGCTGCGACCCACCGCCACAGCGGAAGCCGCGGCCACCCGGACCGGCGCGCGGTTGGCTCGTTCGCCGACATCGACCTCGGCGCGAGGATACCTACGGCGCGCGCGGAGCCTTCACGACTCCGAGAGCACCGAAGGGCTCCGCGGCGGGGCGCGGGGCCGGCCGCGGGCTCTTGCCGACAAAGGCGAAGCCGGTGAACATCAGCGCGATCCCGAGCAGCTCGCCGGCGTAGACGAACTCGTAGGAGCCCGCCCGCGACAGTCCGGTCGCGAGTCCGACGACGAGCGCGCCGCCGCCGATCCAGAGGTTCGGCCGCACGCGGATCCCGCGGGCGATCGCGTAGAGCGAGCCGCCGACGAGGAAGAGCGTCCCGAACGAGTTCAAGCCGATCGCCCAGAGGAAGGCGTGCCCTCCGAGCGCGGAGTTCGCCGGCGGCCGCCCGTGCGCCGGGCCGGCCAGTGCGGACGAGCTCACCGGGGCCAGGGCGACGGTCACCGCTGCTGCGGCAGCTGCGACGAGCAAACCGCCTAGCAACGCGTCGCGGCCTCGCTTCGGCAGGAGCAGCCAGGCCGACCCCGCGCCGAGGAACGCGACCGTGAGGACGCCGCCGGCGAGGTAGTAGGCGCGGAAGAGCGCCGGGCTCCAGCCGGCGCGCTGTGCGGCGGCCTCGCAGGCTGCGGCAACGGCAAAGAGCAGGAAGCCGGCGGCCCAGAGCGCCTTCTCGCCCGAGTGCCGACGCCGCCACGAGCGCAGCAGGAGCACGGCGAACAGCACGGCCACGAGCGTGGCGCAGAGCGGAAGCAGCGCGTCGAGCACGGCCGGCGCACGCGCGCGCGGCCTCGAGTCGATCGCGGTCACCGGTGACCCCGCTTTGACGATCCTCAGGTAGCTGAAGTCGCGGCCCCCGAACATCCCCTCGTGCGTGGCCACGAAGGAGTAGCGGCCGGGGCTGAGCGGGCGCTCGGGAGCGAGCACGAGCTGGCGCGACGACGAGCTGCGCACGGCGAGCGGCACCGGCGTGTTGTTGTCGAGGTCGAAGATCCGGTAGGCCGCCGGCGAGTCGACCGCCGCGGCACGAACGAGCAGCGAGCCGATCTCGGAGGCGCGAAGGCGCAGCGCGTCCCGCGGGAACGTCCCCTGCGGGTCGCTCCAGGTGAACAGCTTCACCGGGCCGCGGGAGGTGCCTACGAACTCGCCGGTGACGTCCGGGGTCAGCCGCGGCTCGTACGAGTACCGGACGCTGCTCCCGCCGACTCCCGCGACCGCCGGCACGAACGGGATCGCCACGAGCAGGAGCAGGATCGCACCGACGGCGGCGCTGACGCGCGTGCGATAGCTGTCACTGCTCCGGGCCCCCCGCCCGCGCGGCGGCCGGCCCTCGAACCGCGCGCGGCGGCGTGCCTGGGCGCGGTAGAGGAAGGCGGAGGAGATGATCGCCATCGCCGGCAGCCAGAAGAGCTCGACGCCCCAGCCGAGGTTGCGCAGCGGCCCGCGCCCGTAAGGCGTGAACGCCACCGGGATCACGGCCCACGTGATCGCCGGGCCGGCCATCAGCAGGATCGAGGCGACCAGTGGGAAGCCGGCGAACAGCCAGCCGACTCCCGGAAAGCCCATCAGCCCGAGCGGCAGCTCGTAGCCGGCCAGGACAGCAGGGCTGCGGCGCACCACGCGCTTCGGGATCTTGCCGCTGAAGGCCTGCGGCGCGGCGGCGATCGCCTCGCGGCCTGCCGTACGCTGGCGCGCGGTTATCCGCCAGGCCGCCGAGGCGAAGACCGAGAAGCCTGCGAGCGCGACCAGCGCGGCCGGGACGAGCACCAGCGACTCCCACGGCTCGAGCCCGGAGACCGCCGCCGAGAACGAATGCCCCGCCGCGACTCGGTGCGCCTCGACGGCCGAGAAGGCGACTCCGCCGACGTAGTAGACGCCGATCCCGATCGGCACGAGGAGCGTCACCAGGCGAGCCCGCCGCGCCGGCCACGAAGCGCCCAGAAGGCCCAGCGCGCCGAGCGCGAGCCCGATCAAAAGCACCATCAGCCCGGCGAGCATGTTCAGCTGCGCGTGCAGGTTCACGATCACGTCGCCGGCCTGGCCGCCGCGGTCGAGCGCTTCGTTGACGAGCGGCACCGCCTGGACCGGGCCCTGCAGCGTCCCGACCGCAAGCGCGCCGCAGCCGGCCAGCACGAACGGCTTCACCCGGCTGTGCGAGTGCCAGACCGAGCGCACGAGGACGGCGAGGAGGAGCCAGAAGGACGCGAACATGGCGATCCCCGCGCCCATGATCAGGTACGGATGGAGCGGCGTCGCCTCCTCGGCTGCCTCCGGGGTCGGACCCCGGTGCACGACGAGCCCGCCCTCGTGGAAGCCGAGATAGAGCGCCGTGAAATAGAAGGCGAGCGAGCCGCACAGCAGCGCGAAGAAGCAGGTGTCGACGAGCCTGCGTGAGGGCTCCGTGCCCCCGAGTGCGCGCACGAATGCGAAGAGCGCGCCGGCGACGAGCATCGTCAGCCCGGTGACGAGGTTGATGTGCGCGTGGCTGATCGGGTCGATCCACTCGCCCGCGTGCCCGGCCTTGTAGAGCCAGTTCGCGTTGGCCGGCTGGACCTGGATCACTCCCTGGACGGTCCCGACGGTGAGCGCCGCGGCGCCGGTGGCGAAGAACTTCCACAGGTGCCACTGCGGCTTCGGCACCTTAACGAGGCGCGACTGGAAGATGGTCACGCCGACGTTGGTCGCGAAGCACCAGTAGCCGAGACCCATCACCCCGGCGCCCATGCCGGTGGGCACCTTGTACCAGTCGCCCATGTGGACCTTGGCGGCGGGGTACGTCCAGCCGTGCTCGATCAGGTGGCCCATCGCGATCCCGTTGCCGATCAGCGAGACGTAGAAGACGGCAAGCCCAACGACCGTGAACCAGAAGGCGCACTGGGCAAGCCCCTCGCTCGCGAGCGGGCGGCGAACGATCCGCGGCAGCGCTAGCCAGCAGAGCCCTGTGGCGAGCAGTGTGCCGCCGCCGACAATCGTCACGTGCGTGTTCGAGAGGTCACGCACCAGGTGGCCCGCGTAGCCGGTGCGGGCGAGGTACTCCGCGATCCAGGGCAGGTTCTTGAGCACCGTGTGGACGCTCCCGAGGACCAGGAAGAAGCCGCCGGCGAGGAAGTACTTCGCCGTCTTGGGGTCGTGCGCGTGCAGCTCCTCGTCCGGGTAGGGCTCCTCGCGGACCGGCGGCGAGCGGCCCGGCACAAACTTGGCGATCGCGGCGATCACCACCGCGAAGAAGGCGACGTAGGTCAGGAACTGCAGGGAGCTGAGGTGCCTGACCCACATACCGCGGCTCCTAGCGGAGGCCGGGTTCCAAGAAGTAGACGATGAGCGTCCAGCCGAGGTAGAGGGCGGCAAGGATCGCGAGGATCACCCAGCCGCGGATGACCGCGTGGCGCGAGTAGCGTGACTCCTCCTCGCCGGTCTCCTGGTAGCCGACGAGCGGGCGCGCGGGCCCGAGGCCGCGCTCTTCTTCGCGGGGCGGCTCGCTCAAAAGACCTTCTCCAGCACGTGGGTCTCCTGGGCCTGCAGGCCCGCGGCGTCGTGCAGCATCCGCTCAAAGGTGTAGCCGCGCTCGAGAAAAGCCTCGAGCTGCTCGGGCGTGTCCCAGGTCGTGTAGACGACGATACGGACGCCGGCTCCCTCGGAGATGACGAACGCCTCCAGCTTCTGGCAGCCGGGGTACTCCTGGACGTGGCCCTTAAGGGCCTGCATCGCCGCGTAGACCTGGGGCCAAGCGTCGTTCGGCACGACCGCCACCGTCTCCGACGACCAGGCGACGTAGGGGAGCGCGGAGGGGACGGGGTTTGTGGCCATCAGAACCTCTGCCCCCAGACGATGTGGCCGACGATCAGCACAACGGCCCAGCCGACCAGGACGACCGTCAGCAGCAGGAAGAATCGCGTCGAGGGCCCCGCCAGCTCGGTGGTGTAGCCGCCGAAGCTGTCGACCGGGTAGATCTTCTGGCGCGTCGAGCGGTACTGCCAGATCCAGTAGAGCGTTGCCAGCGAGAGCACGATCATGAAGCCCCAGAGCCAGGCGAGGTCGAGCCAGCGGACGTGCCAGGTCGCGGCCCGCTGCATCGTCAGCTGGTGAGACTGAAGGTAGTGGTAGTACTCGTTCGCCTTCTGAGGCGAGTCGCCGCTAGGCATTCCCATCCGACCACTCCTCCTCTTCGAGCGCCCATTCGGGCGTGTAGTAGTCCTCCTCCTCCACGAGCAGCGGCAGCCCGCCGAGGCGGTCGAGCTCGTGGAAATGGCCGGCCTTCCAGGAGACGAGGAACGCGACCATCGCCAAGCCGGCGAAGATGAAGAAGGTGTCCATCATCCAGTCGGCCATCACCCAGCGCGACTGCTTGCTCTCCGGCGCGTCGTGGGCGAATGCGAGCGTGGGCGTGGTCAGCGCCACGACCGCCCAGACGGCCACGAAGGCAAGGAGACGCCTCACTGCTGCCCCGGCACGGTCGGCGGAACGTCCTTCTGGGCCGCGGGCGGCATCTTCTCGCCACGGGCCTTCGCATCGGACCAGGCGCGGTTGAGCATGTCCTCGTAGATCGACTTGATCCCTGCCGCCGCGGCCTGCAGCGATAGCGGCGTGTGCGCGGCGTTGTTCAGCTTGAGCTTGTCCTGCGGGCTGAGGCCCGGGAAGACGCGCATGGCCTCCTGAATGTACGGGTCGGTTACCGCCTTCTTGTTGAAGCTCGCGTTGTCGGTCAGCTTCTGGTGCGACTTGACCCAGGCGAGCAGCTCCTTCGAGGGCTGCCAGACGATGTAGTCCTTGGGCTCGGGCAGGCGGTGCGGCGCCAGCGTCCCGTTCGGGATCGTCTTGATGAAGAGCACCACGCGCCAGATGTCGTTCACCGAGAGCCGGTCGCCGAAGTTCTCCATCGCCGTCCCCGGCCAGCCGCGCAGGATCCGGTAGTAGAAGTCGCCCGGGCCGGTGTCCCCGCCGCAGCAGGCGTCGTCCGCGCTGGTGAAGTCGGCCGGCGGCGGCGAGAGGAAGCGGGCCCCCGGGCCCTTGCCGTCGCCGGCGAGCCCGTGGCAGCCGACGCAGCGGTCGAGGAAGACCTCCTTGCCGCGCAGGAGGTTCCCCTCGGTGACCGGCAGCGGGTCGCCGGCGAGCCAGTAGCTGCGGTCGATCTGCGAGAGGTTCGGCGCCTCCGCGAGCTGGCTGCCCGGCGGCACGAGCTTCGAGTCGGGCAAGGACTCGACGATCGGCTTGTTGGCGCCCTGGAAGCCGCGGTAGGCGGTCGGGAAACCCTGGTTGGCCAGGACGACGTGTTTGGCGTAGACCTGGCCGGCGTAGCGGAGCAGCCCGGACTTGCCGCTGCGCTCCTCGACGAAGGTCACGAGCTCGTCCACCTGCTTGTCGGAGAAGAGCGACTTCATGTCAGGCATCAGCGACTTCGGGTCCATGTAGCGCGGGTCGTAGAAGTGCGCGCGCTGCCAGTCCTCCGGATGCCAGCCCGACTCCTGCGAGAGATCGGGGCCGGTGCGCTCGGTCCCGAGGAGGTTCGGCGACTGGTCGCTGCCGTAGAAGTCGCCGGGCTCGGAGATCTTCGGGTAGAGGAAGTAGAGGGCCTCGCGGACGTCCTGCGGGCGCGAGTAGCCGGAGTGGCAGACGTAGCAGCCGTTCTGGGCGAACAGGTTCCGCCCCTTCAGGGCCGTGCTCGAGAGCGGGGCCCAGTCCTGCGAGGCCGGCGGGTCGAAGGTGTGGATCGGCAGCCAGACCACGATCGCGACGACGGTGAAGAATGCGATCAGGCCGCCGACGCCGGCCATCAGCGGCGTGATCATCTCCTGCCGGCGGCGCTCGGCCGTGTTCGTGAAGATCGTCATCCCGATGTTCACGATCTGGACGATCCCCGAGAGCACGATCATCGCCCCGAAGATCCCGCGGGCGATGTAGTACGCGTGCAGCTGCGGCAGCACGTTCACCTCTGGGATCCCGTCCTGCCAGGCGAAGCCCTGCTGAAAGCCCGCGAGCGTGAGCACGCTGAAGAAGCCGGTGAACCCCACGGTCACGAGCCAGTACTGCCACTCCGAGAGGCTGCGACTGAATAAGGGCTTCTGGTAGATCTGGGCGACGATGTAGTCGATCGCGCCCATGCCGAGGATCGTGAAGGCGCCGAGCAGGGCGAGATGCGCGTGGGCGACGACGAAGTTCGTGAAGTGCGTCAGCTTG
>VAWL01000101.1 GCA_005883965.1 Actinomycetota bacterium
GAACTCCTCGACCAGCACCTTCTCGTCGTGGCGGAAGGCGAGCTCGACCGCGGCCGGCAGCTCGTCCTCCGAAGCAACCTTCGAGATGCCCACCGAGGAGCCGAGCCGCGCCGGCTTGACGAAGACCGGGTAGCCGAACGGGCTCTCCGGGGTCTGACCCCGCCTGAGCGTGATGTTGCGCGTCACCGGGATGCCGCGGTCGCGCATCACCGCCTTGAAGACGTCCTTGTCCATCGCGAGGGCCGAGCCGAGCACGCCCGCGCCGACGTACGGCACCCCGGCGAGCTCGAGCAGGCCCTGGACGGTGCCGTCCTCGCCGAAGGGCCCGTGCAGGACCGGGAAGACGACGTCCACCTCGCCGAGGGTCGCGGGCACCTTCTCGGTGGGGACGGGGAGCGTCTCGGCCACCGACGCGCCGCCGTCGGAGCCGGGGCCGAGCTCCCAGCGGCCGTCGCGCCCGATCTCGACGGTGACCGTGTCGTAGCGCTCCGGGTCGAGCGCCTCGAGCACCGAGCGCGCCGAAGCGAGCGAGATGTCGTGCTCGGACGAGCGTCCGCCCAGGAGCACGGCGACGCGCGTGCGCCTGCTCACGGCGTGGGAGGCGGAGGCGGCGGCGCCGTCTGGCCGACGACGATCGTCACGGTCGAGCCCTGGTCCGCCTTCATCCCGCCGTGCGGGCTCTGGGAGAGCACGATTCCGTCCAGGCCGGGGTCGGTCACGGTCTGGCGCTGGACGACCACCTTGAACCCGGCGCTCTGCAGATCGGACTTGGCGGAGGCCTCGTCCTCGCTCGTCACGTCGGGGACGGTCGACTGCTTCGGGCCCTTGGAGACGCTGAGTGTGATCGTCGAGCCCGGCGCCGCGCTGGTCGGACTCTCCGAGACGACGGTGTCCGCCGGCTGGTTGCTGTCGACGTTCGTGCGCTTGACGCCGAAGCCCGCGTTCTGGAGCGTCGAGCTCGCCTGGTCGAAGGGCTGGCCGACCACGTTCGGGACGGTCACCGGCTGCGGGCCGGTGGAGACGTTGATCTGCACCTTCGAGCCCTTCTTCACGTGGGTCCCGGGGTGCGGGAACTGGCCGGTGACGGTGTCCGGCGGCTTGGGCGAGTGGACCGAGACCACCATGTAGGTGAGGCCGGCGTTCGACAGCGTCGCGACCGCGTCGTCGCGGTTCTTGCCGATCACGTTCGGCACCGGTACCTGCGGCGGGCCCGTCGAGACCGTGATCTGGACGGGGCTGTTCTTCGCGAGCTTCGAGCCGGCCAGTGGGTTCTGGTCGAAAACCACCCCCTTCGGCACGGTCTCGCTGGTGCTCGGCTTCACCTTGGGGACGAAGCCGTGCTCGGTCAGCTTGGTCTTGGCCAGCTCGACGCGGAGGTCGATCACGTTCGGGACCGGGACCGGCTTGGTGTTGTTGAGCTGGTCCTGGATCTTCGTGTAGGCAAACCAGGCCGCGACCCCCGCGGCGGCGAGTAGGAGCACGGCCAGCACCCAGGGCCAGACCGGCCGGCGGCGCCGTGGAGGCCCCTCGTAGCCGTAGTAGCCGGCGGGCGGCGTGGCACCCGGTGGGGCGGGCCGTGGCGGCGGCGCCGCGCTCGGCGGGCGAGCGATGATCGAGGTCGGCGCAGCCGCCATCGCCCCGGCGCCCGAGAGAACGGCGGTCGCGGCCGCTGCGGTCTCGTCGCCGACCGGCAGACCCTGCAGCACGCGCTCGAGGTCGGCGTCCATCTCCTCCGCGCTCTCGTACCGGTCGGAGGGATCCTTGGCCAGCGCCCGCAGCACGACCAGGTCGAGGTCGTGCGGCACCTCGGGCCGCAGCTCCGACGGCGCCTTCGGCGGCTCGGAGAGGTGCTTCATCGCGATCTCGAGCGGCGTGTCGCCCGTGAACGGCACCTGGCCCGTGAGCAGCTCGAAGAGCACGACGCCGAGCGAGTAGAGATCGGAGGTCTGGTCGACCGGCGCGCCGCGGGCCTGCTCGGGCGAGAGGTACTGCGCGGTGCCGATGATCGAGCCGACCTCGGTCATCTGGCTCGCGCCCGAGCGGGCGATGCCGAAGTCCGTCACCTTCAGCCGCCCCTCGGGGCCGACGAGCACGTTGTGCGGCTTGATGTCGCGGTGGACGATCCCGTGCCGGTGCGCGAAGCCGATCGCCGCCAGGATCTGGCGCGCGTACTCGATCGAGATCTTGATCGGCGCGGGCCCGCGGCCGACGATCAGCTCCTTGAGCGAGCGGCCGTCGAGGAACTCCATCGCGATGTAGTAGGTGCCCTCGGCCTCGCCGCGGTCGTAGATCGAGACGATGTTCGGGTGGCTCAGGCCGGCGGCGTTCTTCGCCTCGCGGCGGAAGCGCTCGATGAACTGGTCGTCGGCTGCGTGGCGGTCGTTGAGGATCTTGATCGCGACGCGCCGGCCGAGCTCCTGGTCCTCGGCGAGGTAGACGTCGGCCATCCCGCCGGCGCCCAGCTTGCGGACGATCTTGTAGCGCCCGTCGAAGACGGTGCCGATCAGCGTGTCCGAGACGGCCATCGCTCCATCATGACGTTAGGGGTTCGACCCGCTTGCGAGGAGGGCCTGCATGATCAGCTTCGCGATCGGGGCGGCGGTCGTGCCGCCGGCGCCCGTCTGGTTCTGCAGGACGACCGATACCGCGACCCGCGGCGCGTCCGCCGGCGCGAAGGCGATGAACCAGGTCGTGTTCGGCGTCCCGGCGCCGCCCGTCTCGGCCGTGCCGGTCTTGCCGGCGACCTTGATCCCGGAGATCTGCGCCGCCGTCCCGGTGCCGCCGGTGACAACCGCCTGCATCATCTCGTTCAGCTGCGAGGCGGTGCTCGGCCGCATCGCCCGCTTGTACTTGTGCGGGTGGGCGCGGTAGATGGTGCTCCCGTCGGGCGCGGTCACCTTCTTGACGACGAAGGGCCGCATGACGACGCCCTGGTTCGCGACTCCGGCGGCGACCATCGCCATCTGCAGCGGCGTCACCAGCGGGTGGGCTGTCCCCGGGCCCTGGCCGAAGGCGAGGCGGCCGACGTCGACCTGCGAGGGGCTGGTCGGATCGAAGAGCTGGTTGTGCTGGTCGTAGAGCCCGCTCGGCTTCCGCTCGCTGTCCGGCGTCTCGAGG
>VAWL01000102.1 GCA_005883965.1 Actinomycetota bacterium
TACCAGCAGGATCCGGTGAAGGGCACGCTGACCCACATCGACCTGCAGGAGGTTCGCCTCGACGAGGCGATCCAGGCGCGGGTCGTGGTCGAGCTGATCGGCGAGCCGGTCGGCGTCACCGAGGGCGGCGTCCTCTCGCAGGTCGTCCGCGAGATCACCGTCGAGGCGCTGCCGCTGGAGATTCCGGAGCACCTCGACCTCGACGTCAGCGGGATGGCGATCGGCGACACGCTGCGCCTCGTCGACCTCCCCACGCAGGAGGGCGTTGTGTTCCTCGACGACCCGGAAGAGACCGTGCTAGCGACGGTCACGATGCCGACCAGGTTCGTCGAGCCCGAGCCCGAAGAGGTCGAGGGCGAGGAGGCCGAGCTGGCCGAGGGCGAGGAGCTGCCCGAGGGCGAGCAGGCTCCCGAGGGCGAGGCCGAGGGCGAAGCTGCTGCCGAGGGCGAAGAGCCCGCCGGCGAGCAGGAAACCTCCGAGGAATAGGTGCGCCTCTTCGGTCGGGGCGAACGCGCCTCGACGCTGGATCTGCTGGTCGTCGGCCTGGGCAACCCCGGCCGCGAGTACGAGCGCACGCGGCACAACGCCGGCTGGCTGGTCGTCGACGAGCTGGCGCGCCGGCACGGCGGCTCCTGGCGCTCGAAGTTCTCCGGTTCGCTGGCCGAGGTGCGGCTCGGCGAGAAGCGGCTCGCGCTGCTGAAGCCCGAGACCTACATGAACGAGTCCGGCCGCTCGGTCTCCGCGGCGGCACGCTTCTTCAAGGTTCCCGCGGAGTCGATCCTCGTCGCCCACGACGACGTCGACCTCGAGCCCGGGCGGCTGCAGGCGCGTCGCGGCGGCGGCCTCGCCGGCCACAACGGCCTGCGCTCGCTGGCGCAGGATCTCGGCACGCAGGACTTCCTACGCCTGCGGATCGGCGTGGGGCGGCCAGGCCGCGGCGACCCGCGACCCGTTGCGGATTGGGTGCTCTCGCCTTTCGCGTCCGAGGAGGACGTCGAGGCCCTGGTCGCACGCGCGGCCGACGCCGCGGAAGTAATCGCGAACGAGGGCCTCGAAGCGGCCCAGGCGAAGTTCAACTAGCGAGGGACCTCTGATCGCGCGCACGCCGTAGGGTGGTCATGAAGGCGTTCTGGGTGCTCGCCTCAGCCCTGCTCGTGGCCGGTGCCGTCGGTGCCGCGCCGGCGAGAAGCGCCGCACACTGTTCGGCTGCCCTGCCACCAGCACCCGCCGGGCTTCCGGCGTCCGTGGTCGTGACCACCAATTGCGGGCTATTCGCGCTTCAGCCCGGGGGAAACGTCGCCTACGAGGGAGCCTGGACGAGGCCGGTTCCGGCGGTCGCGAGCAGCTATTCACCCGAAGACCTGAGTTGGTCGGGCTTCCTGCGCGGCCACATTCTGATCGGCCGCGGCATGAAGGTCCTCTGGCGCTCTCACGACCGCTATAGCAGCACTCACCCGGGCAGCGTCGGGGAGGTCCTTCTCGGGCGACGGAAGCTCGCGTTCACCTATTACACGAGCTTCCGTCGGCCTTCGCGCCTCTACCTTGCCGCCTACGGGCGAGCAGAGCACGCGGTGGCCCGGGACGAAACGCCCTTGCTCTTCACCAGGTCGGGTGCGCTCATCATCCAGCGGAACCGGGGCAGCGCGCTTGTCGTCCGCCGAGGAGACGGCCGGCTCGAACGCGCCTTGGCGCCGCACGCGCCCGAAGCCCACCCGGACCGTGTAGCGGGAAAGGTCGTCTACCTGAGGGATGACAAGCTCGTCGCCTCGGATGGTGTCCGGGTGTGGGAGCTCGGCTCGCTTCGCAGGCTCGGTGTCACAGGGTGGCCGACAATCGAGCCGCTCCTGCAACTTGTCTCGCTGCACGACCGTAGGCGACTTGTCGTGCTCGACTTCAGCGGACATGTCTTCGCCACGACGGTCTTGCCGAAGCCGCCGAAGAGCGCGGATGGCATCTCGAGCTCGCTCGAGCTCAACGCTGCCGGGACGGCGGTCGCCTTCACCGCGACGAGCGGCAACACGGCTTACGGCTCGCATGGGAGCGAGACCGTCTACGAGCTGGCCGCCGGACACACGGCGGCCGATCCGCTTTACAAGCAAGAGCTCGACTTCAACGTCTGCGAGCGGATGGCATGGCTGGTATGGCGCGGTGACAGGCTCCTCTACGCCGACACCGAGCAGCATGCTGCGGTCCTGGATGCGGCCGGCGCGGCCGGCGCGGTCGACCTCACCGGCGTGATCGCCGCGCTACCGGGGTTCCGTCCGGACGGGGACGGCATCTTCGACGTCGCCTGGGGCTAGCGGTTCCAGTCCGGGCAGCAGGCGTCCTTGCGCAGGTAGACACGGTGGCCGTCGGCCCCGTAGATCGCGAGGTGGACGCCCCTGACGTCGTTGCCGCTGCCGACCACGAAGCGGCCGTCGCTCGAGGCCTCGTCCGCGTAGTCGGGAAGCCGGCGCAGCTTGCCGCTCTTCGTGTCGAGCACTGCGCCCTGGTTCCCGCCGTCGGAGCGGATCCCGGTCAGGATGTGGTTGCCGTCCAGCCACGCGAGCGGCTGGAGCCCGTAGAGCCCGTCGCCGGCCAGGTTCGAGGGAGCGCGCTCGATGAGCGGCTTCACGTTCGAGCCGTCGGGGCTCATCGTCCAGATTCCGGGGGCCGAGCAGTCCTCGATGGTGCCGCCGCCCGGGAAGTTCGAGTAGGCGATCCCGCTCGGGCCCCAGACCGGGAACGCCTCGGTCCCGTCGCGGGTCAGCCGGCGGGGCGCGCCCCCGGCGAGCTTCGCCACGTAGAGGTCGAACACATCGCCGCACAGCCCCTGGCCGGTGACGCTCGGTGCGCGCGAGTAGACAAGCTCGTCGCCCTTCGGCGAGAAGTCGAACCCGTAGATCGAGCCGCTGCTGAGCAAGCGCACGCGTCCGGTCTTCCGGTCGATGGCGTCAAGCTCCAGCACTGCGAGGTCTCCGGCGCGGGTCGCGATCAGCGTCCGGCCGTCGGGCGACCAGGCCTGCGGCCGCAGGCGGCGCGAGGTCAGCCGGCGCAGCACTTTGCCGCCGGTCGAGAGCAGGTAGATCCCGCCGGGACGCCGCACCGCGACCGTCTTCCCGTCCGGGGTCAGGACTGCGACCGAGCCGGGCCCGAGCCGGCGCGCGTGTGAGCCGTCGACGTCGGCGAGCCAGACGCCGGCCTGCGACGGGTCCTGGCCGGCGACGTAGACGAGATGCCGGTTTGCCGCAGGCGCTGCGGCGTCGTGGCCTCTGCCGCTGCATCCGGTGACGCTGAGCAGCACCGCCGCCGCTCCGATCGCGAGCCTGCGCATGGAACCACTATCCCTCAAGCAAGCCGCCCGGGGCTACGATTGGAGGGCGGAACCGGCGGTTCCGTCTTTCGTCATGGACCTGGCCGAGACCACGAGACCCGTCCTCCATCCGCTCGTCGAGGAGCTGCTCGCCGACGAGCGGCTCGACGTGTTCG
>VAWL01000103.1 GCA_005883965.1 Actinomycetota bacterium
AATGGCAGCCGAGCCGAGCGTGCCCCAGAGCCAGACGCGCTTGCGGATGAAGTGCAGCCCTTCTTTGACCGCTACGAGCGCAGATGCGTTCGTCTCGTCACGAGCGGGCACGCGAGGCCGGATCGCGGCCACTGCGAGGAAAGAGGCCCCGAACGACGCTGCGTCGACGCCGAACGCGAGCCCTGCACCGCCGGCGACCAGCGCGCCCCCGAGGAACGGGCCCGCGAGGCGGAGGGCGATGGGCCGGACGAACTGGTCGAGCGAGTTCGCCGCGGGCAAGTCCTCGACCGGCAGAAGATCCGGGACGACGGCCTCGAACGCGGGCGTGAAGAACGCCGTGCCGACGCCGTAGATCGCGACCAGGGCCACGAGCTCCCAAAAACGAAGCGAGCCCGCGAGTACGAGCACGGCGAGAACGGCGACAGCCAAGGCTCGAATACCGTCCGCACACATCATCACGAGACGGCGGTCGTGACGATCGCTCACGATTCCGCCGGCGAGCAGGAAGAGCACGGTCGGGACTGCCATCCCGATGCCAACGATCGACAGTGCCGCGGGAGCGTTCCAGAGCGTGTAGCTCTCCCACGCGATTGCGATCAGAAAGATGCCGTCGCCGAGAAGCGAGACCGCCATTCCCGCCCAGAGCACCCGGAACTCCCGGTGCCGAAGCGGCGAAAGCAGGTGACCGCCGGAAAGCCCTCCCGGGCGGTCGAGCGCTTCGTGACTATGCTGCATTGGACGCCGGCCTGCTGCCCGCGTCCGTCCACTCCGGGCGCCCGGAGAGAAAGTCGAACAAGGCGCCGGAGTCCATCGGGCGGGCGAAGAGGAACCCTTGTCCGATCTCGCAGCCGAGGTCGTGCAGCGAGTTCTCCTGCTCGGGAAGCTCGATGCCCTCGGCGACGACATCCAGGTCGAGGCTCGCGCCGAGTGCGATGATCGCGGAGGTCAGGGCCACGTTCTCGCCCGAGCCGACGAAGGAGCGATCCATCTTCAGGATGTCGACCGGGAAACGGCTCAGGTAGCTCAGCGACGAGTAGCCCGTGCCGAAGTCGTCCATTGCGAGACGGATCCCGAGCGCCTTCAGGTCTTCGAGCCGCTGGACGGCGAAATCGGTGTCGGCCATCATCACGGACTCGGTGATCTCGAGGACGAGGGCCGATGGATCCAGGCCGCTCTGCTCGACGGCGCAGCGTACGTCGGCCACGATCGAATCCGACTGCAGCTGCCGGACCGACAGATTGACGCTCATCGCCAGCGCTTCGGCGCGCGGGAACTCGTGCTGGATGCGCACTGCCTCGCGGCACGCCGTCTCCAGCACCCAGCGACCCATCGGGATGATCAGGCCTGTCTCCTCCGCCAGCGGGATGAACTGGAGCGGCGGGATCGTGCCGCGGGTCGGGTGGTTCCAGCGTAGAAGCGCCTCGACACCGAGGATCTGGTGCTCCTGGAGCCGCACGACCGGCTGGTAGTGCAACTCGAGCTCGCCGGCGTCGATCGCGTGTTGTAGCTCCGAGCGCAGCTCGAGCCTCTCGACGACCCGTTCGTGCATAGTCGGTTCGAAGACTCGGTAGCTCCCCTTGCTGTCACGTTTGGCCATGTACATGGCGACGTCCGCGTTCCGGAGGAGCTCGGCTGCATCCGGCGCAGCATTCTCGCGGTCGACGAGGCAGATTCCGATGCTCGCGCGCGGGAAGACCTGCTTGTTCTCGATCTCGGTCGGAATCTCCAGGGCCTGCAGAATCCGCGCGGCTGCATCTGCGGCCTCCGGCGAGTCCGTCACGCCTTCGAGAAGAACCGCGAACTCGTCGCCGCCGAAGCGGGCGACGGTGTCAGTCGGGCGCACTGCGATCAGCAGCCGGCGAGCGACCTCCTCGAGGACGCGGTCTCCAGCCGCGTGGCCGAGGCTGTCGTTGACGGTCTTGAAGTCGTCGAGGTCGATGAACATCACGGCGATGTCGGGGAACCCTCGCTGCGCCCGCATCAGGGCGTGCTCGACACGGTCCGAGAACAGCGCTCTGTTGGCGAGGCCGGTCACGGGGTCGTGGAATGCTTGATGAGCCAGCTGCTCCTCGAAGGCCTTCCGCTCACTGACATCCCGGCTGTTGAGGACGATGCCCCGGACGTGCTCGTCGTGCCGGAGGTCGGTGTGCTGCACCTCGAACTTCAAGCTGGTGCCGTCGAGATGCTCGAGCGAGCACTCGAAGGTGTGGCCGTCGGGGCCGCTGGATCCGTTGCCTGCGATCAGCTGTTGGAGCCGAGGCCGGTCGGCCTCGCTGAGAATCCGGTCGAATCGGCTTCCCTCGATGTCGACGGCGCTGTAGCCGAGCGCGCGCTCGATCGAAGGGCTCTGGTAGGTCACGACGCCTTCGGCATCGAGGACGGTGATCAAGTCGCTGGAGTGAGCGACGAGGGAGCGGAACCGAGCTTCGCTCTGACGCCGATGCAAATCGGCGGCGAGCGACGCGCCGTCGAGGGCGAGCGAGATTTGCGCGCCGAGCGCCTCGAGTGAGTCGACGAGTGCCGGTTGCACACTCGTGGGCGAGCAGACCACAAGCAGCGCGCGCACTTCGGAGCGGATCGAGAGAGGAACGACGAGAACGGAGTCGCCGGCGAACAGCCTCAGCTCGGCCCGGACGAAGGCGGGCACGGCTTCGTAGGAAGTGTGCAGCGGCCCGTCCTGGGCCCGAGCCAGCCAGTCGGCTGTCGAGTCGTCGAGTTGCCAGCTGCCCTCCTCTGACGAGGCGACGACCTCGGCCTCATCGTTGCCAACGAGTGCGAGCCGGACGGACGGATCGTCGCCGAGCAGACGGCGCACGCCCGCGATTGCAGCCTCGCAGACCTGGTCGTGACTGGCCGCGGCGACGAGATCGATCCCGGCGCCCCGCAAGGCGCGCTCGCGCGACACCACTCGACCCTCCTGGCGGACGAGCCCCGCCATCCTCGCGACCACGAGCAGGAAGAGGAACGCGGAGGCGATGATGAGCACCAGGACGTCCGGGTTGCCGAGCTCCTGCGCGAAGCGGATCGCGGGGGCAATCAGGCAGGCGCCGCCGAGCAGCGAGAGGCGCAGCGGGGTCAGCCGGGTCCGAAGGTCAGTCGCGGGTTCTTCGAGCGCGCGCATCGATGGGTGCAGCGCGGCAGCGCCCCACAACAGGTAGTAGAAGATCCACCCGGCGTCGTAGACGAGCTGGTGGTTGTAGGTGCCGTTCAGAAGCGCGAGGTTGTAGCCCGAGTCGGTCGCGAGCAGGCAGACGATGCTGCCGGCGAGCAGATAGAAAGCCGGCGCGCGCTTGCCTGCGTCGACCGCCAGGCGAATCGCGGCCGCGAGCAGAAGCACGTCGCCGAGCGGGTAGGCGATCGAGACGCTCTTGGCTAGCCAGGAAAGCCCCGAGAGATGGATGTTCGGGGAGATCAGGAACACCCACGAGAGCAGGCCGACGCCAATCGTCAGGATCGCGGCATCGATCAAGGCCGCAGGATCGCGGCGCGGGTTCCGGCGCTTGACCAGCAGAAGCATTCCGGCCATTAGGGCGGGGTAGACCGTCAGATAGAGCCCGTCGCCGAGCGAGGGGAAGCCGACGTCCGTGTGGAACAGCTTCGGGTAGCTGTAGGTGTAGAGGTCGCCGCTGAAAAAGAGGAACTGGCCGAGGACGAACAGCCACCAGGCCGTCCGGGCCTTCGGCTTGTGGATCAAGATGCCGGCGACAATCCCGATCACGCCCAAGAGGCCGAGGAAGTTGATCAGCGGCCCGTTGCCGGCGAGCGGCGGGAAGAACAGGTAGGCGGCGGCAAGCGCTCCGCCGGCCCCGAGGTACCACGCCCAGGCGTGTTTGCGCCAGTTGCCGCAGGTCTCGCGAAGGTTCACGCCGCGCGCTCCGCCCGCGTCGATGGCTGAAGATCGAACCCGTTCGCGAGCTTTCCGAGAACGTCGACGAGGCGTTCGATCTCGGCTTGCGTGTTCGCCGCCGTGATCTGAATCCGGAAGCCGACCTCGTTTCTCGGCACAAGCGGATAGGCGGCCAGGGTGACGTAGATGCCGTTCTCGAAGAGGAATCTCCCGACCGCGTCGATGTCCTCGCCGTGACCGAGTGGGATCTCGATGATCGGAAACCCGGAGTTGTTCGGCGTGTGCGCCCCAAGCCGGTCGAGGCACTCGAGCACGGTCGCCGTCTTCTCCCATAGGCCGGCGCGGATCGCGTCCCCGCGCTGCTCGTTCACGTGCAGGCCCGCGAGCGTCGTCGCAAGCGATGCAATCGGAGAAGGCCCGGAGTACAGGTAAGGCGGCGCCGCCGTCTTGAGGAGGCGCTTGAGCTCGCTCGGGCAGGCAAGGAAGGCCGCGAGGGAGGAATAGGCCTTTGAGAGCCCCGCGACGAAGAGCACGTGGTCGTAGGACTCGCCGACGTGCTTGACGATGCCGTTCCCGCGCAAGCCGTAGGGGCTGGGCTCGGTCGAGCTTCGTTCGCCGATGACCCCGAATCCAT
>VAWL01000004.1 GCA_005883965.1 Actinomycetota bacterium
CGGAGACGTTCTTCGTCGACCCGGGCGGGCGCGTGGTCGCTCACGTCGCCGGCCAGGTGACCGCGTCGCAGTTGCGCAGCGGGATCGACAAGGCGCGACAGGCATGAAGCTCCTCGCGGTGCTCGCAGCGGCGTTGCTGCTGGCGGCACCGGCGGCGGCGAGCGAGCAGCACCCGACCCTGCTCGAGCTCGAGAACCAGATCATGTGCCCGGTCTGCGCGGGCGAAACCCTGGCGCAGTCGGACTCGCCGGCGGCGGCGCAGGTCAAGCGCTACATCCAGAGGCGGATCGCCGCGGGGGACACGCGCAGCCAGATCAAGCGGGAGCTGGTCGCGCAGTATGGGACGCGGATCCTCGCCGCGCCGCCGCGGCACGGGTTCGACCTGCTCGCCTGGGTGCTGCCGCTGGTCTTGATTCTCGGCGGGGCAGCTGGGATGGGGTTGCTCGCTTGGCGCTGGACCCGCGGCCGCGACGAGCCGGGTCCGCCCGAGTCCCCGGAGCGACCGCTCGACCCGGAGCTGGAGGCGCGGGTCGACGAAGAGCTGTGGCGCCTCGATGGTTGAGCGGATCCCGGTCGCGTTCCTCGCAGGCGTTGTCTCGATCGCGTTCCCGTGTGTGCTGCCGCTCCTGCCCGGTTACCTGTCGGCGGTCTCGGCGGTCGAGGTCGAGCGGCTCGGGGAGCGGGGGGTGGCGCGGCGGGTCGTGCTGGCAAGCATCCCGTTCGCGTTCGGCTTCACGGTGGTGTTCGTGTTGCTGGGCGCAGCGGCTGCGGCGATCGGCGGCGTGCTCGACAAGCAGCAGCAGACGGAGGTCGCGGGCTTCGTGCTCGTCGTGCTCGGGCTAGCGTTCGCGGGGCTGCTGCCCTGGCCCGAGCGCATGTTCGCGGCCGGTGCGTTGGGGAGGGCGCGGGCGAGCGGCTCGCGTGCGCTTTTGGGCGGGGCGTTCGCGGTCTGCGCGGCGCCGTGCGTCGGGATCACGTTGGCGGCGATCCTGGCCCTGGCCGCCGACTCGCACACTGTCGTGCGCGGCGTGATCCTGTTGGCGGCCTACTCGCTCGGGATCACCGCGGCGTTCGTCCTGATCGGGATCGCGTTCACGCGCGCGATGGCTGCATTCCGCTGGGTGCGCGACCACTACACGTACATTCGCGTCGCGAGCGGTTTCACGCTGGTCGCGCTCGGGCTGCTCCTTTTCTTCGACCGCGACTGGTGGTTGAACGTGGCGTTGCACCGAGTCCTCGACTCGGTCGGCCTCGGCCAGTTCTGACGCCTGGGGACAAAGCGTCACGCTCTCGGCACGCTTAGCCCTTGACAAAAACCGGTGTCTGACACCGGTTTTTACGTTTCGCGGACACGGCCGTTTTCGACGGCAGCCGCGTACACCGCGAGCGTTCGCTCGGTCACGCGATCCCAGGAGCAGTAGTCCCTGACGCGCTCGCGGGCGGCGGCGCCGATCCGGCGGCGGAGCTCCGGGTCGCCGAGTGCCCGTTCAAGCGCTGTTCTCGTCGCGGCCACGTCGCCGATCGGAACGAGGAAGCCGGTCACGCCGTCCTCGATCACCGTCGGGATGCCGCCGACCGGCGTCGAGACCACCGTCCGTGCGCGCGCCATCGCCTCGAGCACGACGTTTGGGAGCCCCTCGCGCTCGGAGACGAGCAGCACGACAGCTGCACGCTCCATGAGGCCGAACAGCTCCGCCTGCGGGACGAACCCGAGCGCATCCGGCAGCAACGACCGCAACGGCCCGTCGCCTGCGACGACCCGCGGCAGGCCTTCGGTCGCAGCCGCGACGACGTCGATCCGCTTCTCCGGCGACAGCCGCCCGGCGAACAGCACCGTCGGCGGGTCGTCCTCCGGCCCGACCTGCGCCGGGATACCGACGCCGTAGGGAATCTCGTGCACGTTCTCGACGCCGGCGGCGCGCATCGCCTCGGCGAGCACCTGCGACACCGCGATCACCGCCCGCGCCGGCCGCAGCAGCCACTGCACCACACGCGGCGATCGCTCCGCCAGCCCGAGGTCGGAAAATCGCCCCGCGGTCCCCGAGCCGTGCAACGTCACGACGAACGGACGACCGGCGAACCGCGCGACCAGGGCCCCCGCCAGCCAGTTCGCGTGGACGAGATCCGCGTCCCGGGCCGCCCGCCGCAGGGCCCGCGTCATCGAGACCAGCAATGGCAGCGCCAGCCAGGGCCGCCGCCGCACGCTAGCGACGAGCCCGGCGCCGCCGCTTCCAGTCAGCCCGTAGTCGCGGTAGGCGCCCGGCCCAACGACGTCGATCTCGATCCCCTGCGTCCCCAGCCGCTCGACGAGGTCGAACACGAACCGCCCCGCAAGGTCCCCCTCGTGCTGCGGGTACGACGTGGTGAAGACCGCGACCTTCACAGCGGCTGCGGCAGCTCCAGCAAGCCCGAACGGACGACCTGTTCGGCCGCCGCCACCTGCTGAAGGATCGCGGTCACGTCAACACCGAGATGCTCCGGAGCGTAGGGCCCGAGGCGGCGGGCGGCCTTCTCCAGCTGCCGCTCACAGCCGACACTGTTGCCGCGCCCGGCCTGGTACCACGCGACGGCGACGTGCACGAGCCCCTGGAAGAAGTCGCGCTCCTCGGACTCTGCCGCGCGCCAGACGTCTTCGAGCACCTCGTGCGCGGCGAAGTACTCGCCCTGACGAATCAACTCGAGGCCGCGCTCGAGCTCAGAGGGCGACGCGAACCTCGCCGTCCTCGACCTTCACCGGATAGGTCTCGAGGACGATCGCGCGGTCGAACTCGTTCTCGCCGCTGCGCACGTCGTACTGCCAGCCGTGCCACGGGCAGCTGAGCACGTGCCCGTCGAGCCGGCCCTCGCAGAGCGGCCCCTGCAGGTGGAGGCAGTGGCCCTGGACGGCGTAGACCTCGCCGTCGACGCGGGCGAGCGCGAGCTCCGTCTCGCCGACCTTCACACAGGCGAGCGAGCCGGGCTCGATCTCATCGAGCCGCGCAACCATTTCGTACTCCGCCACGCCCTCGATCCTACTTGCGCAGGGTGTTAGCGTTGACGGGCGATGGCGACGATCCTGCTGGCAGGGGTCGACGTGTTCTTCCGGGGAAAGCTGGAGGGGCTCCTGCCGGGGCACCACCTGATAACCGCCGACAACATCGACCCGCCGGACCTCGTCATCTGCGACGTCTCGCGGATCGAGCCGGAGGAGGTCGCGGACGCCTATCCCGACGTCCCGATTCTCGGCTTCACGAACCACACGGACACGGCCGGCCTCCGTCGCGCGCACACCGCCGGCTTCGACCAGGTGATCGCAAAATCGGCGATCGACGACCGCGCGAAGGAGCTCGTCGACCAGCTTTTGGCGTCAGTAGACTGACGCGCCGTGACATACATCATCGCCGAGCCCTGCATCGACATCAAAGACCGCTCCTGCGTCGACGTCTGCCCGGTCGACTGCATTCACGAGGCCGACCGGATCCTCGTCATCGACCCGGAGGAGTGCATCGACTGCGGCGCGTGCGAGCCGGAGTGCCCGGTCGAGGCGATCTTCCCCGAGGACGCGCTTCCGGCGAAATGGGAGGCGTTCGTGAAGATCAACTACGCCTACGGCGACGGCGCCGACGTGATCAACAAGCTCACCGACGAGTACGCCACCGAGCACAACGTCCAGAACGAGCCGCTGGAATAAAAAGCGCAGCTTCGGGCACGCGGTCCTCGAACCTACCGAGGAGGATTCGAAATGCCACAGCGAGTCTGGAGCAACAAGCGCGAACGGCAGTATGAGCACGTCCTCGAGAGCGAGAAGAAGCAGGGACGCTCGACCAAGCGGGCCAAAGAGATAGCAGCCAGGACGGTCAACAAGGAACGCGCCCGCAAGGGCGAAGCGCGGGAGAGCTCGCGCTCGTCGACGCGTGACCTGTCGTCCGGCCGGCGCGGCGGGCTGCGCTCGGGAACGAACCGCCAGCGCGGCCGCACCAAGGAGCAGCTCTACAACGAGGCCAAGCGGATGAACATCAAGGGCCGCTCGAGGATGAACAAGCAGCAACTCCAGCGGGCGGTCGACCGCAGGAAGTAGCGGCTCGTTATCCTGCCGTGGTGAGGCCGGAGACCCTCGACCACGTCGCCCTCTGGGTGGCCGACCGAGACCCGATCGCGAAGTTCGTCACGGAGCGGGTCGGCATGCACGTCGTCGACCGCACCGACGCGTTCACGCTCGTCGGCTCGGACGCGCGGCGGGGCAAGCTGACCCTGTTCGCGGCCGAGGGCCCGCGGGAGCCGGGCGCGCTGAAGCACATCGCGCTGCGGGTCTCGAGCCTGCAGGAGGCCGAGCGCACGCTGGGTGACGACCTGCGGGTCGACCGATCGCGCGATGGCGAGCTCTATTTCGACGTGCACGAAGGCCTGCGGCTGGGCCTCGTCGAGGCGCCGACGGAGGTCGAGTACGACCTCGACCACGTCGCGCTGAGGTCGAGCTCGCCGCAGGAGACCGCCGAGGCCTACGAGCAGCTCGGTTTCGAGGCCGCTCTGCCCGGGCCGTCGGGGATGCCGCGAGTGGAGGTCGGCGGCGCCTTCGTCGAGTTCCACGAGGGCGAGCCGGATGACCCGGAGCGGCCCCTGCTGAACCATCTCGCTGTCAAGGTCGAGTCCGCCGAGGAACACATCTCGGACGCGAGGGAGCTCGGCCTCGAGATCGCGGACATCGTCGACGCGCCCAACACCTACGCGGTCTTCGTCTGGGGGCCTGAGCACGTCAAGGTCGAGTACGTCGAGCACAAGCCCAGCTTCTCCCTGACCTAGTGCTGATCGCCGGCGCCGGCATGGCCGGCCTCTGCGCGGGGGCGCGCGCGCGTGAGCTCGGGATCCATCCGCTGCTCATCGAAAAGGGCGACCGGCCGGGTGGCTCGATGCTGCTCTCCAGCTGCGTGATCTGGCGTCACCTCACGTTCGAGGATTTCCGCCGAGAATGCCCCGGCGGGGACGAACGCCTTCAGCGAACCGTGTTCGACGGCTTCGACGAGGCGCTCGAATGGCTGGTCTCGCTGGGGCCGGAGGTCGTCTGGGAGGAGACGCCCAACCCGCTGACGACGGGGAAGCGCTTCGACCCGCGCAGCCTGACCGGCGCGCTCGTGCGCGCCGCGGGCGAGGTGCGGCTGGAACAGCGGCTGCCGCCGGAAGCGCAGGCGCCGCTCGTGCTCGCCACCGGCGGCTTCCCAGTCCGGTACGCACGCGAACACAAGCTCCTGGTGCGCTCGAACCCGTGGAGCGAGGGCGAGGGCTTCGACTTCGCGCATGCGCGAGGGGCAGAGATCGCCGGCGACCTCCAGGAGTTCTACGGCCGGGCGATGCCGGCGCCGCCGGCCGAGATCGAGGAGGAGGACTACGTACGGCTCTCCCAGCTCTGGGACGGCCAGGCCCGCTTCCTGAACGAGCAGGGCGAGGAGTTCTTCGCCGGCCCACCGGCGTGGCACGAGAGCGACCTCGCGCAGGCGATTGCCCGTCAGCCGGGCGGCACGGCGTGGTTCGTCGTCTCGGCCGACCATCGCGACGACCCGCGCGTGGTCGCCCTGCGCGAGGCGGGCGGGACCGTCGAGGCGGCCGGCGCCGAGCTGCGCCTCCACGTCGCCGCCGCGGTCACCCATACCCAGGGCGGCATCCGCGTCGACGAGCGTGCCCGGGTCGAGGGCGTCGAGGGTCTCTTCGCTGCCGGGGTCGACGTGGGCGGTATCTCGACCGGCGGCTACTCGAGCGGGCTCGCCCAGGCGCTCGTCCTCGGCCGGATCGCGGCGGAGGAGGCGGCTAGGTGAGCGGCTGCAGGTACGCGCAGCGGCGCCGGTCGTCGGGGAGCGGGGAGGGGGCGACCTTGGTCACGCGGAGGGACATCTCGTCCTCTTCGACCTGCTCGCCGACGCCCGGTGGCTCGCCCTCGCGCTCGCGTAGCTCGTAGCCGTTCGCCGTCCAGACGAAGCGCAGGTGCGTTTGCTGCTGGGGCTGCCCGTTCTCCATACGGCCGATGCTAACGATGCGCCGCGTAGGGCGGCAGCGTCACGCGCACCGCCGTGCCGCCGTCCTGGCCGGCCTCGACCTCGACGCGCCCGCTGAGAGTCCGGGCCTGTTCCTCGATGTCGTCGTAGCTCGCCCGGCGCCGCTCGCCCGCGCCGTCGTCCGCGATCACCGTCTCGACGCCCCCGTCCTCGGCCTCGGCCACGCGGATCGAGATTCGCGTCGGCGGCCCGCGCCTCAGCGCCTGGTTAACCGACTCGCGGATGATCTGGTAGAGGCCGACGCGCGCGTTCTCCGCCAGCGCCTCGCCCGCCTCGACGTCGAGGTCGACCTGGATCCCGTTCGAGAGCCCGACCTGGTCCGCAAATGCGCGCACCGCGGGCGCGAAGCCCTGGTCGCGCAGCACCACCGGCTCGATGTTGAACGAGAGGTCACGTAGCGAGCGGATCGTGTCGCGGTGGCGCTCGAGCGCCGAGCGGAGCACCTGGTCGGCCTCGTCTAGCCGGTCGGCCGCCATCGACTCGACCACCGCGTCCAGCATCAGGCTGATCCCTGCGAGCGACTGCACGGGCCCGTCGTGCAGGAAGAGCGCCAGGCGCCGCCGCTCCTCCTGCTCGGCGATCACGAGCTGGTCGGACAGCCGCGCACGCTCGGCCTCGCGCACCTGGGCCTCCTCGAGAAGGCGCGCGTTCTCGATCGCCCGCGAGGCGAAGTCCGCCAGCAGCGTCGCCCGAGCGATCTCTTCGCGGTCGAGCGGCTTCGCACGCACGAGCTGGAGCGCGCCGATCCTCTCGTGCCGGATGTGCAGCGGCACAAGCGCCGCGGTGTCGGTGCGCGGCGTGTCCTCCCGCGACAGCAGCGAGGCCTTCGCACCGAACAGGTCCTTCGCCTCGCGGAGCGTGCGCTCGAGCACCTGGTCGGGGTCGAGGCTCTCGGCGATCCTGCCCAGCGACTCGACCAGCGACTCGAGCTCGCCCTCCGCATACTCGTGCCTGCGGCGCTCCGTGACGATCAGATGGAGGGCGAAGCCGCTCGCGCCCACGATCGCCGCCGCGAGCCCGGCGAAGGCGAGCGCGCTCGATCCGATCGCGAGCCCGATTACCGAGACGACGGCCCCCAGCGCGACCGCGCCGA
Source organism: Actinomycetota bacterium (assembly GCA_005883965.1). GTDB lineage: Bacteria > Actinomycetota > Thermoleophilia > Gaiellales > Gaiellaceae > AC-32. Next base: position 7,117 of record VAWL01000004.1, read on the forward strand.
CGAGCAGTCCCGGCCTAGTCGATGATCGCTTCGCGAAGCGCGATCGCCACGGCATGCGTTCTGGTGTCCGCCTCGAGCTTGGTCAGGATGTGGCGCACGTGGCTCTTCACGGTCTCCTGGCTGATGAAGAGCTTGCCGGCGACGTCCGCATTCGACATTCCGTCCGCGAGCAGCTTGAGGATCTCCCGCTCGCGCGCGGTCAGCATCTCCTCTTCGGCGCCGGAGAGGAAGGCCGGCATCAGCGCCGGGTCGACGAAGCCCTCGCCCGCGACGACCTTGTCGATCGCCTTCAGCAGTGTCTGATGCGGCGCCTCCTTGAGGATGTAGCCCTTCGCGCCGGACTCGAGGCCGCGGCGCAGTAGCGGGCGTTCGCTGTAGGCCGTGAAGATCAGGACGGCGACGTCGGGTGCCTTCTGGCTGAGGATCTTGGTCGCCTCGAGCCCGTCCATCCCGGGCATCCGGACGTCCATGATCACGACGTCGGGCCGGCGTCGCTCGGCCAGCGCGACCGCCGTCTCGCCGTCGGCTGCCTCGCCGACGACGCGAATGTGCGGGGCGCGAGAAAGCGAGAGGCGCAGCCCTTCGCGGACGACCTCGTGGTCGTCCGCGATCAGACAGGTGATCTCCCCGTTCCTTCGCTCTTCGACGGCCTGCTCTGCCACGGCCTGCGGATTGTATGCGGCACGTCGGAAAGTGCCGAATTTGCGACCTCGGGCCGGCGGCCCCGCGGGAGGCCTAGAGCGCTAGCGCCAGCTGCTCGGCGATCACCGGCGGCTCGGGCTCGAGGCGGACGCGGCGGCGGTCGCGGACGCCGTGCTCTCTCGCCAGCGCTCGCACGTGCTCTCGGAGCGGCTTCGTCTTGTCGGCGCCGAGGTACGCCCGGCGCGCATAGAGCCGCTCGTAGCGCTCGCGCTCCTCGGGCCAGTCGCGGGCGAGGTTGTCGAGGAAGTGCTCGCGCGTGCCGGGCTTCAGGAAGAGCAGGTTCGCCCAGACTCCACAGGCGCCGGCCTCGCGCGCCGCGCGGACGACTTCGGCAAGCTGCTCCGGCCGGTCGGAGATCCCCGGGAGGATTGGCGCCATGCCGACGCTTGCCTTGATCCCCGCGTCCACGAGCGTCTTCAGCGCCCGTAGCCGCTGGCGCGGATGGGCGGTGCCGGGCTCGCTGCGCCGCCAGACCTCCTCGTCGAGGGAAGGGATCGAGAACGTCACCGAGACCGATGCACGGCGCGCGGCCTCGGCGAGCACGTCGGCGTCGCGGACGATCAGGGGCCCGCGCGTGATGATGCTGAACGGGTTCGAGGCGTTGCGCAGGGCCTCGAGGCAGCCCCGGGTGAGGCGGTAGCGCCCCTCCGCCGGCTGGTAGGGATCGGTGGCGGCGCCGATGGCGACCGACTCGTGCTCCCAGCTCGCCCGCGCCAGCTCGCGGCGCAGAACCTCGGCGACGTTGGTCTTCACCCGGATCGAAGCGCCGTAGCGCTCGTCGGAAGGCCGTTCGGCCCGCCGCTCGAAGTGGCGGACGTAGCAGAAGGTGCAGCGGTGTACGCAGCCCATGTACGGGTTCAGCGACCAGTCGAACGCCATCCCCTTGACGCGGTTCAGCGCGACCTTGCAGGGCTCTTCCCGGTACTCCGCGCGCATTCCGGCATCATAGAACATACGTTCGTACAGGGACAGTCACAGGGACAGTCACTGTTCAGCGCGCAGGCGATTGAATAGGCCTGTGGACGAGCTTTCCGGAGGGATCCGCCGTCTCACTTTCCCGCTGCCGCTGGGGATTCCGCACGTGCACTGCTACCTGCTGCCGGGCGAGGACGGCTGGACGCTCGTCGACACCGGGTTGGGGCTCCCGGGCGCGGAGGAACGCCTCGCGCCGCTCGCCGAGCTCGACGCGCCCGTCAAGAGAATAGTCGTCACGCACTTCCACCCGGATCACGTCGGCGGCGGCGAGGACGCGCAGGCGCTCACGGCAGCCCGGGTGCTCCAGGGCGCGCACGACTACGAGCAGTGCGAGCGTGTCTGGGGAACGCCCGACTGGTCGGAGCGGCTCGCCGACTACCTCGTCGCGAACGGCCTCCCGGAGGAGACAGCGTCCGAGCTGCGCCGGGAGGCCGGGACCTTCAGACCGTTCATCCGCTACGCGCCCGATCCCGAGCCGCTCCGCGAAGGCGATGAGGTCGCAGGCTGGCGCGTGCTCGAGCTTCCCGGCCACGCGGACGGCCACATCTGCCTCGAGCGCGACGGCATCCTGATCGCCGGCGACCACTTGCTCGGCGCGATCACTCCCACGGTCGGCCTCTATCCCGATTCCCGGCCCGATCCGCTCGGCGACTATCTCGCGTCCCTGAAGCGCACGATCGAGCTCGCGCCGCGTTTGGCGCTTCCCGGACACGGCGATCCAGTGGAAGATCCCGTGAAACGCGCCCAAGAGATCGTCGAGCACCACCGCCTCCGCCTGGACGAGACCGCCGCCGCGCTCGGGCAGGAGCCCCGAACCGGCTACGAGGTCTCGGTCGCTCTCTTCGGCGAGGAGCTGGACGCGAGCGAGCGCCGTTTCGCGCTTGCTGAGGCGCTCGCGCACCTGGAACGGCTCGTCCGCGAGGGTCGGGCCCGGCGCGGCGGTGACGGCAGCACCGTCTCCTATACTGGGATGTAGATCCGGTTGGACGACGAAGTCATTCCTAGACGTCCGCCCGACGGGGCGCAGACGTGACCGTCACTCTCGAACTTCTCGGCGTCGCGGCGCTGATCCTGCTGAACGCGTTCTTTGTGGCGGCCGAGTACGGGCTCGTCACGGCCCGGCGCACCCGCATCCGCGAGCTCGACGAGCAGGGCAACCGCCGCGCGCGGGCGGTCCTCTCGATCGTCTCCGACCCACCGCATTTCATCGCCGCGATGCAGCTCGGCGTGACCGGCACCAGCCTGGCCATCGGTGCTCTGGGCGAGCAGGCGCTGGCGCGCGTGTTCGACCCGATCATGGCCGCGGTGCTCGCCTTCGCGTTCGCGTTCCTGATCATCACGTTCCTGCACGTGGTGATCGGCGAGCTGGTGCCGAAAGGCATCGCGCTGCGTCACTCCGAGACCGTCGCGCTGGCCGTCTCCGCTCCGGTGCGCGGGTTCTTCATCGTGTTCAAGCCGCTGATCTGGATCCTGCAGCGCTCGAGCGAGCTCGTGCTCCGCGCGCTCGGCCTCCAGCCGCCGGGCGACGACGACGACGTCCTCTCGGAGGCCGAGCTGAAGATGGTGCTCGACCGGTCGACCAAGCACGGCGAGATCGAGCAGCAGGAGCAGGAGATGCTCTACAAGGTCTTCGACTTCGCCGACAAGGAAGTCTCGACGGTGATGGTGCCGCGGCCCGAGGTGGTCGCCCTCTCGGTCGAGCTGCCGCCCGAGGAGGCGCTGGCGGCGGTGATCGAGTCGCCCTACACCCGCTATCCGGTCTACCGCGAGTCGCTGGACGAGATCGTCGGCGTCCTGCACGTGCGCGACCTCTTCTCGGCGCTGGTCGACCGCGGGATCTCGGGCGTCCAGGTCGAGCAGCTCCTGCGGCCGGCCCACATCGTCCCGGAGACGAAGGACCTGGCCGCGCTGCTGACCGACTTCCGGCGCACCAACCAGCACATGGCGATCGTTGTCGACGAGTACGGCGACCTCGAGGGCATCGTCACGCTCGAAGACCTGCTCGAGGAGATCGTCGGCGAGATCGAGGACGAGTTCGACCTCCCGGACGAGTCGGTCGAGCGGCTTCCCGACGGCCGGATGCGGATCGACGGCACCTTCCCGATCGACGATTTCAACGAGCAGTTCAGCCGCGCGCTGCCGGTCGAGGACTACCACACGATCGGCGGCTTCGTCTTCGGCCTGCTCGGCCGCGCGCCCGAGCAGGGCGACGAGGTCGAGGCCGACGGCTGCCGGTTCAAGGTGCTCGAGGTCGAGGGCTCCCGGATCGAACGGCTCGAAGTCGAGCTTGTCCCCGAGGAACCGGAGGAGGGCCGCCTCAAAGAGGTATCGTGACCTCCGTTCGGTCGCGGGCGCGCGGCCGGCGGCTCAGGCGAAGACGACCGTCACGGTCACGGCGACCGAGTACAAGTACAAGCTCTCGCGCAAGAGCGCGCCGCATGGGACCGTGGTCTTCAAGCTCGTCAACAAAGGCGTCCTCAAGCACGACTTCGCAATCGCCGGCCACAAGACGCCGGTGATCAGGCACGGCAAGTCGATCACGCTCACCGTGAAGCTGTCGAAGGGCAAGCATTCCTTCAAGTGCACGGTGGACAGCCATGCCAAGTTCGGCATGAAGGGCGTTTTCACCTCGACCTAGTCGAGAGTCAGTTCGGCGATCTCGCCGCCGGCGATCCGCCAGGCGGCGAGCTCGCCAGTTCCGAGCGAGAGGATCAGGTAGGGGCGGCCCTCCCAGAGGCCGATGTTCTCGACGTCGGTGCGCGAGGGACGCGGCGGTGACGAGAGGTGTGAGTGGAAGACGGCGAGCTCGTAGCCCTCGTCCTCGAGGAACCAATTCTGCGGGTCGGTCTCGAGCTCGAAGCGGTAGGGGCTCGCGGCGGCGTTGTGCGCAGGAAGGTAGCGCTCGGCGGTGCCGTCGCGGAAGGCGACCAGGCCGCAGGCCTCGTTCGGCTCCTCGGCGCGCGCGTGCTCCTCGAGCTCGGCGCGGATCGCCGACGGGATCACCACCAGACGGCCTCTTCCATTTCCGGCGCGGCGCCGGTTTCCCAGAACGGCGCCGAGAGGTACTTCCAGCCTGCGTCGGCGAGGACGGCGACGACCACGCCTTCGTCGAGCTCGGAAGCGAGGCGGCGGGCTACGTGAATCACCGCGCCCGAGGAGACGCCGGCGAAGACGCCCTCGTGCTCGAGCAGGGCGTGGAGACCGGTGACCGCTTCGGCGTTGGAGACGAGCAGCTTACGGTCGAGCTTCTCCACGTCGAGGATGGGAGGCACGTAGCCGTCGTCGAGCGAGCGCAGGCCCATCACCGGGTCGCCGGGGAGCGGCTCGGCCGCGGCGACCGTCACATCGGGGAACGACTCGCGCAGGCGGGCGCCCGCTCCCATCAGCGTGCCGCCGGTGCCGAGCCCCGCGACGAGCACGTCGACGCGGTCGAGCGCCTCGGCGACCTCGGCGCCCGTGCCCTCGTAGTGGGCGCGCGGGTTCGCCTCGTTCGCGTACTGGAACAGCATCCGGTATCGCGGCTCGCGCTCGGCGAGCTCCTGCGCCAGGCGGACGGCGCCGTTCGACCCCTCCGCCCCTGGGCTCTCGACGATCTCGGCGCCGTAGAGCCGCAGCAGGCGGCGGCGCTCCTCGGTGACGTTCTCCGGCATCACACAGGTGAGCCGGTAGCCCTTGAGCCGCGCGACGAGCGCGAGCGAGATCCCGGTGTTGCCGCTCGTCGGCTCGAGCAATTCCTGTCCCGGCTCGAGGTTCGCCTCCTCCACCATCGCAAGCGCGACGCGGTCCTTGATCGAGCCGGTCGGGTTCTGCCCCTCGAGCTTCGCGTAGAGCCTGACCTCGGGCTTCGGCGAGAGACGTCGCAGCTCGACGAGCGGGGTGTTGCCGACGAGCTCGAGAAGGGAGCCTGCGACCGGGCTAGCCACCGGCCATGGCCGGAAGCAAGATGACCTGCGAGCGCTCGTCGACGGGCGTGTCCAAGCCGTCGCGGGTGCGGACGTCCTCGCCCTCGACATAGACGTTCACGAACGGCGCCAGGTCGTCGTCCTCGAGCAGTTGCCCCCGCAGCGCGGGGAAGCGGCCCATCAGGTCGTCAAGCAGCTCGCGGACGGTACGGCCGCTGGCCTCGACCTCGCGCTCGCCGGCGGTCTCGGCGCGCAGCGTCGGCGGGATCCGCACGCGGCTCAATGTCCTACCCCCTGGCAGAACTCGACGTAGTCGACGTACTCAGTGATGGAGGGCGACTCTCCGCAGACCGGGCAGGCCGGGTCGCGCCGCAGCTTCATCTCGTCGAACTCGCCCGAGAGCGCGTCGTAGAGCAGCAGCCGCCCGACGAGCGGCTCGCCGATCCCGAGCGCGAGCTTCAGCGCTTCCGTCGCTTGAATCGATCCGATCACGCCGGGTAGCACGCCGAGCACGCCGCCTTCGGCGCAGCTCGGGGCCATGTCGGGAGGCGGCGGCTGCGGGAAGAGACACCG
>VAWL01000005.1:0-10810 GCA_005883965.1 Actinomycetota bacterium
GACTCGCTTCATCGAGCCGCGCGGGCGCTCCAGGTGCTCGTTGGAGAGCGCGTAGCGGTCGAGACTCCACACCCGCAGGCGGCGGCGAAGCAGCTCGCGCCGCGGCTCGACGGGCTGCGGCTCGAGACCGCGGAAGCCGTCGGCAAGAACCTCCTGCTCGGCTTCGAGGGCGGGCTCGTCCTGCGCAGCCACCTGCGCATGCGCGGACGCTGGCAGGTTCGCCCGCGCGGTGAGCCGCTCCGCGGCCGGCCCTGGCTCGTACTCGCCTCGCCGACGCACGAGGCGCTGCTCTGGAACGGGCCCGTGCTGGAGCTGACCAGGCGATCGCCGTTGCGGCTCGGGCCCGACATTCTCGCCGACCCTCCCGACCTTCCCGGGATGGTCGGCGGGCTCCGGCGAGCCGACCAGAGGCGCGAGCTTGGCGAGGCGCTCCTCGACCAGCGGCTCGTGGCCGGGATCGGAAACGTCTGGCGCGCCGAGGCCCTCTGGCGCGCGCGGGTCTCGCCGTGGCAGCGCCTGGGCGCAGTCTCGGAGGGGGACCTCGAGTGTGTCCTCGCGGAGGCCGCCCGGCTGATGCGGGCGGCGCTCGACGGCGGCCGGCCGCAGCGAGCGGTCTACCGGCGCGCGGGGCGGCCCTGTCCTCGCTGCGGCGCGCCGATCCGCTCGCGCGGGCAAGGGGACGACAACCGCACCGCCTACTGGTGCCCGGCCTGCCAGCCTGATCCATGAAAGGGCGCCGGGTCGAATTCGAGGCGGTCCGCGGCAAGCTCCAGACAGGAAACGAGCTCCCGCTCCCGTAGAAGCTGACATGGCCGTGCGTGCCCCGCACCTCTATCGCTCCCTGCGCTGCTTCTGCCTGGCCGCGTTTTCCGTGCTGGCCGCGGACGTCGAGGGGGGCGACGAGATCCCGTTCGTGTTCGAAGAGCACGCGAACGGCCGCGGGCGAACCTCGCTCTACGAGTACCGGCCACTGCTCCGCTCCTATGTGCAGGCGAGGGCCGAGCGCCTCGGCGCGCTCGCCGACGCGCGGTTCGCGCTCGAGGAGCTGCGCGCCGAGCCCGCCGCCGCGATCTACGCCGCCGCGCACCAGGGCAAGCGCGGCGCGGGTGGCGACGAGGCGCTGCTGCGCACGATTCTGCTGCCGCTGCTCGCGGACGTGACCGAGTCGGCCGGCGGGACCGACTGGCGCGACGACTCCTTCGATCGCGTCTACGCGGCCTTCGAGCACACGCTGTTGGCCGAACGGCGCGCGTATGCCGCGCTCGCGCCGTTGACGGGGATCTCGGTCGGCTCACCGCAGCCTCTGACGGGTGGCCTGCAGGTCCGCTTGGTCGCCGCAGGCGAGCTGGCCGCTCACTGGCCGGAGGCGTCCGGGCTGCTGCCATCCGGCTTCGGCCGCGAGCCCGACCGGCTCTGCGTGCTCGAGGTCGAGCGGACCCTTTCGCCCGAGGCACCCGACGCACCGGACGCGCCTGCAGAGCTCGCGGACGCCGTCAGCGCACTGCGTCTGGCCACCGCTGCGCCGGTCGCTGCGGGGCCGGTCCTCTTCGAGCGGCTTGACTGGAGGCCGCTCGGCATCCGGCCGGTGATGCCGATCGCTGCGACCGAGCCGCCCGGCGAGCCGACCAGGCTCGACGCCTTCCGGGCGCGGCTCGCCAGCGACCTGCTCGAACGCCTCGGGCGCGCCGAGGACGACCCCGAGCTCGCCGAGGCGCTCGACCGCTGGGAGCTGTCGCTCTTCGCGGAGGAGCCGTTCCGGTCCGAGCAGCTGCGCGAGGCGCTGACCGCGCTGCTCGGCGGCACCGACGGCGTCTGGGCTGCGACGGTCCGTGCGGCCGTCCTCCTCGGCGAGACCGGCGCCGACCGCGCGGAGGAGCTCGGGCGCCTGCGCGCGCTCGGGCGCGGTGAGACCGCCGATCGGGCTGCTGCCGAGTCGGTGCGCAAGGCGCTTGTCGAGGCGCTCGCCAACGGCGACCGCCCGGCGCTGATCGCGTCGCTCGACGAGGCGTTGCTCGGCGTCAGGCCGCGCCCCGCCGGCTACTTCGCGGCGCTGGCGTCTTAGAGCCCGACTTCCCGCGCAACCTTCGGCAGCACGGTGATGCCGGGGCACGGCGTTGCGGCCGACAGCCTTCCGACGAGCACTGAAGCCCGTTCCCCGGATCGCTCGTAGGCGTCGTGCACACGGAGCGGCAGGCACTCGAGTGTCCGGCCCGACTGCTTGACCTCGAAGTACTCGACGATGTCGTCCACCGGCACGTCGCGCTCGGCGCTGAGGCCCGGATCGAGATCGGCCTGAGTCCAGATCGTGGCGCAGTCGCTGTCGTCGCAGCCGCGAACCGTGACCCGTGAGCGCGTGTCGTTCACGAGCCGCACCGTGACGTCCGTAGTGCTCGCCGAGAAGACCGCGACCGCCACGAAGACGCCTGCGATCACGAGCGTCGCCAGGACGACTCCGAGGGCGATCCAGAACTTGACTCCCCGAGTGATGGCGATGCGGGTGTGCTCCGTTGGCGCCTGGAGCCCTGGGTACGGGTCCTGCCACGCCTCACCCCGCTGTTGCGCCCGCCGGCGAGCTTCGAGGCGGAGGTTCTGCCTGATCGCGTAGAGGAGGTTGTCGCGGCCGGTGCGCGCCCCTTCGTTGGTCGCTTCGAGGACGTCGGCCAGAACGAGCAAATGCTCGAGGCCCGCGGCGTCGTGGAGGCGTGCGTAGCCGCGCCGGGCCTTCTCGAGCCGCTTCAGGGCGGCCCCCTCGTCGCCGCGGTCGATGGCTGCTCGCGCGTCGGCGAGGTCGCGGTCTGGATTCGGGGCCACGGCTGTGGAAAGACGGTAACGCTTTCGGCACGGTCCGGGCACACACGCGTACGGATTTCTCCGCTAGCTTCGGTCGTCATGGACGAGGCTCGTGCGGTCGTGCGAAGGCTGGGGCGGATCGAGGCGCTGGAACGCGGGCGGGCTCCTGCCGGCGCGCTCCTCGCCGAGGTGCGGGCGCTGCTCGTGGAGGCGGAAGCGTGGGTCCGCGCCGAGCCCGGCGGCACCGAGCCGGCGGAAGACGCGCTCGAGCGATGTCGAGACGCGCTGGCCGCGCGTGAGCAGGCTCCCGCAGGCGTCGGCGCGGCGGCTCGGTGACGGCGCCGCCGACGGGCAGAATGGGGCGTGTCGTCAGAGGGGGCGAGTTATCGCGACGGCGTCCGCGCCTCGCTGCCGATCGCGGCGACGGTCTGGTTCTTCGGCGTCTCCTTCGGGCTGCTTGCGCGCACCTCGGGCCTCGGCGCGGTCGCGCCGCTGGTCATGTCCGCGACGACTTTCGCCGGCTCGGCCCAGTTCGCGGCTGCCTCGATCCTCGGCACGAGCGGCGGCGCCGTGGCCGCGATCACGGCCGCGGTGCTTCTGAACGGTCGCTACGTTCCGATCTCGATCTCGGTCGCGCGGCTCTTCCACGGGCACCGCCTCCGCCGGCTGGCTGAAGCACAACTGATCGTGGACGAGTCCTGGGCGCTGTCGAGCCGCGGTGACGGACGCTACGCCCGGGGCCTGTTGCTCGGCGCCGGCATCGTCCTGTACGCGGCCTGGGTGACGGGGACGGGGGTCGGCGTGGTCTTTGGCCGCGCACTCGGCGACCCGAAGGCGCTCGGGCTCGACGGGGCGTTCCCGGCGCTCTTCCTGGCGCTGCTGATCCCGCAGCTCGCGACTCCGCGCGCGCGGCTGGCGGCGCTGCTCGGCGGAGCGATCGCGCTGACGCTCATCCCATTCACACCTGCCGGCGTGCCGATCGTGGCCGCGAGCACAGCGTGCCTTCTTGGCCTGCGAGGACGCTCGTGACCGTCTGGCCGGTTGTGCTCGTTGTCGGTGTGGCGACGGTCATCTTCAAGGCCTCCGGGCCGGTCCTCCTCGGACGGAGCCCCTTGCCGGCGCCCCTCGCCGGGGTGGTCGTCTTGCTCGGGCCGGTGCTGCTTGCGGCACTCGTCGTCACGCAGACCGTGGGCGGCGACGGGCGCATCGTCCTGGATGCCCGGCTGGCCGGTGTCGGCGCCGCCGCGCTCGCGATCGCGGCTCGTGCGCCCCTGCCGGCGGTGGTGGTCGTGGCCGCGGCTGCGACCGCGCTCGTCCGGCTCTTGACGTGAGGGGCGTTTGCCCGCGCCAAAGCTCCTGCTGGCCGAAGCGGGAATTTCCGGGCAATTTCCGAAGGGATAGCTAGCATGAGAGCGAAGAAAGGGGCTCAATGGGGCTTGCCCGCCTGCTTCCGCGACCGGGAATCCGGACCGAAAACGCCAAAGGAGTGCCGATGGGGCACGTGATCTCCTTCGCCAACCAAAAAGGCGGGGTGGCGAAGACGACGACGACCCTGAATCTCGGAGTCGCCTTCGCCGAACACGGCCTCAAGGTGCTCCTGGTCGACCTGGATCCTCAGGGCAACCTGACGATGAGCCAGGGGCTGAACCCGGACACGATCGAACGTTCGATGTTCGACGTGCTCGTCCACCGGCTTCCGATCGGAGAAGTGATCCACCATGCGGAAGTCGACCTGGCCGTCTCGTCGATCGACCTCGCGGGCGCCGAACTCGCGCTCTCGAGCATGATCGGCCGCGAGCGAGCGCTCGAGAAGGCGCTCGCCGAGGTGAGGGAGAACTACAACTACGTTCTGATCGACACGCCGCCTTCTCTCGGCCTTCTGACGATCAACGCGCTGGTGGCCTCGAACGGCGTGATCGTCCCGGTCCAGTGCGAGTACCTCTCGCTGCGAGGGCTCGTGCAGCTCGAGAACACGCTCTCGATGATCCGCGAGAACCTGAACCCCGACGTCGCGATCGAAGGGATCCTCCCGACGATGTTCGACAGCCGCACGCTGCACTCGCGCGAGGCGGTGGAGATCCTCCAGGAGAATTTCGGCGACCTGGTCTTCGACACGAGGATTCGCAAGACCGTTCGCTATGCGGAGGCCCCGGTCAAGGGCACCTCCGTCCTCAAGTACGACCCCAGCGGAAGCGCCGCCGAGGCCTACCGCGAGCTTGCGAAGGAGGTGCTCGATGGCGCGCAGGCGCGCGAGCATGCGTGAGGGCCCGCTCGCCGAGCTGTTCCGAGCCACGGAGGCAGCCCAGCGTCAGGCCGAGAAGGAAGGCCGCACCGAGCCGGAGCAGGAGGCCGCGCCGACCCCGGCCGAGCCGCCCGAGCAGACGGTCGAGCACGTCCCCGAGTGGGTCGAAGAGGCCAAGCCGGCCGCACCCGAGCCGGTGCGTCTGCCCGAGCGCAAGCCCGAGCCGCCGCAGGCTCGCCCGGAGCCGAAGCGCGAGCCCGAGCGGCCGCGTCTCGAACCGCTCCCGGAGCCGCCGCCACGGCTGCACCGCGTGCCCGAGCCGGGCGCGTATATCGCCGTCATCCGCGTCGTCGGCGTCGGCGGCGCCGGCCTGAACGCGGTCAACCGGATGATCGACGCCGACATCTCGCAGGTCGAGTTCGTCGCCGTCAACACCGACATCCAGCAGCTTCAGACCAGCGACGCGCCGGTCAAGATCCACATCGGCCGCGAGTTGACCGAAGGGCTCGGCTCGGGCGCGGACCCGGATCTCGGGCGCCGCGCCGCCGAGGAGGCCTACGACCAGATCAAGCGGGCGCTGCGCGGGTCCGACATGGTCTTCGTCACCGCCGGCGAGGGCGGTGGCACCGGCTCCGGGGCCGCACCCGTAGTCGCGCGGATCGCGAAGGAGCTCGGAGCGCTGACGGTCGGAATCGTCACCACGCCGTTCAAGTTCGAGGGCACGCGACGGCACCGTCAGGCAACCGACGGCGTCGACTCCCTGCGTGGCAACTGCGACACGGTGATCGTCGTGCCGAACGAGCGTCTGCTCGAGGTGCTCGATCGCGAGACCTCGATGCTGGACGCCTTCCGAATCGCAGACGATGTCCTCCGTCAGGGCGTGCAGGGCATCTGCGACCTGATCACGCTGCCGGGCCTGATCAACCTCGACTTCGCGGACGTTCGCACGATCATGAAGGACGCCGGCACTGCGCTGATGGGCATCGGGTTCTCGGCGACGGGCGAGAATCGCGCCCGCGAGGCGGCCGAGCGCGCCCTGCGCTCACCGCTGATCGATACCGAGATCGCGGGGGCGAAGGGGATCCTGCTCTCGATCGCGGGCGGCGACGACCTTTCACTGTTCGAGGTCAACGAGGCCGCCGAGGTCGTCCGCTCGGCCGCCACGAACGACACGAACATCATCTTCGGCGCGACGATCGACGACCGCTTGACCGGCCAGGTCTGGGTCACAGTGGTGGCGACCGGGTTTGGCGCCCGCGCCGCGCAGCGGCGGATCACCATGCGCGCCGAAGCGGCGGACGAAGAGGCGCTCGAGCCGCCGAGCTTCCTCCAGCCCTAGCTAAGGGCCCCAAAAAGTCACAAAATCGGCACACGGCGAGCTGTGGCGATGGGTACCGTCCCAAACCCCCACCCACCCGGGGAAAACCAACACGCACACCGTCGCGCGACCTAGTTCGGCCCGGTCAGCTCGTGTCGCAGGCGCGTTTGTCGTCGCCGACCACGGCCGCGAGGGCGCTCGCGGCGCTCACGCGGAACGCGAGCTGCAGTTCGCCGGGACGGCGGGCCTCGATCGTCGTCATTCCATCGGCCGCCCGCGCGAGGCACGCGTTCTCGGCGTTCCAGTACGGCGAGTAGCGGACCGCGAGCCGGTAGCGGCCGGGGCGCGAAAGATCGACGAGGAGGCGTGAGCCGGTCATCTTCAGAACCCGCGCGGGCGCGGGCCCGGTCAGGATCGGGCGCGCCCGCGGCACCGCGAAGATCGCCAGGTTCGTCGCCCGGAACACGCGCCGCAGGCCGGAGTGGCCACTGCGGAGCAGCGCCGCCTCGCCGACCGCGCTGTAGTCCGGCGGCGCCGCGGTGAGGACGACGTAGCGGACGCCGAGGCTCCGGAGCCAGCTCAGGTAGGTCGCGCGGCCGAGGTCGCCGTAGAGCAGCTTGTTCTGCGGGAAGTCGTTCTGGCGGAAGTCGCCGCGAGCGAGCGGTATCTGCGCCTCGGCCAGGTAGACGGCGGGCCAGTGCCCGGCGGTGTCGACCGCCTCGACCCGGTAGGACGGCGACCGGTGAGCGCGCAGGAACGAGATGGCCGGCGACCAGTAGGCCGCCTTCGAGGCGGGATCGGCCCGCCCCTTGAGGTACTGGAACGCGATCGGCGTCACGTTCCACGAGACCGCGAGCGCCAGCGCCCCGAGGCAGACGGGCAACGGCCGCCAGCGCCGCAGCGAGAGCAGGAGGACACACACAGGCACCGCGGCATAGCGCAGCCGCGCGACGTTCTCGCCGACGGCCGACGGAATCAGAAACGACGCAGTGCACGCGACGAAATACACGACGAAGACCCAGCGGAGCGCCCGGGCGCCCTCGACGCGCCAGGTCAGCCCGGCGCCGAGGACGCAGAACGTGATCGCCGCCGCGAGCTCCTGCGGCGAGAACGGGTAGAGCCCGCCGCCGGGGAAGATCCGCCAGAGCAGCGCCTCGACCGCCCCGAACCCGACGAGGATCAGCCCCGGGACGAGCAGCGCCGAGCGGTCGCGCCAGCGCGCGAGGCCGAAGCCCGCGAGGAGCAAGGCAAGGAGGAGGAAGGCGAGCGGGCTGGCGGCGATCGTCAGCGCGGCAAGCAGCGCGAAGCGTCCGTTCTTGCGGGCCTGTAGCGCCCAGATCGCCAGCAGCGCCAGCGCTGCGCCCAACGCGAACGGGAAGGCCGCCGAGAGCACGATCCCGGCCCAGACGACGGCGAACGTCCGGCTCGACCAGCGCACCGCGGGGCCCCACTCGCGGCCGATGACGACTGCGAAGGCAAGCGCCGCGGTCGAAACGGTCGCCACGGCCAGGAGGCGGATCCCGAGCAGCCCCGCGAGTGGGTAGTAGAGGACGCTGTAGGTGACGAAGCTGTAGCGGCCCGCGTACCAGAAGTTGTTCCAGAGCGCGAAGCCGTGGTGGAGGAAGAGCGTCCGCTGGTACGCATGCTCGGCCAGATCGGCGCCCGGGGGGCCGAGCCACACGAGCAGGGTGGCGCAGGCGCCCGCCGCTGCGGCCGACAAGGATGCTTCACGGGCGAGCGGAGTTGCCTTGACCAAGCGATCGGACAATATCGTGAGGGTTGGCCGGCACGACTACGCTAACCCCATGCGAGGGGCGGTAGCGGCCGGGCATCCCCTTACCGCCGAGGCCGGTGCCGAGGTCCTGGCGGCGGGTGGCAACGCCGTGGACGCATGCATCGCGGCCGCCTTCGTCTCGTGGGTCACCGAGAGCACGCTCACCGGGCCGGGCGCCGGCGGCTTCATGCTGGTCTACCGGGCCAGCGACCGGACGACCCGCGTCCTCGACCACTTCGTGACCGTCCCTGGGATCGGCCTCAAGGGAGAGGTCCGCGAGATGGAGCCCGTGGACGTCGCCTATGCGCCCGAGTCGACGCAGGTCTTCCGGATCGGCGCGGCCACGTGCGCGGTGCCCGGCGCAGTCGCGGGGCTCGGCGAGGCGCACCGCCGCTTCGCCTCGCTCCCGTGGCCCGTGCTGCTCGAGCCGGCCATCCGACACGCGCGCGAGGGCGTCGCGCTGACCGAGACGCAGGCCTACCTCCACGCCATTCTCGACCTGATCCTGCGGCACACGCCCGAGGGCGCGAGGATCTACAGCGCCGGCGGAAAGCGCCTCGAAGAGGGCGACCGCCTGGTGATGAGCGATCTCGCCTCGACGCTCGAGGAGCTAGCCGAGCGCGGGGCGGATGACTTCTACCGCGGCGCGATCGCGCGCAAGCTCTCGGCTCACCTGAGCGAAGAGGGCGGTGCGCTAACGGCCCAAGACTTGGCCGACTACCGGGTCGTCCAGCGGCGGCCGGTGCGCGCCCCGTTCTTCGGCCACGAGTTCGAATCGAACCCGCCGCCCTCGACGGGCGGCGCGCTGATTGGCTTCGGAATCGGGCTGCTCGACCGGCTCGGCATCGACGGCGAGCCGGGCAGTGCCGAGGCGATCGCGCAGCTCGCGGAGATCATGCGCGAGCAGGAGTCGGCGCGGTCTCACGCCGGCTTCGGGAGCAGCCTGCACCGCGGCGGCCTCGTGCGGAAGCTCTACGCGGCGGCCTCGCTCCGCGCCGCTGCGCAGCGGCTGCGATCGCGCCTGCCGGAAACAGTCAGCGGCACCACGCATATCTCGGTGGTCGACGGCCGCGGCGACGCTGCCTCGCTGACGGCGTCCACCGGCTCGGGCTCGGGCATCATCGTGCCAGGCACCGGCATCCAGCTCAACAACATGCTGGGCGAGTTCGACCTGATGGCCACCGGCCGGGTGCCGCGGCCGGGGATCCGCTTCACGAGCGGGATGGCACCGTCGCTCGTCCTGCGCGACGGGAAGCCGAGGCTCGTCGTCGGCAGCGCCGGCTCGCTGCGCCTGCGTGGCGCGATCTTCCAGATCGTCGTGAACGTCGTCGGTCGCGGGCTCGGCGTCGAGGAGGCGATCGGCCGGCCGCGCGTCCACCTCGACGGCGACCGCCTGCACTGCGAGGGCGGCACCGACCCGGCCGAGATCGAGCGCCTGGCGGCCTGGGGCTATGACGTGATCCGCTGGCGGAGCCGCAACCTCTTCTTCGGCGGAGCGTCGGGGGTCGAGTTCCGGCCCGACGGCACCCTCGCCGCGGCCGGCGATCCGCGCCGGGGTGGCCACGGCATCGTCGTCGAGTGAGCGAGCCGGAGATCAGGCGCGCGGTGCCCGGCGACGCCGCCGGGCTTGCGGCGCTCGGCCGGGAGATCGGCGCGGAGCCGGAGGGCTGGCTGATCTCCGACGGCGGCTTTCCCGGGGCGCGAGCGGAGCGGCGCTACCTGCGGGCGATCCGCCGCTCGCGGAACGCCGCCGTGTTCGTGGCCGAGGCGCCGGAGGGGATCGTGGGCCGGCTCTCGCTCGCGCGTGACAGCCATCCGGCAAGCCGCCACGTCGCCGACCTCGGGCTGATGGTGGCGCGAAGCCACCGCCGGCAGGGAGTGGGCCGCGCGCTGCTCGCGCAGGCCGTCGAATGGGCGCGGGAAGTCGGCGTGACGAAGCTCGAGCTGCACGTCTTCCCCCACAACGAGCCGGCTCTGCGGCTCTACGAGAAGGTCGGCTTCGAGAGGGAGGGCTACCGCAAGGGCCATTTCCTGCGCGGAGGCGAGCCGATCGACGCGATCCTGATGGCCCTGGAGGTCGCCCCTACACTGGAGGCGTGACCGGGCTCGTCCACCACTACGGGCTGCTCGCGCTCTTCCTGCTCGTGATGCTCGAGTCGTCGGGCGTCCCGCTGCCGGGCGAGACCGCGCTGATCACCGCCGGGATCTTCGCCTCGCGCGGCGACCTGGTCATCGAGGAGGTGATCCTGGTCGCCGCGGTTGCCGCGATCGTCGGCGACAACATCGGCTACTGGCTCGGCCGCGAAGGCGCGAACCGGCTGCTCGACGGGGTGGGGCCGCTGAAGCGGCGGAGCAAGGGCGGCAGGGAGTGGGCGGAGCGCTACTTCGAGAAGCACGGGGCGAAGACGATCTTCATCGCCCGCTTCGTCGCCGTCCTGCGCGTCACCGCCGCCTGGGCGGCCGGCATCTCGCGGATGCACTGGTGGACGTTCTTCGTCTGGAACGCGGCCGGCGGCATCTGCTGGGCGGTGCTCATCGGGCTGATCGCGTACTACTTCGGGCATGCCGCGGCCGCCGCGATCGGCCACTATGGGCTAATCGGCGGAGCAGTGATCGTCGGGGTCGGGATCGCCGCGGTGGTCGGCGTCCACTTCTGGAGGAAACGGATGATGCGGACGGAAGCCGG
>VAWL01000005.1:10901-22795 GCA_005883965.1 Actinomycetota bacterium
GCGCTGGGCTCCCGCTATGCCGTGCTCTCGAACTACCGCGGGCTCGTCCACCCGAGCCTGCCGAACTACCTCGCGCTCGTCTCGGGCTCGACGCACGGCATCCAGGACGACTGCACGGATTGCACCGTCTCGGGCCACAATCTCGCCGACACGCTCGAGCGCTCCCACCGCAGCTGGAAGACCTACGCCGAGGGCCTGCCGCGGCCGGGCTGGACCGGCCCCTCGTCGGGCCGCTATGCAAAGAAGCACAACCCGTTCCTCTACTTCCGCGACATTTTGGCCAACCCCGCGCGGCGGCGGCGCGTGGTGCCGCTCAGGCAGCTCTTGGCCGACCTCGCGGGCGGCCGGCTGCCCTCGTTCTCGCTTGTGGTTCCGGACGTCTGTCACGACATGCACGACTGTTCCGTCGCGACGGGAGACGCATGGCTCGGCGCTTTCCTCAAGCCGTTGCTGAAGAGCCCCAAGCTGGCCCAGAGCGCGATCTTCGTAGTCTTCGACGAGCCGACCACCAGCGCCTTGGCGACGGACGCCGTGCCCGCGCTCGCGCTCGGCCCCCTCGTCGTGCCCGGGGCGAAGGACGGCGATCGCATCTCGCATTACGGCCTCCTGCGGACGATCGAGGACGCCTGGGGCCTGCCGCGGCTTGGTCTCTCTGCGCATGCCACGCCAATAACCGGGATCTGGCGCTAGCACCGAAGAAGGGTTCCGCGGCCCGAGCTTGAACGTTGCGACTCGTGGCGATGCTCTCCACCCTCAGCCGGGCGATCGAGGCCCGCGACCCGTACACGCGCGGCCATTCCGCCCGCGTGACCGCGCTGGCCGAGTCGATCGCGCTCAGGCTCGGCTGGAGCAAGGAGCGGCTGGCGCTCCTGCACGTCGGCGGCCCGCTGCACGACATCGGCAAGCTCGCTATCTCCGACGAGGTGCTGAGCAAGCCCGGGCGTCTCGACGAGGACGAGCTGGCTCAGATTCGCGAGCACCCGAAGCTCGGCGCGCGGCTGCTGCTCCGCGTCGCCCCGTTCCGCCAGGCGCTGCCATACGTCCTCTACCACCACGAGCGCTGGGACGGGGCCGGCTACCCGAGCGGCCGCTCCGGCGAGGAGATCCCGCTCGAGGCGCGAGTGCTCGCGGTCGCGGACGCCTTCGACGCGATGACGAGCGACCGGCCTTACCGGCATGCGCTCAGCCGTGACGAAGCGCTGGCCGAGGTCGAGCGCTGCTCGGGCACGCAGTTCGACCCGGAGATCGTCCGCGTCTTCCTCGAGCTCTTCGCCGAGGCGGAGCAGCTACCCGCCGCGGCCGCTTACTAGAGAGCGGATCAGACCTCGAGCTTCTGGCGCACGCGGCGGATCACGTCGTCGGTGAACTCGCTCGTGCCGGCGTCGCCGCCCAGGTCGGCCGTGCGCACGCCGTCGGCCACCGCCTCCAGGCACGCCTCGCGAATCGCCCGCGCCGGCGCCTGCGCGTCCTCGCCCGCGTAGGAGAGCACAGCCGCGCCGGCGAGGATCATCGCCATCGGGTTGGCGACGTCCTTGCCCTGGAGCGGCAGCACCAGGTCGGAGAGGATGTCGCCGTCCCGGTTCAGCGCCGGGATCACGAGCGGGTCGCCGCTAGCGGCGAGGAGGAGCGCGAAGGTGGCGTCGATCAGCTGTGGCTCGTACTTGACCTCCGGATGCCGGCCGGCCGCGGCGTCCATCTCCTCCTTGAGCAGGCCCTCGTAGACCGGGCTGACCGTGAACTTCGGGCCGCCGAAGACCTTGGCGCCGGTGTCCTCGGCAAGCCGGAACGCGAACTCGGCGACCGAGCGGCAGATGCGGCGCTCGATCCGCTCGGTCCGGAACGCCGCCTCGTCGTCACCTTCGCCCTCGCGCCACTCCTCGGCGCCGTAGGCGTCGCCGACCGCCATTCGCACGACCGAGATAGGCGAGTGGACGCCGCCGAGCGGCGTAACCCCCGGGATCCGGCGGCCGGTCCGCACGATCACGCGGCCGCCGATTTCCTCGCGCAGGATCCGGTTCGGCGAGCCGACGTCGCCGGCCTCCTCCGGCGTGATCGTGGCGGCCTTGAGGCCGAGCCCCGCGTCGCGAACCGCGCCCGCCGCCTCGTAGACGATCGCGTTCTCCGTCGCGCGGCGAGAGGCGAGCGAGAGGTCGAAGCGCGGGAATCGGAGCTCGAGGCCGACCACCTCCGGCTGCAGGACGCGCAGCGCCTCCTCCAGCAGCTCCTGCCCCGTCTCGTCGCCTTCGAGGACGACGATCGTGCTCGACTCCATGTGCCTCCCGGGATTAGGACCGCGCCTCCGCGGCTACATCCGAGACTCTATGGCCAGGAGAGGAGGATGGAGACGGCTCGGCTCGCGCGGCCGCTTCCGCTACGTGGACGCGCGCGGGCGCCGGATCGCCGACGCCGACGCGCTCGAGCGAATCGACTCGCTGCGCATCCCGCCGGCCTGGCGCGACGTGCGCATCTCGCCCCGTGCGAGGGCCAAGCTGCAGGCGACCGGGCTCGACCGCGCGGGGCGGTTGCAGTACCTCTACCACCCGGAGTTTCGCGCGCGGCAGGAGGCCGCGAAGTTCGAGAAGCTGATCCGGTTCGGCGAGAAGCTTCCGGATTTGCGGGAGGCGATGGCCGCGCACATCGAGCTCGACCCGCTCGAATTCGAGTGGACCGCGGCGCTCGCGGTTCGGCTGATCAACCAGGGCTGGTTCCGCGTCGGCGACGAGCGCTACGCGAAACGCTTTCGCACGTTTGGGATCACGACCCTGCGCAAGAACCATGTGCGGGTTCGCGGCAAGCGGATCGCCTTTCGCTTCCGCGCCAAGCACCGTGTCCTGGTCCGCACGGCTGTCGTCGACGCGGAGCTGGCCGAGGCGATGCGTGAGCTGCTCAAGGCGCCCGGCGGCCGGCGGCTCTTTCGATACCGGAACGCCGACGGGCTCTGCAGCCTCACCGGCCGGGGGCTGAACGACTACATCCAGGAGCACATGGGCGAAGAGTTCACGGCCAAGGATTTCCGCACCTGGGGCGGGACGCTGTTGGCCGCGGTCGGGCTCGCCGAGCGGGGGGTCGCGGAAACAGAGGCCGAATCGAAGCGGAGGATTGCCGCGGTGATGCGCTCCGTCGGTGAGCGGCTCGGAAATACGCCGGCCGTTGCGCGCGCTTCGTACGTCAGCCCGGCGGTGATCGAGCAGTATCTCGACGGGCGCACGATCGACGACTTTCGCCCCAGGCATTTACGTGTCGTCGGCGCGCGCGATCTCGGCCTCGACCCCGAAGAGCGGGCCGTGCTCAGCCTGCTGCGCTCGTGGCGCATTCGTCGCGCGCGAGAAGCCGCTTGAGATTCTCGTCGACTGTTCGTTAGGCTGACGCGAAATCACCTCGAAATGGAGGATGACAATTGGCACGCAAAACCATCCGCGTGAGCGACCAGTCCGGGGCCGAGATTCCAGAGGGTAAGGGCGCAACCGTGCGAATCACCTTCGCCGACGCGCGCAAGGGCGTCCGCGAGCTCGACCTCACCGACACCGAGGCCGAACGGCTCGGCGGGCGAGCGGTCGCGCGACGCGGCCGCCGGCCGAAATCGGCCAGAGCCTGAGCTGATTCGGACCTGAGCTGATATCCGAGAGCCCGGCCCGCGCCGGGCTCCCGCGTCTCCGAGGCCGTCGGTGCCCCGCACTAGGATGGGGCCGATGGGTCTCAGCTTGCTCGTCGGCCCGGCGAACGCCGGCAAGGTCAGTCGGCTGCTCGAGCGCTACCTCGAGGCGATCGAGTCCGATCCGTACCTGATCGTGCCGAACCGGCCGGACGTCGATCGCGCCGAGCGCTGGCTGCTGGGCCGAACCGGGGCGCTATTCGGCGGTGAGATCGGCACCTTTGACGACCTCTTCCGGCGCGTTGCGCGGTCGAACGGAGCCCACCGGCCGGTCGTCGGCGATTCCCAGCGGCGGCTGCTGCTGCGACGGGTGGTGACGCGGGCGGCTGCGAGCAACTCGTCGCGTTTCGCAGGCTTCGCCGATGCTCTCGGCGCGACCGTGTCCGAGCTCGAGTCGGCGCTCGTCGAGCCCGCCGAGCTCGACGGCGAGCTGGCCGAGCTCTACACGGCCTACCGCGAGGAGCTCGACCGGCTCGGGCTCTGGGACCGCGAGCTCCAGCGCGGCTACGCGGCCGGCCGCATCGCCGGCGAGCTCGACGCCTGGGACGGCCGCCCGGTGTTCGCCTACGGGTTCGAAGACCTGACCGGCTCCGAGTGGGCGCTCGTCGAGGCGCTCGCCGCCCGCGGCGACCTCACGGTCTCGCTTCCCTACGAGCCGGGCCGCGACGCCTTCGCGTCTCTCTCCCGCACCGCCGAGGACCTGAGCGCGCTGGCCGCCGGATCCATCGAGGAGCTGGCTCCCGGCGAGGAGGCCCGTGAGCCGGTTCTCGCGCATCTCGAGCGGAGCCTGTTCGGCAAGCCCGCAACGGCGCCGCCGCTCGACGGCTCTCTCCGCTTCCTCGAAGGCGCGGGCCTGCGCGGCACGCTGGAGCTCGTCGCCGAGGAGGTGCTCGAACTGCTGCGCAAGGGGACCCCGGCCGAGCAGGTCGCGATCGTCTGCCCGTCCCTCGACCGCTGGCGCGCTGCGCTCGACACGGCCTTTGCGACGTACGGCGTGCCGTACGCGCTCGAGGGCCGGCTGCGGCTCGGACTGACGCCGTTCGGCCAGGCGCTGCTCGGCCTGCTCCGTTACGCGTGGCTCGACGGCGAGCGGCGCGACCTGTTCGCCTTCCTGCGCTCGCCCTATTCCGGCCTTCCGCGCCGGCACGCCGACTTTCTCGAAGGGCGGCTTCGCGGCCGCGGTGTCAGGGCGCCGGCGCGGATCGAAGAGGAGATCCAGAAGCTCCGGGCCCAGCCCTTGCCGCAGCTCGGCGCACTGCGCTCCGCCGGGGATCCGGTCGCCGCGCTGCGCGAGGCGGCGCGCGCGCTGGTCGAGGCCGCGCACACCCTCCAGGCGCCACCGACGGCCGAGAGCGCCCAGCTCGACCTGCGCGCGCAGTCGCAGGTCGTGGCCCTGGCCGACCAGCTCGACGAGTGGCGGCGCCTCGGCGGCGAGGTCTCGCGCGAGGAGATCGTGGCGCTGCTCGAGCACGAGACGGTGCGGCTCGCGGGCGCGGGCGCGGGCGAGGCCGGACGGGTGGCCGTGCTCGACCTCCTGCGCGCACGCACGCGCCGTTTCGAGGTCGTCTTCGTGCTCGGCCTGGAGGAGGGCCGGCTGCCGCGCCGCGCGACCGGCTCGCCGTTTCTCGACGAGGAGCGGAAGGCCGAGCTCGAGGCGTCGTCCCGCGCCGGCCGGCTGCTGCGCACCGACCCGGTCTCGCGCGACCGCTACCTCTTCTACACCGCCTGCACGCGGCCGACGCGGCGGCTCTACCTCGTCCGTGAGGCGGCCACAGACGACGGTGCGCCGCGCGAGCCGAGCCCGTTCTGGGACGAGGCACGTGGCCTCTACGACTCCGACGAGGTCGAGCGATGGACTCGTCGCCGGCCCCTCGCCGCGCTCACGTGGACGCTTGAGTCGGCGCCGAGCGAGCGCGAGCGCCTCCGGGCCCTCGCCTCACTCGCTGCCGCCGAGCCCGACCCGGCGAAGGCGCTCGCGCGGGCGAACGGCTGGGACCGCCGCCTCGACCGCGCGCTCGCCGCCTTCGAGCGGCCGACCCGCCTGACCGACCCGGCCGTCCTCGAGGAGCTCCGCGCAAAGACGAGCTTCTCCGTCACCGACCTCGAGCGCTTCGCGGACTGCTCTTCGATCTGGCTCTTCGAGCGGGTCGTCTCGCCGCGGACGATTGACGCACAGGTCGACGCGCTCCTGCGAGGCAGCGTCGCCCACCAGGCGCTGAACGCGTTCTTCAAGGGCCTCCCGAAGGCGCTCGGCGCCGACCGCGTCCAGCCGGAGACACTCGACCGGGCGCTGGAGCTCCTGCGCGAGTGCCTGGGCGAGGCGCTCAAGACCCACGTGCGATCCGACCTGCCCGAGCTCGCGCGCCGCGAGCTGGAGGTCGGCCTCATGCGCGACCTCGAGCAGCTCGTCCGCGCCGAGGCCGAGTCGCCTTCCCCGCTGGTTCCGAACCGCTTCGAGGTCGCGTTCGGCTCCGAGCGCTCGGCGCCCGAGCTGCAGCGCGGCCTCGACCTCGGCGGCTTCACCGTCTCCGGAAAGATCGACCGCATCGACCGGGACCCGTTCGGAGCGCGTGGCGTCGTCGTCGACTACAAGTCGGGCAAGACCGCGCACTCGGCCCGCAAGATCGAGACCGAGCTGCACCTTCAGATCCCGCTCTACATGCTCGTCCTCCGCGACCTGGTCGGGATCGAGCCGCTCGGCGGCATCTACCGGGCGCTCGCCGGCGCGGGCCAGGCGCGCGGGCTGCTCCGGGCCGAAGCGCGCGAAGACGGCGTGCCCGGCTACTCGCGCAACGACTACGTCGACGAGGAGGCGTTCTGGGGCCAGATCGAGCGGGCTCAGGAGCACGCGCGCGGAGTGGTCGAGCGGATCCGGGACGGCGACGTGCGCCACGATCCGAAGGGCGGCTTCCCCTGCCCGACCTGGTGCGACCTCTGGTCGATGTGCCGGGTGAAGCGAACATGAGCGAGGTGACCGTGGAGTCCGCACCCAACCTCGAGCAGACCCGCGCCATCGAGGAGCCCGGCGTCGTCTTCGTCTCGGCCGGCGCCGGCACGGGCAAGACGACCGTGATCGTCGAGCGCTTCTGCCGCGCCGTCTGCGAGCGCGGGCTCGACGTCGACTCGATCCTGGTCATCACCTATACCGAGCGGGCGGCGGGCGAGCTGCGCGGCCGGATCCGGCGGCGGCTCGTCGAGCTCGGCCGCCACGAGCTGGCGCGTGACCTCGACGCTGCCTGGATCTCGACGATTCACGGCTTCTGCCACAGGCTGCTACGGGCCTATCCGTTTGCGGCCGGGATCGACCCGCGCTTCCGCGTGCTGGACGACAGCCAGGGGCGCGTGCTCCGCGGCGAGGCCTTCCGCGACGCGCTCGAGGAGTTCTGCGGCGACGACCCGGCGCGGCTGCGGCTGCTCGCCGCGTACGGCGGCCGGCGGTTGCGGCGAATGCTGACGGGCGTGCACGAGACGCTGCGCTCGTCGGGCCTGCCGCTCCAGCTCGAGGCGCCGGGGGAGCCGCAGCTCGAGGAGCGGCTCGAGGATCTCCGAGCCGCCGCGCGCGAGGCGGGCGACGCCGGCCTCCTGCGGTTCCTCGAGTCGCCGCCGGGGCCCGAGTCGTTGCTCGACCTTTCCGACCTCGCGCGCGGCGAGGCGCTGGTCGAGGCGCGGCGGGCCGTCGAGCGGGCGGCGCTCGAGGCGCTGGCGGCTCGCGACCGCGAGCTGCTCCAGGAGCTGCTGCTCGCCTACGACCGCGCCTACAGGGCAGCGAAGGACCGCGAGTCCGCGCTCGACTTCGAGGACCTGCAGCAGCTCGCCCGCTCGCTGCTCCAGGAGCACGAGGAGATCCGCGAGCGCGAGAGCTGGCGCTTCCGCTCGATCATGGTCGACGAGTTCCAGGACACGAACCGCCTCCAGTGCGAGCTGATAGATCTCCTCGCGCGCGAGGACGGAGAGCTCTTCTTCGTCGGCGACGAGTTCCAGTCGATCTACCGCTTCCGACACGCGGACGTCGAGGTCTTCCGCGAGCGGCGCGAGCAGGTCGGCGGCGTGCTGGCGCTGACCCAGAACTACCGCTCACGCCCCGAGGTGCTCGACGTGATCAACGAGCTCTTCGCGGCCGACTTCGGGGACACCTTCCAGCCGCTCAACGCCGCCGGGCGCTTCGCCGACCCGGCGTTCGGTCCGGCGGTCGAGCTGCTCGTCACCGACAAGGACACCTACAAGGGCACGGGCACGCACTGGCGCGAGGCGGAGGCCCGCCACATCGCCGCGCGCGTCCGGGACATCGTCGACTCCGGGGAGGCGACCCCCGGCGAGATCGTGCTCCTCTTCGCCGCCGGTACCGACGCGCGGCTCTACGAAGAGGCGCTGCGCGCGACCGGGCTGCCGACCTTCCGTGCGACCGGCCGCGACTACTACCACCAGCAGCAGGTGGTCGACCTGCTCGCGTACCTGCGGCTGCTGCACAACCGCTACGACGACGAGGCGCTGGTCACGGTGCTGGCCTCGCCGTTCGTCGGCGTCTCCAACGACGGGCTCGTGTTCCTGCGCCGCGCCGCGCCGAAGCGTCCGCTCTACGCCGGGATCGAGAAGGGCGTCGACGGTCTGACCGCGCGCGACGCGCGGCTTTTCCAGGCGTTCAGGCAGCGCTTCGACCGGCTCGCCGCGCAGGCGTCGTCGTCGACTCTCGAGCGCCTTTGCGAGCAGATCGTCTGCGAGCACGACTACGACCTGGCCGTGCTGGCGCAGTGGGACGGGCGCCGCCGCTACGCGAACCTGCGCAAGCTCGCGCGGCTGGCGCGGTCGTTCGAGGAGCTGCGCGGCCCCGACGTCGAGGGATTCGTCCGCTTCGTCGCCGAGCAGGACGCGGTCGGCGCCTCGGAGCTCGAGGCCGCGGCCGAGGAGGAAGGCACCGACGTGATCCGCCTGCTGACGATCCACTCGGCGAAGGGGCTCGAGTTCAAGGTCGTGGTCGTCGCCGACGCCGGCCGCGACCGGGGCCGCCAGGACGCCGACGAGATCCTCTGCCTTCCGGACGGGCGGCTCGGCTTCCGCGTGGCCGATCCCGCGAGCGGGGCCCGCCTCTCCACACCCGAGTACGAAACGGTCCGGGAGGCCGAGCGCGACGCCGAAGAGGCCGAGCGGCGGCGCCTCTACTACGTGGCGATGACGCGGGCGATCGACCGGCTGATCGTCTCCGGCGCAATCGGCGAGGGCGGTGCCGATGCGAACACTCCGATCGGCTGGGTGCTCGACCGGCTCGACGCGCGCGAGCTGGACGAGGCCGGGGAGGAGCCCATGGAGATCGAACGGGGCGGAGCGCGGCTGCTGCTGCGGGTCGACCGCTTCGAAGCACCCGCGCCCGTGCTCGCGCCGCTCGGTGAGGTGCCCACGCCGCCGCTGCACCGCGTTCGCCGGCTCTCGTACTCCGCGCTGTCGCTGTTCGAGCGCTGCTCGTACCGCTACTTCGCCGAGCGCGTGGTCGGCCTGCGCCCGGCCGAGCGCTCCGGTGTGGGAGAGGGCGGGCTCGCCGCCACCGAGGTCGGAGATGCCGTCCACTTCCTGCTCGAGGCGGTCGACCTGCGTGCCCCGGCGACGCCGCCAGACCTCGACGAGTTGGTGCGCGCCCGCTACCCGGACGCGACCGCCGAAGAGCTCGAGCGGATCCGCGCATTCGTAACCGGCTACTGCGAGTCGGAGCTGGCCGCCCGGATCGCGTCGCTCGAGGGCGCCGCGGCGGAGCGCCCCTTCGCGTTCGAGCACGACGGCGTGCTCCTGCACGGCCGCCTCGACGTGCTCTACCGCGACGACAAGCGCGCGCTTGTCGTCGACTACAAGACGAACTCCCTGGCCGAGGGCACGCCGGCCGACATCGTCGAGCACGACTACCACCTCCAACGGCTCGTCTATGCGCTCGCCTGCTTCCGGGCCGGCGCCGAGGAGGTCGAGGTCGTCTACCAGTTCCTCGAGCGCCCGGACGAGCTAGTAACAGTCTGTTACAAGGCCGAAGAGGCGCCGGGACTGGAGGCCGAGCTGTCGGAGGCGATTGCGCGCATCCAGGCGGGCGAGTTCCTGCCGACGCCGGACGAGTTCGTGTGCGGCGACTGCCCCGCGCTCAACCTCGTCTGCGCGGGCCCGCGGCTCCGCGGCGCCTGATGGCTCCCAGCTACGTCGCCGAGGCGAGGCGGCGGGTCGGCCCGAAGCGTAACCGGATCGTGCCGATCATCGAGCGCTTGCAGGCCGACCACCCGGACGCAGGGATCGCGCTCGAGTACCGGAGCGACCTCGAGCTACTGGTCTCCGTGATGCTGTCGGCGCAGACGACCGACGTGAACGTGAACCGGGTCACCGAGCGGCTCTTCCAGAAATACCGCCGGCCCGAGGACTATCTCGCGGTGCCGCTCGCCGAGCTGGAGGACGACATCCGGCCGACCGGCTTCTTCCGGCAGAAGGCGAAGGCCCTCCGCGGGACGATGAAGATCCTCGTCGAGGACTACGGCGGCCGCGTGCCCGACCGGATGGAGGACCTGCTGCGGCTGCCGGGCGTTGCGCGCAAGACGGCTAACGTCGTCGTGGCCGAACGCGGCGAGGCGCAGGGAATCGTGGTCGACACGCACGTGCGCCGGCTCTCGCAGCGGTTGGGCCTGACCCGCCAGGACGAACCGGTCAAGATCGAGCGCGACCTGATCCGTCTCGTGCCGCGGCGCTACTGGAACGTCTTCCCGCACCTGCTGATCTGGCACGGGCGGCGGGTCTGCATCGCCCGTCGGCCCCGCTGCGAGGCCTGCGTGCTGAACGACCTCTGTCCTGCAAGTCGGGTCGAAGTCTCCACAGTCGCGTCACACGCGCCCGCGTAGCCTGGAGGCGTGCGCGGTGTCGACCTCGCGATCTACGCGGACGCGCTCGCCGGCGAGTCGGCGAGCCTCGCCGCTCGCGCCGAGCGAGCGCACTCGCGCCTGCGGCAGGCGGCGATCGAGAAGCGCGCTCGCTCCGCCCTGAGCGAGTCGGCGGCCGAACGCCTGGAAGCCCTCGGCTTGCTCGGCTCGGTCGACGAAGCGGCCACGCGCGCCGAGCTGCGCGAGCTCGAAGCCGCCCTCGACGCGCTCGACGAGCTGCAGACCTGGGTCGAGGCCGAGCTCGTTAGGAACGCGGCGTGAGCGCCACGAGCAGCCCGCCGTCGTCGTCGTACGCCGGGAAGAAGTCGGCGGTCACGGCCTTCGTGTGCCCGACGCGCGTGCGCAGCTCCAGCTTCTCGCCCATCCGCCGCACGCCCCACTCGAGCGCGACTTGCGCCGGGTTCTGCCCGTCGAAGCCGGTGATCCCGAGCGCGTCGATCACGTCGCGGCCCATCAGGTCCTGCTCGCGGTAGCCGGACAGCTCGAACACGTCGCGCCCCGCCGCGAGCACGCGCGCCTCCTGGTCGCAGACCACGAAGCCGGTCCCCGGAGCCGGGTAGTAGTCCTCGAGCAGCTCGAACAGGAAGCCGAACCCGCAGTGGTGGCACGCGACCGCCTCCTGGCTCAGCCCCTCTCGCCGATCGTGGTCGATCGAGCGCTCCTTGCAGTTCGGACAGATGAAGTAGGGCACGCGCCCAGCGTAGCCGCTAGTGCCGGCGTCTCCGGCCGGCCAGCGTTCGGGGGTCGAGGCGTGCGAGCGGCGGCAGCTTCGGGCGGCTGAGCGGCTCGCCTCCGATCCATCCCAGCGAGCGGAAGAACGCGAGCTGCGCGATCGTCGTCAGGATGATCAGCGTCCAGCTCCACCAATAGCCGAAGCCCCAGCGGAGCTCCGGGATGTGCCTGAAGTTCTGGCCGTAGAGACCGACGATGAAGGTCGGCAGAAGCAGCACGGAGGCGATCACCGTCAACGCCTTGGTGACCTCGTTCTGGTCGTTCGCGATCTTGGCCTGGTGGTAGTCGCGCGCGCTGGAGAGCAGGTCGCGCGAGAGATCGAGCCCGTCCATCGCGCGCAGCAGCTTGTCGTAGACGTCCGCGAAGTCGAGCTCGATGTCGCGGGGAAGCAGCTCGCCGCCCGGCCCCTCGCCGATGTCGATGCGGCGGTCGACGACACGGCGGATCGCGTCGCGCGTGGGCGAGACCGTGCGGCGCACGTGCAGCAGGTCGTGCCGCAGGGTCGAGATCCGCGTCCGGATCTGCGTGGCCGGCCAGCGCTCGATCCCGTCCTCGAGCTCGTCGATCTCGTCGTCGATCGCATCGACGAGGTCGAGGAAGTACTCGGCGATCAG
>VAWL01000182.1 GCA_005883965.1 Actinomycetota bacterium
CGCCGCTCTGGCCGGGCTGGAGCACGGCGAGCGTGTAGCCGAGCTGCGCGAAGGGCGCGTCCTCGCCCTCGAAGATGGCCGCTGCGCCGAGCACCTCGTTCTGCACCCACGGGCCGTCGCGGACGTTGGTGACGAACCAGCCTTCGGTCACGGCGGTCAGGCCCTCGTCGCGCTGCTCGAGCTTGGCCTCATTCATGCGCGTCAATCTACCGCTCCCCCTTTCGGGGCTGCGTCGGTTCACTCTGCGCGCCGATGAGCGGGTCGATGCGACTCGGCGACGGAGCCAGGCTGATGCGCGCGAGCCTCGACGTGGTGCGGGCCAACCCGGCGTTGCTCTGGTTCCCGCTCGCTTCGACGCTGTGCTTGTTGCTCGTGACGCTGTTCTGGATCTTCGAAGGCGCCTGGCTCTACGCCGTCAGCGGGCCGTGGGTGCTGTTCGTGCCACTGGTGCTCGTGGGCGTGTACTCGCTCACCTTCGTCGGGATCTTCTTCAACGTCGCGCTGGCCGGCGCCGCCGACGGCGCGCTGGAGGGCCAGCAGCCCTCGTTCGAGGAGGCCTTCTCGCTCGCCTGGTCGAGGATCGGCCCGATCGCCGGCTGGGCCGCGTGGTCGCTCACCGTCTCGCTCGCGATCGCTCTCTTCGAGAGCTTCAAGGGGCTGAAGTGGGTCGGCCGGGCGGCGCAGGTCGCCTGGAGCTTCGCCACCTTCTTCGTGATCCCGCTGATCGCCGTCGAGGGCATCCCGGCCGGCGAGGCGCGCCGGCAGTCGATGTCGCTCGCGAAGGCCGAGTGGCAGGAAGAGGCCGGCGGTCTCGGTGCGCTCCGGCTGGCCCTGCTCGTCCCGGGCCTCCTCTTCTACCTGGACGCCCGGCTCCTCTTCAGCGGCCACGCCCACTCTCCGGCTGCGAAGGCGATGCTGGTGCTCGGCCTGCTCTGCGGGTTCGCGCTCTCGATGGGCGTCAGCACGATCCGCCAGGTGTTCGCGGTCTCGCTCTACCGCCGCTCGCCGGCGGGCGCCTCGACGACACTCGCGGCCTAAAGCTCATTCCACTGCTGCGGTTCTCGGTCCCGCAGCTCGGACAGGCGAGCATGGAACGAGTCTAGAACCGTAGTCTTCGGCCGTGGCCATCAGCTACGAGCTCGTTCACGTCAGCCGCTCGGGGCACGAGCGCGTGCATCCGTACGCGAGCGGAGAGCCGCTGGCGCCGGGATCCGTGCTCCACTACGAGGGGCGCGACTGGCTCGTCGAGGAGCTCGACGGCTCGCGGGGGCTGTTGAAGCCCGCGCGCTATCGGCTGCGGCTCCGGCACCCGGATGGGCGCGAGGAGCTCGGCGCGTTCCGGCGCTACCGGCCCGACGCGCCGCGGGTCGGGCACACGTTCAGCACGATCGAGGATGGAGCTCCGGCCAGCTGGGAGGTCGTCCAGGACCAGCTCACGCGGGACGACCAGGGCGAGCCGTACCTGGAGCTGACCGCGGAGCGCGATTTCAGCGAGCGCGACGATCCGCCCACGCTTCCCGAGCACGAGCTCGAGCACGCGGTTGCGCGGGACGACGGCGCCGAGGCGGCCGCCGCGACGCTCGCCCGGGCGGAGGAGGCCGGACAATTCGTCGAGCTCGTCGCGCTCGAGCCGGGCGAGGCGCCCGACTGGGCGGAGGCGCGGGCGTACCTCGATGCGATCGGGATCGAAGAGATCCACGACGACCTGCTCGTCCGCTGCGGCGTCGACCCGGGCCGGGACCCGCGAGAGCACTGGCTCACGACGGTCAAGGAGCGCCTCGGTGCGGATCTCGAGGCCTTCCGCACAGACGTCGACGGCGGCCACGACGAGATCGAGGAGTGGGAGTTCCAGGAGGGACGCGTCTTCGCCGCGGTGGGCACCTACGCGAGCGAGGCCGACCCGAACAGCGGGCACGGCTGGCTCACGCGGCTCTACGACGCCGGGGCGCTCGGAGCGGCAGGCTTCACGCGCGTGCGCAAGGTCGATCTCGTCTAGGAGGGCTTGGCTGGACCTCGCTCGTCGTCAGGGTGCGATGGCCGTTTCGAGGCAAGGACGTAGGGAGCCCCTGTAGTGGTTACTACAGGGGCGACTGAGGACGCGGCCTCGAAGCGGACAGCGCGGCCCGACGGCACAGACTAGGTTCTGTCAAGCCCTCCTCGCGCAGGAATTTTCCCGCGCGCGCATTTGTAGAGGTGGAGGCTCGGGTCGAGAGGCGGCCCGGGCCAGCTCCCCTCGAGTGAGGTGGCGCCGGGCGGCGGCGCCGCCTCATTCGTCTAGCAAGCGCTCGACCGCTGCAACCGTGTGCGCGAACTGCGGCGCCTGCGGGTCGATCGGCTCGAAGTGGCCGGCGCCCTCCAGGGTGACGAGCTCGGCCTCACCGCCCGCGGCCTCGACGTAGCGCTGGGTCATTTCGTACGGGACCGAGTCGTCGCCGGTGCCGTGGATCACGATCTGTGGGACGCCGAGCGGGAGCAGCTCGAGCGGCGAGCCCTCCGCGAAGTGCTCAGGCGCCATGAAGCGGGCCGGCGCGCTCTCGGGGCCGCGCCTCTCCACCGCGTCGCGGACGTCGGAGACCGGGGCGAGGGCGACCGCCGGGAGGCCGGCGTGCTTGGCCGCCCAGAGCGCGAGCTGGCCGCCCGCGGAGTGGCCGACAAGGACGACCGGCTTGTGCGGCAGGCTCCCGGCGAGCTCGAGCGCGAGGTGTACGTCGTCGCGGGCGGCGGGCCAGGTGCCGCCGGGCACGCCGACGCAGCGGTACTCGACGTTCAGCGTCGCGATGCCTTTGTCGGCGAGAGCGCGGCACATGTGCCCGGTGTGGATCAGGTTGTACGTCGCCTGCCAGTAGCCGCCGTGGAAGACGACCGCGAGCGGGAACGGCCCTTCGTCAGCGGGGAGGCGGAGATCGGCGAACTGGAGCGGCTCCGGCCCGTATGCGAGGCGTCTGTCGGCGGGCGGCGGAGGCGGGTCGGTGAGGATCTCCTCACTCGGGCGCGCCAGGCTAGCCGCCCTGCTCGTGGCGCTCGAGCCCGTCGTCCGGCAGCGTCTCCCACGCGGCGAGCGAGCGGACGAAGATGTGCGCGCTCGGTCGCGCAGCGAACGGATCGTCGATCGCGCTCGCGCGGACGCTCGCCAGCTCCGAGTCGGGCCACCCGCCACCGAAGAGGTTCGAGCCGCACGTCCGGCAGAACGTCTCGCTCGCGATGCGGCCGTTGGCGGTGCCGGCGCCGCCGGAGAGCTTCTTGCAGCTTGCGCAGTGGCAGAAGGCGCGCGGCTCGAAGTCGTCCGGCAGCTCGAAGCGGACTCCGCCGCAGAGACAGCTCCCGTGGAGGGGCACGGCGGCGAGCCTACCTCGTAGGATCGCCTTGTGAAGATCCGCGGGGCGGTGCTGGAGCGGTTCGGGCAGCCGCTCGAGGTGCAGGAGCTCGAGCTGGCCGAGCCGCGGGCGGGCGAGGTGCTCGTCCGGCTGGTCGCGTGCGGCGTCTGCCACACCGATCTGTTCACGGCTTCGGGGTCAGACCCCTCGG
Organism: Actinomycetota bacterium; assembly: GCA_005883965.1. GTDB lineage: Bacteria > Actinomycetota > Thermoleophilia > Gaiellales > Gaiellaceae > AC-32. The sequence continues at coordinate 3,526 of VAWL01000182.1, forward strand.
GGTACGCGCCGGCGGTCCTCGGCCACGAGGGCGCCGGCGTGGTCGAGGCGGTCGGGGAGGGCGTGCGCGACCTGGCAGTCGGCGACCACGTCGTCACGCTCTTCTCGCCCCAGTGCCGCGAGTGCGAGCACTGCCTCGACCCGCGGACGAATCTCTGCATGGCAATCCGGGAGCAGCAGGGGCTCGGCCACCTGCCCGACGGGACGACGCGGCTCTCGCGCAACGGCGAGCCGGTGCGGCATTTCATGGGCTGCTCGACCTTTGCGGAGTACACCGTCATGCCGGAGATCGCGTTGGCCCGGGTCTCGCCGGAGGCGCCGCTGGACCGGGCCTGCCTGTTCGCGTGCGGGCTCTCTACCGGGCTCGGTGCGGCGATGAACACCGCGCGCGTCGCGGCCGGCTCTTCATGCGTCGTCTTCGGCGCAGGGATGGTCGGGCTCGGCGCGGTCGCCGGGTGCCGGCTGCAGGGCGCGGAGCGAATCGTCTGCGTCGATCTCTCGGAAGAGCGGCTCGAGCTGGCACGCGGGCAGGGTGCGACGGATCTCGTCGTGGGCGGTCCGGACGCGGTCGAGCGGGTGCTCGAGCTCGTTGGGCAGCTCGGTGCCGACTACACGTTCGAGGCGACCGGGAACGTGGCGGTGATGCGGCAGGCGGTCGAGTCGGCGCGGATGGGCTGGGGGCTCGCGACCGTATGCGGGGTCGCCGGGAAGGGCGAGGCGCTCGAGGTCGTGCCCCGCTTCCTGATCACGGGGCGGCGGGTGGCCGGGTCGTCCTTCGGCGGGGTGAAGGGGCGAGACCAGGTGCCGGAGCTCGTCGAACGCTGGCTCGGCGGCGAGATCGACGTCGAGCCGTTCGTGTCGCACAGCCTCTCGCTGGACGAAGTGAACCGCGGCTTCGAGCTGATGGAGGCCCAGGACGGCATCCGCAGCGTGATCGCCTTCGGCTAGCGCGCGCGCCGCGAGCGGCCGCGATCAGGGACTGTCCCTCGACGTCGGCGGGAAGGGGCATGGTGTTCGTGCCGAAGGTGTGACGATTCGTCCCCAGGTTCGCTCGCCGCGCCGCATGCGTGCCATGATCGGAAGAGGCGGGCGCGGCGACCACCGGCCGAAAGAGCCACCCGCGCCGGCGCTGTCGTGCTGGTCCCGTTCAGCCGATCTCGCGGTTCCAGAGCCGCAGCACCGAGGTCTCCCGCTCGTAGCCGAGCGTGCTCAGCGTCGCCGGATCGAGCGCGAAGAGCCGGCCGTCGCGCGCGTCGAGCCCGAGCCAGCGCGCGGTCAGCACCCGCAGCAGATGCCCGTGCGCGAAGAGCAGCACGTCGCCGTCAGCCGCGCGCACCTCCTCGATCACGCGGTCGGCCCGCGCCCCGACCTGCTCGGCCGTCTCGCCGTTCGGCGCGCCGTCGCGGAAGACCGTCCAGCCCGGAGCCTCCTTCCAGATCTCGGCCGTCCGCTGCCCCTCGTAGTGGCCGTAGTCCCACTCCATCAGGTCGTCCCGCGCCTGCGCGACGTCGCCGAACCCCGCCACGCGGCAGGTCTCCGCAGCCCGCTGCAGCGGGCTCGTCAGGACGAGCGCGAACGAGCGCCCCCGCAGTGCCTCCCCGACGCACTCCGCCTGGCGGCAGCCTTCCTCCGTCAGCGGGATGTCCGTGCGACCCGTGTGGCGGAGCGCCTTGCTCCACTCCGTCTCCCCGTGCCGGACGAGCACGACCTCCTGCGCCATGCCCCGGACCTTGACAGGTCGCGGTTAGCAGAGAGGCGCGGCGGAAAGGCCAGCAATGTGGACGCTCGGCCCCGACCACGATGACCTCCGGGACGACCACCACGCCGACCACAGCCACGACAACCACGCCGAACACGACCACGCACTCGACCACCACGAGGCCGACGACCACGAGGCCGACGACCACGAGGCACACGACGCCGAGCACGACCACGCAGACGACCGGCACCACCTCGACCGGCATCACGCTGCCGCCGGCGACGACGACGGCTCCCAACCCCGGGCACCACCGTCGACATCGCCACCCGATACTCGTCGCCGCGCCCGCGGGCGGCAGCGGCCACGTCCCCGCCTGGCTGATCGCGGGCCTCGCCCTCTCCGGCGTGCTGATCCTCTCCGGCCTGGGCGGCTTCGTCTTCACGCGAACGCGCCGCGGCCGCTAGAGGACGCGCCTCCCGTCTGCGAGGATTCGACGCGCCGTGGGGCGATCTTCGCCGCAGGAAGACCGGCTGGCGCTCGACCGCGAGTCGATGCGGGCGCTGGGCCATCGGGTCGTCGACCTCCTCGTCGACCGCCTGACCGTGGACGGCCTCCCGCTCCGGCGCGCGACCCCCGCCGAGATGCGCGAGCGGCTCGCCGGCCCGCCTCCCGCCGGCCCACAGCCACCCGAGAAGGTGCTCGAGCGGCTCGAACGCGACGTGCTCCCGTTCCGCAGTCGCGTCGACCACCCGCGCTTCCTGGCCTTCGTACCCGGCTCGGGGACGTGGCCCGGAGCGCTCGCCGATCTCGTCGCGAGCGCCTGCAACGTCTACGCCGGATCGTGGATGGAGTCCGCCGGGCCGAGCCAGGTCGAGCTCGAGGTGCTCGGCTGGTTCAAGGACTGGCTCGGCTATCCGCCCACGGCGGCCGGCTCCCTGACGACGGGCGGCTCGGCCGCGAACATGACCGCCTTCGCCTGCGCGCGCGAGAACCTGGCCGGCGCGATGCGAGACGACCTCGTCGTCTACGTCTCCGACCAGGCACACTCGTCGGTTGCGCGCAGCGCGCGGGTTCTCGGCTTTCGCCCCGACCAGGTACGCGTGCTCCCGACCCGCGAGGACCTCCGCCTCGAGCCAGGGACGCTGGAGCGCGCGATCGAGGCCGACCTGCGCGCGGGCCGCTCGCCGCTGCTCGTCTCCGCCAATGCGGGCGCGACCAACGCGGGCACCGTCGACCCGCTCGCCGAGCTTGCTGACGTCTGCCGCCGCCACGGGATCTGGCTCCACGCCGATGCCGCGTACGGCGGCTTCGCGGTCCTCTGCGAGCGCGGCCGCCGCGAGCTGCAGGGGCTCGAGCACGCCGAGTCGGTCACGCTCGACCCGCACAAGTGGCTTTACCAACCGTTCGAGTGCGGCTGTCTGCTCGTGCGCGACGGAAAGCTGCTGCGGTCGGCGTTCGAGATCGCACCGGACTATCTGAGCGAAGCGCGGGCCGCCGAGGGCGAGACGAACTTCGCCGACCTCGGCCTGCAGCTGACGCGCACCTCGCGGGCACTGAAGGTCTGGCTCTCGATCCAGATCCTCGGGCTCGACGCCTTCCGCGAGGCGATTGAACGGTCGCTCAAGCTGGCCGAGCACGCGGCGCGCCGCGTCGAGGAGAGCAAGAACCTGGAGCTGCTGGTGCCGCGCTCGCTCGGGATCGTCTGCCTGCGCCGCCGCTTCGAGGGAGCGGACGAGGCCGAGCTCGAGCCCCGGAACGCGTCGCTCGCCGCGGCTCTGGAGAGGAGCGGCACCGGTCTCGTCTCATCGACCCGCCTGCACGGCCGTTACGCGCTGCGGCTCTGCATCCTCAACCACACGACCGGGCTCGAGGACGTAGACGCGGTGCTCGACTTCCTCGAGCACGAGGAGCCTTCAGGCGAGCCGGCGCGAAGCCACGAGCGGCATCCCGACGTGACCGAGAGCCTCGTCCCGCCGCCGCTCGGCCGCCAGCCCCTCTTCGCGTCGCTGGCGGCCGATGAGGCCGAGCAAGTGGCAGCGCTCGCCTCGGGACGCGAGGCGCAGCCCGGCGAGACCGTCGTCGAGCAGTGGGGCTCCGAGCGCGACTTCTTCGTGATCGAGGACGGGACAGCCGATGTCTTCGTCGGCGAGGAGCACGTCGCCACCCTCGGCCCCGGCGACTTCTTCGGCGAACTGGCCGCGCTCGACTGGGGCGCAGGCTACGGCTACCCGCGGCTCGCGACGGTCGTGGCCGGGTCGCCGCTGCGCCTGCTCGTCTTCGCGGACGGCGCACTGGCCGAGCTGATGCGCTTCCCGTCGGTCGAGCGACGGATCCGGGCGGCCGTGCACGAACGACTGCCGCGGACGTGATGCACCGGGTCGCCGGCGTCGCCCGCAGCGTCTTCGGCAACCCCGACCTGCGGCGGGTCGAGCTCGCGTTCGCCTGCTTCAACTCCGCCGAATGGGGCGTCTGGATCGCGATGCTGGTCTACGCCTACGAGCGCGGCGGGGCGACCGAGGCCGGGATCGTCGCGGTCGTGTAGCTCGTTCCGGCGGCGGTGTTCGCGCCGTTCGGCGCGACTCTCGCCGACCGGCTCGCACCCTCGCGCGTGCTTGTGCTCGCCTACGCGGTGCAGGCGGCGGCCCTTGCCGCGACTGCGGCCTCACTGCTCGCCGGCTCGCCGGCGCGCCCGCGCCCCTCTCGTACGCGCTCGCCGCGGTCGCCGCCACCGCGGTGACGCTCACCCGTCCCACCAGGCGGCGCTCGTCCCCGGGCTCGCCCGTACGCCGGAGGAGCTGACTTCGGCCAACGTCGTCTCCGGCTGGATCGAGAGCGTCAGCCTCCGCTGGTTGGGCGCCGCCACCTGACGCCGGCGCTCGCGGCGGGCGCACTGCCTGGTTCGGAGCTTTCGTCCTCCTGGGCGCCGACCCGCGCACGGCGACGGCCTTCGCGCTGCTCGCGGTCGCCGGCGCGGCCGGACCGTCATGGACGCCCACGGCTGCTTGCGATCGACCGGCGCGACCGTGCCGGTCGTCGAGCTCTCGCTGCTGCGTTCGCTGCCGCTGTTCGCGCCGCTCGGCCCGCCGCAGCTCGAGTCGCTTGCGCGCGAGCTCGAGTCCGTCGAGGTGCCGGCCGGCGAGGACGTCGTCCGCGAGGGCGAGCCAGGCGACCGCTTCTACGCGATCGCCGACGGCGAGCTGGAGGTGACGCACGACGGTCGCCACCTCGCGACGCTGCGTCGCGGCGACGGCTTCGGCGAGATCGCCCTCCTGCGTGACGTGCCGCGGACGGTGACGGTGACGGCGCGCACGCCTGCGCGGCTCTACGCGCTGCAGCGAGGGCCGTTCCTGGCCGCGGTCAGAGCGCATCCGCGCGCCGGCGAAGAGGCCGAGCGCGTGGTCGGCGAGCGCCTCGCGGTCC
>VAWL01000183.1 GCA_005883965.1 Actinomycetota bacterium
GGTCATTTCGACACTAACTCGTGGACGAGCCCCAAACGCACGCCGCCGTTCTACCCGGATGCGATCACGCTTGCCGCAGGCGTCTCTCCCGCGCAGCTCCTCGCGCAAATAGACCACGGCGCAGGCTGTTCGGTAAAGGACAGCTTCGCGGATCTCGACTTAACCGACGAGGGCTTTCGAGTCCTCTTCCGCGGCGAATGGTTGCTTGCCAAGCGAGCCGACGCGCCGCAGCTTCCGAGTCGATGGTGGGTTGTCGAGACGGGAGAGCAACTCGCAGAATGGGAATCTGCCTGGGACGTGTCGGGTTCGAAGTCAGGCTTGTTCAGGCCTTCTCTCCTGGCGAGCTCCACGATCGCAGTGCTGGCGCGGGGGAGCGAAGGGATCATTGCCGGCGCAGTCGCGAACCGAAGCACGACGGTAATCGGGCTCAGCAATGTCTTCCACAGGCACGGAGATCTTGAGTCGGCCTGGCAGGGAGCAGCCAGCGCCGCCCAAGCGAGGTGGGGAGAGATGCCCGTCGTCGGCTACGAATCCGGAGCAGCCCTCGACGCCGCGCACGGCGGCGGATTCGGCAGCGTCGGTGAGCTGGTCGTTTGGGTGAAGCCGGGCATCACCTAACCGGGGAAAGGCAGCTGCACGTCTCGAGTGAGCAGACTCGAATGCGCGTACGCCCTCTCCCACGAGGCTGTCGCTGCCAGCTCGCCCCTAGCTAGGGGCGAGTGGAGTAGCGCTTTAGCCAGGCGGAGAGGTTCCGCGCCTGCTGTTGCGCGTCTGCGCCCGGCTGGACCGCCGCGGGGGCCGCGGGCTTCGGGGGCGGAGAGGTGGAATGTGAGCCGCGCCCGACGAAGGCGACGGCCAGCAGGATCGCGGCCAGCACGACGACTCCGGCCAGCGCGAGCCAGACGGCGCGCCGGTCCTTGACGAGTCCGCGGCGCACGGGCGCTTGGACCGCGGTCGGGGGATGGAGCGGCTGCGTCGGCGCCTCTCCGCCCGAGAGAGCCCGGGCCAGCTCGCCTGCCGATGCGGGCCGGTAGGCCGGGTTCCGGGCGAGGCAGCGCATGACGACGTCCTCTAGCTCGGGCGGTACCTCCGGCGCGAGGTCGCGCACAGGGGTGACCTCCATCCGCTGCTGCTGGTCGGCGAGATCGGCGAGCGTCTCGAACTCGAACGGCGGCCGGCCGGTCAAGAGCTCGTAGAGGACGGCGCCGAGCGAGTAGACGTCGGCGGCGGCGGTCACCTCCTCGCCCATGGCCTGCTCAGGCGCCAGGTACGCCGCAGTGCCGAGAACGGTGCCGGCCACCGTGATGGTCGTCTCGGCGGCGCGGGCGATGCCGAAGTCGGCGATCTTCACGGTCCCGTCGCGGCGGAGGATCAGGTTCTGCGGCTTGACGTCGCGGTGGACGAGCCCCCTCTCGTGCGCGTGTGCGAGCCCGCGCGCCGCCTGCGCCGCCAGCCCCCGCGCCTCGTCGGACGGGAGCCGCCCACTGTGCGCCAGCAGCTCGGCGAACGTCTCGCCGTCGACGTGTTCCATGACGATGTACGGGCGGCCGTCGTCCTCACCGGCGTCGTAGACGCTGACGACGTTCGGGTCGGACAGCCGCGCGGCGAGCCGGGCCTCGCGCACGAAGCGCCGCCGGAACTCGTCGTCGCCGGCGAGGTTCTCCGCGAGCAGCTTGATCGCCACGGGCCGCTCGAGTTCGGTGTCGCGCCCGAGATAGACGGAGGCCATGCCGCCGTGGCCCAGCGGGCGCTCGATCCGGTACCGGCCGCCGACGGTTGAGGCACCCATCCGGGGGATTTCTACCCGCTCGTGCAAGTTTTCCCCGCCGTTTCGCTCCAGCGGGGTGATCCGATCGTTTCCCGATCCCGAAAGGACTATCAGATGAAGCGGATCCTCCTAGTTCTCGGCCTCGTCGCAGCCGTCCTCGCCGTTCCGGCGACAGCGTCGGCGTTCGGCGCCGTGGTCGTGGCCAAGAACCCGACGCGCCACGCGGTGGTGGTCGCCTCCCGCGGTGGGGTCGTTCGCACCGTGCGCGCGACGCCCAAGCGCTACCGCGCGCTCCGCGCCGGCCAGCGCCTCGTCTTCTCGGCGAAGCGCCTCCACGACGGTACTTTCAGGGCCGGCACGCTTCGCGTCCGCGGCGCGGCTCGCCATGTCTTCATGCGCGGCACGGTCGTTCGCCAGCGCGCATCCCGCTACCTGCTCTCGGCGGGCGGCACGCTGATCGGCGTCCGCGTCTCGTCGCATGCATTTGCGTCCGCAGTAGGACGGCACCGGCCGGGCGACATCGTCGGCGGCACCGTTCGAGTCGGCCCCAACGGGCTGACGGCGAGCTCGTTCAAGACCCTCGGCCACGAGGACGGCCTCGAGCTCGAGGGAATCTTCCTCGGCGTGAGCGGCAACCAGCTCCGGCTGGCGGTCGAGCACAAGGGCGAGGTCTTCGTCACCATTCCCGCGGGCTTCCAGCTGCCCTCGCTCACTCCCGGCGACGAGATCGAGCTCGCCGTCTCGGTCGCCGACGACGAGGGCGAAGGCGGCGACGAGGACCACGGCAAGGTCGAGGTCCACGGCGCGATCACGACCCTGACGGACGTGATCACCGTCCAGCCGAAGAACGGCTCGCCGGTGACCTCAGTCGTGCCCGTGGTCGCCGCGGTGCTTGTGCTTCGGCGGCCCGTGCTCCTCGTGCTTCGGAGGTTCCTTTTTCGCCGGCGGGCAGGCCGGGACGCGGCCGGCGATCTCGTTCGCGGCGCTCATGATCGGCTCCCGGTAACGGCTGGGCACGCGTGAGATCGACGCGATCGCGTCGGCCTGCAACCGGGCCGCCGCGTCGTGAGCGGCACAGCCGGGCGAACCGGCGACGGCGTCGGCGTCCGCAGAAAGCCGGGCGGCGACCGCGGGCGGGATCTTCGGCGCCGGACGTGAGCGCGGCGACGACGATCCGCAGCCCGCCACCACCAGCAGACAGCTAGACGCCGCGAGCCAGGCGCTCGGCGAGCGCATGCGGCAACCCTCGTTCCCGAATCTCTGCCTGCGCCTTCTCGACCGGGTAGGCAACACGGCGGAAGGATGCCCGGCCTTCGGCGAAGTCAAGCAGCAGCCAGGCCGCGCGGGGGTCTCCGTCACGCGGCTGGCCGACCGAGCCGGAATTGAGCAGGAGCCGGGCGCCGGTGCCGAGCTCCGCCTCGGTCGCGTCCGGCGCGAGCCCGCCGCCGAGGGTCCCGCCGGCGAGTGCGAGCGCCAGCGGCACGTGGCTGTGGCCGACGAGCACGAGCGGCGAGCTCGTCAGCTCGAACGTCGCGTGTGCGGCCTCCTCGCTCAGCACGTACTCCCAGACCGGATCGCGTGCGCTTGCGTGGAACAGCTCGACGCCGTCCGCCTCGGCTTTCGGCTCGAGCCCGCGCAGGAACGTCCGCGATTCGTCGGTCAGCGTCTTGCTCGTCCAGACCGCGGCGGCGGCGGCCTCGTCGTTGAAGTCGCTGACGGTGAGCTCGCCGAGGCACCAGAGCTCGTCCGGCTGCTCGGCGTCGACGGCAGCGAGAACCGCCTCGAGCGCGTGCCAGTTAGCGTGAACGTCGGAGATGACCGCGACCCGGTTGGCCAAGGCGACAACTGTAGTAGCCCTCGCCGCGGGGTGGTTCCTGGCCGGTGTGTTCCTCTGGCGCACGACGGTGCCGGCGAGTCTTCGGTTGCCCCACGTCGACCCGCACCGCTACTGGAGCGACTCCATCCTGCACCGCGCGGCGAGCTTCGACGGCTTCCTGCGCTGGAACTGGGTGCTTGCGACCCTGGTGCAGATAGCGGCGCTCGTCGTGCTCGTCCGCCTGGGGCCGCGTCTGGCGGGGGCCTGGGAGCTCGGGCGCGTCGGCAAGGGCGTGATGGTCGGCACCGTCGCCACGCTCGTCACCTGGGCGGTTGCGCTCCCTTTCGGGCTCGCCGCGCTCTGGGAGGGCCGCCGCTACGGGATCGACAGGCAGGGCTACGTCGGCTGGCTGCTCGCCCAGTGGCCGGCGCTGCTCGGTCAGGTCGTCGGCCTGACGATCGGGCTGACGATCCTGCTCGTGCTC
>VAWL01000184.1 GCA_005883965.1 Actinomycetota bacterium
CCTCGCACGGCCACTGCGGCCCGCTCGACGGCGACGACGTGGACAACGACGCCGCGCTCGAGCTGCTGGCGCGAACGGCCGTCAGCCACGCCGAGGCGGGAGCCGAGATCGTCTGCCCGAGCGACATGATGGACGGGCGGGTCGCGGCGATCCGCGCGGCCCTCGACGACGCCGGCCAGAGCCACATCCCGATCGTCTCTTACGCGGCGAAGTACGCCTCGGCCTTTTACGGCCCCTTCCGCGACGCGGTCGACTCCGTGCCCGCGTTCGGCGACCGGCGCGGCTACCAGCTCGACCCGGCGAACGTGCGCGAGGCGCTGCGCGAATGCGAGCTCGACGTCCGCGAGGGCGCCGACGCGCTGCTCGTCAAGCCGGCGCTGCCGAACCTCGACGTGATCCGCGCCGTGCGCGAGCGCTTCGACCTTCCGGTCGGCGCCTACAACGTCTCCGGCGAGTACGCGATGCTGAAGGCGGCCGGCGCGCGCGGCTGGCTCGACGAGCGGCAGGCCGCGCTCGAGTCGCTCACCGCGATCGTCCGCGCCGGAGCCGACCTGGTCGTCTCCTACTGGACGAAGGAGCTCGCGGGCTGGCTGTAGCGGTCGACGTTTGGGAGACGATCGCCGAAGCGGCGGCCGCCGAGAGCTCGATCTGGGCGGAGGCGCTGCGGCCCGACAGCGAGCGTGAGCCGGAGCCCGTCTTCTCGACGCTGGCCGAAGAACGCTACGCGCTCGGGCTGGAGACGATCTACGAGGGCTACCTGCTCCACTACGGGCGCTCGCGGCTCTTCGCGCCGGCCGACGACGACACCGCGCTCCTGCTCGGCGACTATCTCTACGCGCACGGCCTCGTCCGGATCGCGGAGGCGGGGACGGTCGAGGCGGTCGCCGACCTGGCGGCGCTGATCTCCCACTGCGCGCAGCTGCGGGCCGACGGCCTACCGGGCGACGGCGAGGCCTGGGCGGCGACGGCCGCCACTCTCGGCGCGGGCCTGGCCGCCCGCTCCGGCTGGAGCGGCGACGCCGAAGCTGCGCTCGCGGCCCATCGCCTCCGCGTCGGTTAGCATCGCGATCGTGATCCCGCTAGCGGTGAAGACGGCTGCCCAGGAGGGCAAGGAGGTCATCACGGCGATGCTCGTCGTCGGGCTGATCTTCGTCGGCGTGATCGCCATCGGCCAGCTCACGCACTGGCTGCGCCACCGCCGGCGCAGCACCTAGCGCCTCGCGGCCTAGACTGGCGCCGTGACGACGCCCGCCGACCTCCGCGACTGGATCGCGCTGCTGGAGCGCGAGGGCGAGCTCCTGCGGGTCTCGGCCGAGGTCGATCCGCACCTGGAGATCACCGAGATCGTCGACCGCGTGGTGAAGTCGGGCGGGCCGGCGCTGCTCTTCGAGAACCCGCGCTCCGAGCACGCGCTGCTGATCAACCAGTTCGGCACCGAGCGCCGCATGTGCCTTGCACTCGGCGTCGAGAGCCTCGACGAGGCGGGCCGGCGGATCGGCGACGTGCTCGAGATGCAGCCGCCGCAGGGCCTGGCCGAGAAGGTCAAGGGGCTGAAGAAGCTGAAGTCGATCGCCGACTCCCAGCCGAAGCGTGTCCGCGGCGGGCCCTCGCAGGAGATCGTCCTCACCGGCGACGAGGTCGATCTCGGCGCGCTGCCGGTGCAGACCTGCTGGCCCGGCGACGCGGCGCCGTTCATCACGCTGCCCGCGGTGATCACAAGGGACCCGCGCACCGGCGGTCGGAACGTCGGCATGTACCGGCTGCAGGTGCTCGGCCGCAACTCGACGGCGATGCACTGGCAGATCCACAAGGACGGGCGCGCCGACTATCTCCTCGCCGACGGCAGGATGGACGTGGCCGTGGCGCTCGGGCTCGACCCGGTGACCGCCTACACGGCGAGCGCGCCGCTGCCGAAGCACGTGGACGAGCTGATGCTGGCGGGCTTCCTGCGCGGCGAGCCCGTCGAGCTCGTGCCCGCGAAGACCGTCGACCTCGAGGTGCCCGCCCACGCCGAGATCGTGCTCGAGGGCTACATCGCCAAGGACGAGCTCACCGAGGAGGGGCCCTTCGGCGACCACACCGGCTACTACACGCCACCCGAGCAGTTCCCGGTCTTCCACGTCGAGGCGATGACGATGCGCCGCGACGCGATCTACCCGTCGATCGTCGTCGGCAAGCCGCCCGCCGAGGACGCCTGGCTCGGCAAGGCGACCGAGCGGCTCTTCCTGCCGGCGATCCGGATGAGCGTCCCCGAGCTCGTGGACTACGACCTGCCGGTAGCCGGGGCCTTTCACAACTGCTGCCTCGTCTCGATTCGCAAGAGCTATCCGGGCCAGGCGCAGAAGGTGATGCACGCGATCTGGGGTCTCGGCCTGCTCAGCCTGACCAAGGCGGTCGTGGTCGTGGACGAGTGGGTCGACGTGCACGACTACGAGGAGGTCTTCTTCCGCGTCTGCGCCAACGTCGACCCGCAGCGCGACATCCTGCTCTCGGAGGGGCCGCTCGACCATCTGGACCACGCGCCGTCGCGCCAGTTCTACGGCGGCAAGCTCGGGATCGACGCGACGCACAAGGGCCCGGCGGAGGGCGCGAGGCCCTGGCCGGAGGAGATTCGGATGAGCGACGAGGTGCGCTGCCTGGTCGACGAGCGCTGGGGCGAGTACGGGCTCGGCGACCCCGAAGCGGGCGAGGACGGACGCCGAGCCGCGTTGCGCCAACTGTTACGTCGTTGACGACGCGAACCTGCAACGATTGAATCCAGCCCGCGAACCAGCTCTCTAGGAAGGGGAGGCGCGCCCGGTGGAAGATCCGCGGGGTGACATGGAGCGGCACCAGCCGCCGCCGAGCTTGTGGCCCGTCGGATTTGCGGTCGGGATTGTCTGCCTGCTCGTCGGCCTGGTCGTCAGCTGGGCGGTGGCGGCAGTCGGCGCGGCCCTGGCGGCGGTGTTCGGCTTCCTCTGGGCCCGCGACGTGGTGGGCCACCGCTCGGTCGAGCTGCCCGCTCCGCCTCCGGACGAGCCGGCTCCTGACGGGCGGCCGGTGCCCGCGCAGGCCGGCGGCGCCGCGATGCCGCCGACGCAGCCGGGCGAGCGCTACCCGCGCAGCGTTTTCCTCGAGAACGCGACGCTCGGCCTCGGCGCGGTCATCGGCGTGGTCGTCACCGTCCCGGCCGTCGGCTTCGCGGTCCTGCCCGCGTTCCTGACCCGGCGGACCGCGTACATCCGCAACAACGGCCTGCTCAAGGGCGTCCCGAGCTTCACGTGCATCTCGAACCGCTGCGCCCACGTCGGCTGCCCCGTCCAGCCCGGCGGCCCCGTCTTCGACAACAAGAAGCAGACGGTCAAGACGAAGAACGGCGACGTGACGCTGACGCCGGTGCTGCCGGCGGCCGGCTTCATCTGCCCCTGCCACGGCGGCTCCTACGACCAGGAGGGGAACCGCATCGCCGGCCCGCCTGTCCGCGGCCTCGACCGCTACGAGTTCCTGATTCGCGACGGCCACCTTGTCCTCGGAAACCTCTACACCGTCGCCAAGGTGACGGGCACCGGCGCCAACGCGAAGATCACGACGGTCGAGCTACATGGGCCCGGCCAGCACGTCGACGG
>VAWL01000185.1 GCA_005883965.1 Actinomycetota bacterium
GAAGCTCGTCGCCCCCGGCCAGCCCAAGGGCAAGCGCAAGCAGCCGGTGGCGCCGGAGCCGGGTCACGGCCACCACGCCGGTCCAGCGCTGCCCGGCAGCCCGCTCACCTCGCAGCCGAACCTCGGCGGCGCCGGCTATGTCTTCCCGGTTTACGGCCCCGTGTCATTCACGGACACCTACGGTGCCTTCCGCGGGGACGTTCCCGGGAACTGGCACCACGGCGACGACATCTTCGCGCCGCTCGGCGCGCCGATCCTCGCCGTCGCCGACGGGGTCGTCTTCTCCATCGGCTGGAACACGATCGGCGGCAACCGACTCTGGCTCCGTGACTCGCAGGGGAACGAGTTCTACTACGCGCACCTCTCGGCCTTCTCGCCGCTGGCCAGGAACGGCAGGCGCGTGAAGGCGGGCGAGGTGCTCGGGTTCGTCGGCAACACCGGCGACGCGGCCGGCACACCGACGCACCTCCACTTCGAGATCCATCCGTCGGCGCTGATCTACCTCGGCTACGACGGCGCAGTCGACCCGACGCAGTACCTCCAGGCCTGGCAGCACCTCCAGACCGTGCGCTTCGAGCAGGTCGCCGGCTGGGTCCCGGCAGCGTCCGTGACCGATCCGGCGCCGAAGCCCGCCGCGATCCTCCTGCAGGTCTCGGACATCTCGGAGGCGAGTGGTCTCGACCCAGGCTCGCTCCAGCGCGCGCTCGCGTCGCGCGCCCCGGGCGCTGGCGACCAGAACCTGCTCAGGGCGCTCGGGTACCACCTGCGGCCAGGCGCAGGCGCGGCGGACCGCGGTTAGCTAGCTCGAGTTCCCGCTCGACCCCGAGCCGTAGCCGAATTCTTCGTCCTCGCCGAAGATCTTGTCCTTCAGCCAGCGGCGGGTCTCCGGGCCGGTCATCGGGTTGAACAGGATGCCGAGCACGATCCCGGCCAGCAGGAGCGAGCTGTTGCGGCCCTTGTGCTCCTCCTTGCCCTGGATCCGGTCGGCGGCCGAGCGCAGATCCTCGATCGCAGAGCGGAGCTGGTCCTGGATGTCCTTGTCGCTTGCAACCTTGCTCGCGACGCCGCTCACCCCGCGCCCGCCGATCAGCTCGTCGTAGACGTCGCGGGCGGTGGCGAAGGCGCTGCGGAGGTTGTCGCGCAGCTCCTCATCCTGGATCGCGCGCTGCACGTACGGCTTCACGTCGGCAACTCGATCTTTTGCCTTGGCCATTCAGGCCGTCCTTTCAATCGCTTACAAGCGGGCATTCTCTACCCTGCGCGCGCGCGGCGCTAAACCGACGGCAGAGCGGCCTGGCGCTCGCCCGAGGCTGGGGCGCGCGGGCGGGCCGGCTTCCCTTTGCCGAACGCGACCTCGAACACCTCCGAGATCGAGTCGACCGGGAAGAAGTCGAGCTCCTCGCGGGTCTCCTCCGGCAGTTCCTCGAGGTCGGGCTGGTTGTCGCGAGGGATCACGATCCGCTTCAGCCCGTAGCGCTGGGCGGCGAGCACCTTCTCGCGGAGGCCGCCGATCGGCAGTACCTGGCCGGTGAGCGTGATCTCGCCGGTCATACCGACGTTTTCGTCGACCGGCTCGTTGCGGACGAGGGAGGCGATCGCGGTCGCGATCGTGATCCCGGCGGAAGGCCCGTCCTTCGGGACCGCGCCGGCCGGGACGTGGATGTGGACGTCGTGCTCGGCGAACCAGTCCTTCTCGACTCCGAGCTCCTGCGAGTGCGCCCGCACCCACGAGAGCGCGGCCTGCGCCGATTCCTTCATCACGTCGCCGAGCTGGCCGGTGATCGTCAGCTTCCCCTTGCCCGGGTAGGCGGTCGCTTCGATGAAGAGGACGTCGCCGCCGACAGGCGTGTACGCAAGGCCGGTCGCGACGCCGGGGTCGGCGGTGCGCTTGCGCGGGTCCGCCGGGAACCGGCGCGTGCCGAGCCAGGTGCGCGCGCGCTCCTCGTCGACCTCGACCTTCTCCGCCCTGCCTTCGGCGATCTCGCGCGCGGTCTTGCGGCAGAGGTCGGCGATGCGCCGCTCGAGGTTGCGGACGCCGGCCTCGCGCGTGTACTCGCGGATCACGACGCGCAGCGCCTCGTCGCCGATCTCGAGCTGCTCGTCGGTGAGCCCGTGAGCCTCGAGCTGCTTGGGCACGAGGTACTTGCGGGCGATGCCGAGCTTCTCGTCCTCGGTGTAGCCGGAGAGCTGGATCACGTCCATCCGGTCGAGCAGCGGGCCGGGGATCGTCTCGAGCTGGTTCGCGGTGCAGATGAACAGCACCTTCGAGAGGTCGAACGGCAGGTCGAGGTAGTGGTCGCGGAAGTTCTTGTTCTGCTCGGGGTCGAGCACCTCGAGCATCGCGCTCGCCGGGTCGCCGCGGAAGTCGGCGCCCATCTTGTCGATCTCGTCGATCAGCAGCACCGGGTTCTTGGACTCGGCGTCGCGGAGCGAGCGGATGATCGTGCCCGGCATGGCGCCGATGTAGGTGCGCCGATGCCCGCGGATCTCGGCCTCGTCGCGGACGCCGCCGACCGAGATACGGACGAACTTCCGGCCCGTCGTGCGAGCGATCGACTGCCCGAGCGACGTCTTGCCGACCCCGGGCGGGCCGACGAAGCAGAGGATCGGGCCGGAGAGATCGTTCTTCAGCTTCGAGACGGCCAGGTACTCGAGGATCCGCTCCTTGACCTTCTCCAGGTCGTAGTGGTCCTCGTCGAGGATCTCGCGCGCGTGCTCGAGGTCGAGGTTGTCCTCGGTCGTCTCGGTCCACGGCAGCGACAGGAGCCAGTCGACGTAGGTGCGGATCACGCCGTACTCGGCGGCTGCGGGCGGCAGCTTCTCCAGGCGTCCGAGCTCGCGATCGACGGCCTTGCGCGCGTCCTCGGGGAGGTTCTTCGCCTCGATCTGCTCGCGCAGCTCGTTGATCTCCGCCTGCTGCTCGTCGCCTTCGCCCAGCTCGTCCTGGATCGCCTTCAGCTGCTGGCGCAAGAAAAACTCCCGTTGCCCCTTCTCCATCTCGGACTGGACCTGCGACTGGATCTTGGTGCCGAGCTCGACGACCTCGAGCTCGCGGCCCAGGATCCCGAGCAGCTCGCGCAGGCGCGCGGCGACGTCGGGCTCCTCGAGCAGGCGCTGCTTCTCCTCGACCTTGAGACGCAGAGTCGAAGCGACGAGGTGCGAGAGCGCGCTCGGGTCCTCGACGTTGGCCGCGGCGAGCTCCAGCTCGGCGGGGAGATACGGGA
>VAWL01000006.1 GCA_005883965.1 Actinomycetota bacterium
AGCAGATCGCACCGTTCTCCTCGCGTGGGCTCGCCTACGACGCGCGCGTGAAGCCCGACCTCGCCGCCCCCGGGATCGTGCTCGCGACTGCCGAGCCCGGACGCAACGACGACGGCTCGCCCCGCTACGGAACCGTCAACGGTTCGAGTGGCGCGGCCGCGGTCGTGGCGGGCGCGGCTGCCCTGCTGGCCCAGCTGCGCCCGGGCCTGGGCGCGCCGGACCTGCGGGGCCTGCTCGCCGGGAGCGCCGAGCCGCTCGCCGACACGAGCGTGACCGCGCAGGGCGGCGGGCTCGTCGACCTCGGTGCCGCGGCGTCGGCCGAGCTGGCGGCCTGGCCGGACACGCTCGCCTTCGGGCGGGCGCGCGGGGACGGCTGGCACTCGACGCAACGACTGACCCTGCACAACGTCTCCTCGCGCCGCTTCCGCGTCCGGATCCGCAACGTAGGGCAGACGGGCCTGCAGATCCAGGCGTTCCCGAAGGTTGTTCGGCTCAAGCCTGGCGGCTCGTTCACGGTCCGGCTGGTCGCGCGCCTGCGCGGCGTGCCGCCGGCCGCGGGCTCGGCCGAGGGCGAGATCGTGCTCCAGCCGCGCGGCTCCGCTGCGCTGCGCGTGCCCTGGGCGATCACGTTCGGGCAACCCGCGCAGGACCTGCTCTCGGCCGTAGCCCTCTCGTCCACCTCCTTCAGGCCCTCGGACACGCTTCCCGCGGTGCTCGCGTTCGTGGCGGGCAGCGTCTCGCAGGATCTCGCAGGCCCGCAGGTGCAGCCGGTGGCCAGGCTGGACGCCGAGCTCTGGCGTAACGGCGAGCGCCTCGGCCTGCTCGCGCGCCTGCGCGACCTGGTGCCTGGTAAGTACGCGTTCGGCCTCACCGGCCGCGACTCGGACGGCAACAGGCTGCCGGCCGGCTCGTACACGATCCGACTCGTCGCCGTCTCGACCGCCGGCGGTCCCGCGACGAGGCAGTCGGTTCGGTTCCGGATCAAGTGATCCGAACCTATACTTGGCTTGTTTGCGGCAGTTTTTGCGCGGCCCGGACCCGATTCCGAAGGAGATCTGAGTGACCACTGTCGAAGCCCCCGAGTCCCACCTCCGAGAGAACCCGTTCCAGATCGCGCGCCTGCAGCTGCGGCGCGTGGCGGACATCTTCGACATCGACGACCGGCTGGTGAACATCCTGCAGGAGTGCAAGAAGGCCGTCGTCGTCTCGGTGCCGGTCTCGATGGACGACGGCTCGACGCAGGCGTTCGAGGGCTACCGGGTCACGCACAACGTCGCGCGCGGCCCGTCCAAGGGCGGCCTCCGCTACCACCCGGATGTGACGCTCGACGAGGTCAAGGCGCTCGCGATGTGGATGACCTGGAAGTGCGCGTTGATGAACATCCCCTTCGGCGGCGCGAAGGGCGGCATCGTCTGCAACCCGAAGAAGCTTTCACGCGGCGAGCTCGAGCGGATGACCCGCCGCTTCACGAGCGAGATCATCAACGACATCGGGCCGGAGAAGGACATCCCCGCGCCGGACGTCGGCACCGACGGGACGGTGATGGCCTGGATCTTCGATACCTACTCGATGAACAAGGGCCACTCGGTGCTCGGCGTCGTCACGGGCAAGCCGCTCAACGTCGGCGGCTCGCTCGGCCGGCTCGAGGCGACCGCCCGGGGCTGCCTCTACACGATCCAGGAGGCCGTCCGGAAGCGGGAGCTCAGCCTCGACGGCCTCAGGGTCGCCGTGCAGGGCTTCGGCAACGTCGGCAGCTACCTGGCGAAGTTCCTCGTCGAGGAGGGCTCGACGGTGGTGGCGGTCTCGGACTCCGGTGCCGGGCTCTACAACCCGAAGGGCATCGACGTCAGCGCCGCCCTTGCGCACAAGCAGGAGACCGGCTCGCTGCACGGCCTCCGCGGTGCCGACGCGATCAGCAACGAGGACCTGCTGCTCGTCGACTGCGACGTGCTCGCGCCGTGCGCGCTCGAGCAGGTGATCACGCCGGACAACGCCGACAAGATCAAGGCGACGATCATCTGCGAGGGCGCCAACGGCCCGGTGACGCCGGCCGCCGACGACATCCTCGAGGGCAACGACGTGCTCGTCCTGCCCGACATCCTCGCCAACGCGGGCGGTGTCGTCGTCTCCTACTTCGAGTGGGTGCAGGGCCTGCAGGAGTATTTCTGGAAGGAGCCGGAGGTCAACTCTAAGCTGCGCGACATCGTCACGCGCGCCTTCAACGAAACCTGGCACGTCGCCCAAGAGCGGCAGATCGCGATGCGTCCGGCGTCTTACGGCGTCGCGGTCGGGCGAGTCGCGGAAGCCACGGTCACACGTGGCCTCTATCCCTAAGGTCACCGTCTACCACGCCGAGGGCTGTCACCTCTGCGAGCGGGCGCTCGCGCAGGTGCGCGCGTTCGGGAACGATCTCGAATTCGAGCTCGAGGAGGTCGCGATCGACGGAGACCCGGAGCTCGAGTCGCGCTACCGCGAGCTGATCCCGGTCGTTGAGATCGAGGGCGAGCAGGCCTTCACGTACTACGTCCACGAGGCGGGCTTCCGGCGGCGGCTGGAGGCCGCACAAACTCGGCTTCGGGAAGGGAGTTTGTGACCGACTGACGCACGGAGCCAAGCGGGACTGGCACAATGGTTGTTCGTGTCACAAGCTACTGCTCAAGGGACCGGTACTGCTGCGACTGAACGAGTGACTGTCGGGGTCGCAGCCAGGCTCAGCCGCTACCTCCAGGTGCTGGCCCAGTCGAAGAAGATGGGCAAGGACCGCATCTCCTCCCAGGAGATCGCGGACTACACCAACATCAACGCGACGCAGATCCGGCGCGACCTCTCCAACTTCGGCAAGTTCGGCAAGCGCGGGGTCGGCTACAACATCGACTCGCTGCTCGGCGAGATCCGGCGCATCCTGCGGACACAGGGGCAGCACAACATCGCGCTCGTCGGCGCCGGGCGCCTGGGCCAGGCGATCGCCAGCTCGCCGATCTTCGCGGAGCACGGGATCAACATCGCGGCCGTCTTCGACAACGACCCGGAGCGGGTGGGGCGTGCGATCGGCTCGCAGTCGGTCACCGACATCCGCACGCTCCCGCAGGTCGTCCGCGAGAAGAACATCATCGTCGGCGTCCTCGCGGTTCCCGCCGACAGCGCCCAGCAGGTCGCGGACGAGCTGCTCGGCTCCGGCGTGAAGATCATCTTCAACTACTCCGAGGCGCTGCTCGACGTCCCCCAGGACGTGACCGTGCACACGTCGAACCCAGCGGTCGACCTGCTGCACGCGCTCTACTTTCATCTGACCTAGTCGACCGGGGTCTGACCCCGGGGTACGTCACAAGGTGTCGTTTCACGGCGGAGGCAGGCGGCCGTTGGCCCAACCGGGGTCAGACCCCGCACGGGTTCGGGGTCAGACCCCGACTATCGTCCGGGCTCCACGGCAAAGGAGGACGGCGCTGCGGATCTTGCTTTGGCACGGGTACCTGCTCGGCGGGACCGGATCGAACGTCTACACGCGGGCACTCGCGCGGGAGTGGAGCCGCGCCGGGCACGAGGTGGTCGTCTTCTCGCAGGACCGACACGCGGAGGAGTACGACCTCGGCGGTGCCCGGCACGTGCGGCCGGAGATCGGGCCGATCCTGCCGGTGTTCGTGCTCGACCGCTATGAGGGCGTCGAGGCGCGGCTGCTGCCGGAGCTGACGCACGAGGAGCGCGAGTGCTTCGTCGAGGCGAACGCCGACGCTCTGCGCGCCGAGCTCCCCGCCGACCTCGTCTTCGCCAACCACGTCCTGCTCGGCGGCCCGGTCGCTGCCGCCACGGGCGCGCCCTACGCGGTCAAGGCTCACGGCTCGGAGCTCGAGTACGCGATCCGCGGCAACGCCGACCTGGCCGCCTGGGCCCGGGAGAGCCTCGCCAGAGCCAAAGCTGTGTTCGTCGGCTCCGACCACATCCGCCGCGTGCTCGAGGAGGTCGTCGGCCACGTCGAGCGCGTGCACGAGGTGCCGCCCGGAGTCGACGTGGACGAGTTCAAGCCGGCGCCGCGCGCCGAAGCTCTCGAACGGCTCGTCGACGAGGCCCGCCGCGACACGACCGGCGACGAGCGCCTCCCCGACCCGGGAAACGCCGAGCGCTTCACGGAGTTCTTCGCGCGCGACGAGCCCACGGTCCTCTACTTCGGCAAGCTGATCCGCAACAAGGGCGTCCACCTGCTGCTCGAAGCTCTCCGCAACCTCGATGCGCGTGCGGTGATCGTCGGCTTCGGCGACTACCGCGCCGCGCTGGAGCAGGTCGCCCCGCCGCGAACGCTCTTCACGGGCCCGCTGGAGCACCGACACCTGGTCCATCTGCTGCCGCTCGCCGACGTCGCGGTCGTGCCGTCGATCTTTCCCGAGGCGTTCGGCATGGTCGCTGCCGAGGCAGCCTCAGCCGGCTGCCTGCCGCTCGTCGCGCGCCACTCGGGCCTGCAGGAGATCGCCGAGGGGCTCGAGGCCGCGTACCCGCCGGAGGCGCGTGACCTGACGAGCTTCGCCACCGGCGAGGTGACCGACCTGACCGCGAAGCTCGAGCGCCTTCTCGCCCTGAGCCCGGACGAGCGAGCCCGCCTTGCCGAGGCCGCCCGCGAGACGACTGTCGAGCGCTGGAGCTGGCGCAGCGTCGCCGAAAGGTTGCTCCAACCCTTCAACTAATGTAGTGGGGTGGGAGACTCGCAAAGCCTCACCCCCGATGAACAGCTCGCTCTAGCGCGAGAACAGTTCGAGCAGGCGGACGACTTCACCGTCGCCGTGGAGGAGGAGTTCGCCGTCCTCGACCCGGAGACGCTCGGGCTGGCGAACCGCTTCGAGGAGCTGCAGGCAGCCGCGCAGGGCACGCCGCTCGAGCAGCATCTCGTCGGCGAGCTGATCGCCTCCGAGGTCGAGATCCGCACAGGCCGCTGCGCGACCTTCGACGAAGCCGCAGCCAATCTCGGCGAGCGCCGCGCACAGCTGCGAGACCTTGCCGAGCCGCTCGGCATCGCCCTCGCCGCCACCGGCACGCACCCGTGGAGCCCATGGCAGGAGCAGCGGATCATCGACACGCCGCACTACCGGCGCAACGACGAGATCCTCCAGTACGTCGTGTGGCGCAACAACAGCTTCGGCCTGCACGTCCACGTGGCCATCAAGGGGCCCGACCGCGCGATCGCCGTCTGCAACGCGCTGCGGAACTTCCTGCCTGAGCTCCTCGCGCTGAGCGCCAGCTCACCGTTCGTCGAGAACGTGAACAGCGGCCTGCACTCGGCGCGCACGCAGATCTTCACGCGCATGTTCCCGCGCTGCGGGATTCCGGATTCCTACGACAGCTGGGACGGCTTCGAGCGCTACGTCCGCTTCCTCTACGACACGGGCTCGATCGACGAGCACACCCAGCTCTGGTGGAGCGTCCGCCCGCACCTCGCGTTTCCGACCGTCGAGATCCGCATCTGCGACGCGCAGCCGGACCTGGCCGAGGCGCGATCGCTGGCCGCCCTCTGTCACGCGCTCACCGTTCGTCTCGCGCAGGCCATCGACGCCGGCGAGCCGCTCCCCGACCACCCGCGGCGCCTGGTCGAGGAGAACCTCTGGCGCGCGATCCGCTACGGCCTGAGCGGCGAGCTGATCGACCTCTCGACCGGCGAGGTGCGCTCCGCGCGAGCCCACCTCGAGCGCCTGGTCGAATGGGTGCTGCCGGCCGCCGAGGAGATCGGCGCCGCTCCGTACCTGGCGATCCCCACCGCCAATGCGGCCGAGCGCCAGATCGCCCGCCACCGCGACGGCGCGTCGCTCGAGGAGATCTACGCCGAGCTGGCGCGCCCGAAAGAGCCGGTCGCCTAGCTCCCCTTGACTCTCACTCCGCCTCCTGACGGCACCGTACCGGAGGGCGTACCCATGGACACCTGGCAGCGCGCGATGGGCCTGCTGCTCTTGCCGGCGATGAAGTCGCTTTACCGCCTCCAGGCCGACGGGATCGAGAATCTGCCTACCGAGGGCGGCTATGTTCTCGCCTCGAACCATCTCTCCAACTTCGACCCCTGGGTCCTGGCCTACCCGCTCTGGCCGCGGCGCCGCCTGCGCTCGATGGCGAAGGCCGAGCTCTTCAACCCGCTCCTGGCCCCGCTGCTACGCGCGTCGGGAGCGTTCCCGGTGCGGCGCGGCGGAAGTGACCGCGATGCGTACCGGACGGCGATCGAGGTCGTCCATTCGGGAGAGGTGCTGCTCGTCTTTCCGGAGGGCGGGCGGCGCGGCAAGGGGCGCTGGAAGGGAAAGCGCCGGCGACGGCAGCAGGTGCAGAGCGGAGCCGCGCGGATCGCGCTCTCGGCCGGCCGGCCGCTCGTGCCGGCGGCTCTGACTGGTACCGACCGCCTGACGCGCCTCGGCCCGATGCGGGTCTCGTTCGGGTGCCCGGTCGCGACGAGCGGCCTCGAGGGCCGGTCCCGGCACGAGGCGGCTGTTGTGCTCACCGAGCGCCTGATGACCGCGATCCGCGAGCTCGAAGCCGGCCTACGGGAGAGCTAGGCGCTTGCGCGGCGCAACGCGCGCTGGCTCTCGTTCGGCGCGTTCACGTTCCACACGAGACCCAGGCGCTCGAACAGCCGGATCGTCAGGGCCCCGAGGTCGAGCTGCCCGCGGTCGATCCCGAAGATGGCGGAGGCCGGAAAGGCGTGGTGGTTGTTGTGCCACGACTCGCCGAAGCTCGGCAGCGCGAGCAGGAAGTTGTTGCGGCTCTCGTCGCGGGCCTTGTAGGGCCGCGAGCCGAACATGTGGCAGATCGAGTTGATGCTCCACGTGATGTGGTGGCCGAGGAAGATGCGGACGAGCCCGCCCCAGACCATCGCCTCGAACCCGAGCCATAGCGTGCCGCCGACCGCGTAGCCGACCGCGAACGGAATCCCGAGCGTGAGCAGGATCCAGAGGAAGTAGAGGCGGTCGACCGTCTTCAGCACCGGGTCGGCGTCGAGGTCGCGGCGGAAGCGCAGCTCCGTCTCGGCCATCCCCTTCGTGCTGAAGAACCAGCCCATGTGCGCGTGCCAGAGGCCCTTGACCTTGCCCTTGACGCCCGGGCCGGATACGTGCGGCGAGTGCGGGTCGCCCTCGACATCGGAGTAGGCGTGGTGCTTGCGGTGCTCGCAGGCCCAGCCGATCACGCCGCCCTCGAGCGCGAAGCTGCCGAGGATCGCCAGCGCGCCGCGCATCGCCGCCGAGGTCTGGAAGGCGCTGTGCGTGAACAGCCGGTGGTAGCCGACGCTGATCCCGACGCCGGTCAGTGTGTAGAAGACGAAGAGGAGCGCGAGGTCGACCGGCCGCACGGCCACCCCCCAGAAGAGCCCGAGCGCGATCAGCACGCCGATCATCGGGATGCTGACCCCGATCGCGGTCACGATCCGGCGGAGGAGATAGTGCGGCTCGGGCAGCGTCTGGCGGGAGACCGATTCCATAGCCGAAGAGTGTACGACCTCTTCCTCGGTTCCTCGACCAGCGCGGGCCGCAGCATCGTCCTTGCTCCCGCCCTTCTAGCCCCGTGTGATAGAAAACCGCGGCGCCGGGGGCTTCTCGGCGCATGTTTGAGGGAGGCCCTCCGATCGATTTCTTCAGTGACCACGCGGTGCTCTTCGCCCTCGTCTGCTCGGGGATCGCGATCGCCTACGGCATCGGCCTGACCGTCTGGCTCCTGCGCCAGCCGGCCGGGAGCGAGCGGATGCAGGAGATCGCGCAGGCCGTGCAAGAAGGCGCCGCCGCCTACCTGAAGCGCCAGTACCGGACGATCGCCGTCGTCGCGATCGTGCCCTTCCTCCTGCTCGGCTTCTACCACAAGCTCGGCTGGGGGACGGCGATCGGCTTCCTGGTCGGCGCGACGCTCTCGGCCGCGGCCGGCTTCATCGGGATGAACGTCGCCGTGCGCTCGAACGTGCGCACCGCGGAGGCTGCGAAGAAGGGCCTCAAGCCCGCGCTGAACGTGGCCTTTCGCGCCGGCTCGGTGACCGGCATGCTCGTCGTCGGCCTCGGCCTGCTCGGCGTCGCGGGCTACTACTGGGTGCTGACCGGCTGGCTCGGCCACTCGCACGAGTCGGCGATCGACGACCTCGTCGGCCTGGCCTTCGGCGGCTCGCTGATCTCAGTCTTCGCGCGGCTCGGCGGCGGCATCTACACCAAGGCCGCGGACGTCGGCGCCGACCTCGTCGGCAAGATCGAGGCCGGGATCCCCGAGGACGACCCGCGCAACCCGGCCGTGATCGCCGACAACGTGGGCGACAACGTCGGCGACTGCGCCGGCATGGCGGCCGACCTGTTCGAGACCTACGCCGTGACCGCGGTCGCGGTGATGCTGCTGGCGAAGGCCTTCCCGACCAGCCGGCTCTGGCTGTACCCGCTCGCAATCGGCGGCGTCTCGATCCTCGCCTGCGTGATCGGCACCTTCTTCGCGCGCGTCGGCCGCGGCGGCTCGATCATGAACGCGCTCTACAAAGCCGTCCTCGTCGCGACGGTGCTCTCGGCGCTCGGGTTCATCCCGGTGACGATGGCCTACGACGGAGGCCCGTTCAGCTTCTCCGACCTCTACGTCTCGGCGATCGTCGGCCTCGTCGTCACCTTCCTGCTGGTCGGGATCACCGAGTTCTACACGGGCACCCGCTGGCCGCCGGTGAAGCGGATCTCGAGCGCCTCGCGCACGGGTCACGCGACCAACATCATCGAGGGGCTCGCCGTCGGCATGCAGGCGACCGCGCTGCCGGTGATCGTGATCGCGGCCGGGATCCTGGTCGCGCACCACTTTGCCGGCCTGTTTGGGATCGGCGTGGCGGTGATGGCGCAGCTGTCGATGACGGGCCTGATCGTCGCGCTCGACGCCTATGGCCCGGTGACCGACAACGCGGGAGGCATCGCCGAGATGGCCGACCTCGACGAGTCGGTGCGCGCGATCACCGATCCGCTCGACGCGGTCGGCAACACGACGAAGGCGGTCACCAAGGGCTACGCGATCGGCTCGGCGGCGCTCGCGGCGCTCGTCCTCTTCGACAGCTACACGACCGGCCTGCACGATGCGAACCCGAACCTCGGCGGCGCGGGCGCGTTCGACCTCTCCAACGCCTGGGTGATCGCGGGCCTGTTCATAGGCGGCTTGATGCCGTTCCTGTTCGCCTCGCTGGCGATGGAGGCGGTCGGCCGCGTCGGCGGCCAGGTCGTGACCGAGGTGCGGCGCCAGTTTGCGGAGATCCCGGGGATCATGGAAGGAACGGCCAGGCCCGAGTACGGGCGTGCGATCGACATCGTCACCGGCTCAGCGATCCGGAGCATGCTCGTGCCGGCGCTGATCCCGATCCTCTTCCCGATCATCGTCGGGCTGATCAACTGGCGGATGCTCGGCGGCCTGCTGATCGGGACGATCATCACGGGGCTGTTCCTGGCGATCGCCATGACGTCGGGCGGCGGCGCCTGGGACAACGCCAAGAAGCTGATTGAGGACGGCGCCTTCGGCGGCAAGGGCTCCGAGGCGCACGCGGCGGCGGTCACCGGCGACACCGTCGGCGATCCCTACAAGGACACCGCCGGCCCGGCGATCAACCCGATGATCAAGATCACGAACATCGTCGCGATCCTGATCGTCCCGCTGATCGTTTCGATCCACACCTAAGCGCCCTCCGGGCCGTCGTCTGGCCCAAAGAGCCCCGCCCTGGGGACAGTCACAGGGACAGTCTCAGGGACAGTCACTGGGGGTCGGTGCGCGCCGCGGCGGGCAGGTCGCGGCGACCTCTAGAGTCCCGCGCGATGTCACGCAGGCGGCGGCAGCAGCGGCTGGAGCGCGTGCTCGGCACGCCGGCGCTGTTCGCGACCGCTTACGGCAACGTCGGCTCGTCGATCTACTACGCGCTCGGCGTCACCGCGGCCTTTGCGCTCGGCCTTACCCCGCTCGTCTTCCTGATCGCCGGAGTCTTCTTCAGCGCCACCGCGCTCACCTACGCCGAGGGAACCGTTCGCTTCCCCGAGGCCGGCGGCTCGGCCAGCTTCGCCCGCCACGCGTTCAACGAGCTCGCGTCGTTCGGGGCCGGCTGGGCGCAGATGCTCAACTACATCATCACGATCGCCATCTCGGCGTTCTTCGTCCCGCACTACCTCTCGATCTTCTGGGCGCCGCTGAAGCAGAACCCCTGGGACATCATCGTGGGCGCGGTCGTGATCGCCGTGCTCGTCCTCCTGAACGTCGTCGGGATCCAGGAGTCGGCGAAGCTGAACATCTTCCTCGCGCTGATCGACTTCGCCACGCAGCTGCTGCTCGTGCTGCTCGGCTTCGCGCTGATCTTCAGCCCCCACACGCTGTCGGCCAACGTGCAC
>VAWL01000186.1 GCA_005883965.1 Actinomycetota bacterium
GGCGACGCCGCCGTGCGAGACGAGATACCGCGTGCCCGCCGCATAGCCGCGAAACTCGGCGCCTGTCGCATCGCGGTACTGCGTCTTCTCGATCTCGCCGCAGACCGCCGCCAAGAGCAGGTCGCCCTGCAACCGCACGCCCGCGTCGAGGAGCGCCCGCACCGCCTCGACGTAGCAGGCGAGCGCCCCCTTCATGTTCGAGATCCCGAGACCGTAGAGCCGCTCCTCCCGCACGAACGGCTCCGGCTGGAAGCCCGGCACGTGCGCAAGCCACGGCTCCTGGCCCGAGTACGACGTGTCCATGTGCCCGTTGAACATCAGCGCCGGTCCCCCACCCGAGCCGGACAGCGTTCCGAGCACGTTCGCGCGTCCGTCCTCGACCTGCTGCCACTGCACCTGGAGGCCGAGCTCGGTGAACGTCTCGGCCATGAACCGCGCCATCTCCTCCTCGCTGCCGGTGAAGCTCGGGATCGAGATCGCACGGCTCGCCCAGTCGACCAGCCGCTCCGGGTCGATCGTGACGCTCATCCGCGGACGGCCGGCAGGACGCGCTCGCCGAAGAGCCGGATCTGCTCGTGGCGCGGGTCGCCCCAGAGCTCGAGCATGACGTGGGTGCAGCCGGCTTCGCGGTACTCCTCGATCGCGGCGATGCAGTCGTCCGGCGTCCCCGCGATCGGCTTGCACTTGTCCAGGAGCTCGTCGCTCACCTCGGCCTTCGCCGCGAGCCGGCCGCCGCGCTCCATCGCCTCGGCCACCGGCCGGATCTCGTCCTGCGTGATCCCGGCGAGGTCGAGCAGCGTGTCCGCGGCGCCCTGGATGTTCTGCACCTTGTTGGCGAGGTACATGCCGGCGATCTCGCGCGCGCCGTCGCGGCCGGCGTCGCGGTCGGACTCGTGGATCGAGGCGACGATCGTGCAGCCGATGTCGATGTCGGCGCCGACGTTCTCGCGCGTGTGGCGCACGAAGGCCGGCGTGGTGATCGAGGGCGTGAGGCAGCCGTCGCCGATCTCGCCGGCCAGCGCCTGCATCTTCGGCGCCGTCGCCGCGACGTAGACCGGCGGCACCTCGCGCGGCGTCACCGCCTCCGCCGCCAACCCGGGTACCGACGCGCTCCACGTCGAGCCCTGGTACTCGAACGGCTCGCCGCGCAGCACGCCGCGGACGATCTCGACCGCGTCGCGCATCGGCCCGAGCGTCTTGTTCGTCTGCATGACCGCGTTGTTGAGGAAGATCTTCGAGGTCCCGAAGCCGAGGATGAACCGCCCCGGCCCGGCTGCCTCCTCGACCACGCGCGCGTCCATCGCGACCTGCACCGGGTGGCGCGTGAACGGCGAGATGATCCCCCAGCCGATCGTCAGCCGCTCGGTCTCGCGCGCGAGGACTCCGGACACGACGGTGGAGGACCGCGCCTCCATCCCGTGCTTGCGCCACCACGGGTACGCCTCGGCGAGCCAGATCGTGTCCATCCCCGCCTCGTCCATCGCGCGCGCGGAGGCGACCATCTCGTCGAGCGGCTCCATGGTCAGCTGCATGACGCCGATCCGGAACGGCTGCGGCACTACTGGGCTTGGGCCTTCGCGACCTGCTCGTCGAGCGAGGCCAGGACCTGCTGCACCTGCTGGCTGACGATCGGCTGCAGCACCCGCTGGCCCATCGACCCGACCGGCCCGGCGAGATGCACGTCGGCCTCCCAGTCCATCTTCGTGCTGCCTCCGCCGCCGTCCTCGCTGAGGGCGAACGCGGTCGTCATGTTCAGCATCGCGCCGACGCCCTCGCCCTTGATCGCGAGGCGGGCGAGCTCCGGCTCGCGCTGCTCGACCTTCTCCATGTTCAGCGTCATTCCGAGCGTGCCGAGCCCGAGCGGGATCTTCACGTTGGCGCGCCAGTGCTGCTCGTCCTGGACGTCGAAGCTTTCGACGCCCGGAATCGTCGCCGCCATCGCGGTCGGGTCGTTCAGCACCTGCCAGACGACCTCGCGGGGCGCGGCGAACGTCCGCTCGCCCGAGACCTTCACGCGGCCGGCTCCACGGTGACGCGTGCGCGCGACGACTCCGGCTCGGAGAGCAGCTCCCAGACGCGGTGGTACGGGTTGCAGCTGTCGTAGACGATCGCGTTCCCCTGCGAGCGGAGCGCGTCCTGCAGTGCCGCGCAGACCGCGTGGATCCCGGCGCCGCCGCCCTCGCCCATGCCCTTGGTGCCGAGCGACGTGAAAGGCGACGGGCTCTCGAGGTTGCCGGTCTTCAGCGGCGGCATGTCGAGCGCGTGCGGCACGTGGTAGTCGTAGAAGTTGGGCGTGAGCAGGTTGCCGTCCTCGTCGTAGGTGAACGTCTCGTGGGTTGCCGCGCCGAGCGCCTGCGCGGTGGCGCCCATCACCTGCCCCTCGACCACTTGCGGATTGATCCGCTTCCCGCAGTCGTCCACGGCGGCGTAGTCGACGATCTCGTAGACGCCGGTCTGCGGGTCGACCTCGACCACGGCCACGTGCACCTGCGCGGCGTAGGTCAGGGTCAGGTTGCCGAACTTGCGCTCGACGTCGGGCGGCTCGAACGGCGGGCGGTAGACGTAGCGGCAGTTGAGCGTGACGTCGAGATCCTCGGGCAGGCCCGCGTTGTTGGCGTTGATGATCGCGCCGAGCGCCATAAACGGCAGCGCCGCCTCGGGATTCGACTTCATCCGCGCGAAGCTCCCGCCCAGCTCGATGTCGCTGGGCTCGCAGCCGAGCACGATCGCCGCGAGCTCCTTCATCTCGCAGGCGAGCATCTCGGTGGCGCCCTTGACCGCGCCGAGCCCGGTGACCGCGAACTGCGAGGCGTAGGTGCCGGAGAAGCCAGCGTGCGAGTTCCAGTACGAGTCGTGCCCCGCGCGCACGTTCACGTCGTCGACCGAGCAGCCGAGGATGTCGGCCACAACCTGCGCGGCGGTCGTCTCGTGACTTTGCCCTTGGGGCGTAGTGCCGAGCGTGACGACGATCTCGCCGAAGATGTCGAGCTTGACCGTCGCCACCTCGTTGTTGCCGGAGAACTGGAGCTCGGGATTGATCAGGCGCGACTGGCCGAAGTTGTTCGTGCCGGAGTCGAGGGTCGAGCCGATCCCGAGGCCGAGCAGCATCCCCCGCGACTCGGCATCGGCCCGCCGCTCGGCGATCCCGTCGTGGCCGATCAGCTCGAGCGCGGTGTCGAGCATCCGCGCGTAGTCACCCGAGTCGTAGACGCAGCCGTTGGGCGTCTCGTAGGGCATCTCGTCGGCGCGGA
>VAWL01000007.1 GCA_005883965.1 Actinomycetota bacterium
CAGCCCGTACTTCCCAGAGGTCACATTGTGGCCGTCGTGGACGATCGGGTAGGTGACGCCGTGCTCGCGCATGAACTTGCGCGCGTCGCCGCTCAGGTCGTTCACGTCGACGCCGAGGACGACCACCCGGCCATCACCACCGCGCCAGGCCCGTTCGAGCGCGGGCGCTTCCTTGTTGCACGGATAGCACCAGGAGGCCCAGAAGTTGAGCACGACCGCCTTGCCGCGCAGCGAGTCGAGCTGGAGGTGCCCGGGCCGGTCGAGACGCGACAGGGTGAAGTTCGGAGCGGCCGCGGTCTTGCCCTTGTCGACCTTCGCCGCGACCCCGCCGCCGTTCCCGTGCGTCACCTTCCAGATGAGCAGCGCCAGCAGCCCGGCGACGAGCAGGACCGCAAGGCCCTGCGCGCCGAGCTTGAGCCGAGCGCTCATGCCGAGACGATGAAGACCGTCGTCCCGATGCGGACGTGGTTGAAGAGCCACTCCGCGTCCGGGATGTGCATCCGGATGCAGCCGTGCGAGGCCGAATAGCCGATCGAGGTGTCGTCCGGCGTGCCGTGGATGCCGACGCCCGAGGCGGAGAGGCCCATCCAGCGCGTGCCGAGCGGGTTGCCCGGCCCGGGCGGGATCGGCTTCGCGCCCTTGGCCCACGCCGAGTTGGGCGGATACCACCAGGGGTTGCGCCACTTGACGACGATCGTCCAGCGGCCGAGCGGAGTCGGGTACTGCGACTGGCCGGTGGCGACGCCGAAGACGCGCCACGGGCGCGTGACCTTGTAGAGATAGAGCCGGTTCGAGCCGCGGCGGATCACGATCACCGGGCCGATGCTCTTCTTCGTCACCTTCGGCTCGAGGCTGCGCACCCGCAGCTGCACCGGGTCTCGCGTGTCAGCGACGAGCGCGCCGAAGATCGCCGAGAGGGCTCGCAGTTGCCTCAGCGCCCAGCCGCGCTTCTGGTGCTTCACGGAGGGACGCAGGTTGCGCAGCGAGAGCTTCGCGTCGACCGGCGCGCGATCGAACCGCTTCGCCACTGAGCGGACGAACGCCTCCGACTTGGGCCGATTGGTCTTCACGTGCAGCGTGAGCGCCGTGTCGGGCGCGGCGGCGAGGGCGGCGGCGACCGCGTCCTTGATGTAGGCCTTCGCGCCGAGCACGGCGGGCGTGACTGCGATCTTGTGGCCGGTCACGAGCAGCGGCATGGGCGTCTCGAAGAAGGTCGTGACAGCGTCGGTGGCGTCGTCCGCGCTCAGCCCACCCACCGAAACGCTGCCGATCGTGACGCCGTCGGCGATGACCGGATCGGCGGTCGTGCCTGTAGTCGTCGTGACCGCGCCCGACGAGACGCCCGCGGCTGCGCCGAGGCCGAGCACGAACAAGAGGGCGAGGCCGGCCCGCTTCACGGCCAAGAGTCTAGCCAGGGACGATTCTGGGATCGTCGGCGACGACACCGTCGACGCCCAAGTCATCCAGGCGGCTGACCTGCTCCTCCGTCAGCGCCGTCCACGCGAGAACCGGCACGCCGAGCGCGTGGCAGCGGTCGACAGCCGCCCGGCTGACCACCGACCAGTGCAGCACTGCGGCCGACGCGTGCGCGGCGGCGAGCATCCGCCCGATCCGCGCCGGAAGCGCTGCTCGCATCGACGCCAGACCGCCGAGCACAAGCGGCGCGAGCGCTCGGCGGCGGCTGATGCCGAAGCGGTCCTGCGGGTAAGTGAGGCCGAGCCGGAGCGCGGGCTCCAACGGCCTGAGCATGCGCAGGGCGGCCGGGTCGAAGGAGCTGACGAGCGTGCGCTCGACCAGCCCGTGCGCGCCGAGCCGGTCTGTCAGCGCCGCAGCGGCGCCGCGCGTCTTCAGGTCGGCGTGCACTCCGGCGGGCGTCCCGGCCAAAAACCCGAGCGCCTCGTCGAGAGTGGCGGGTCGACCGCGGCCCCGAACGCCTCGAGCGTGTTCTCGGGCGCGAGCGCCGCCGCGCCGCGGTGGCCGATCCGGAGCAGCCGGCCGTCGCGCCGGCGCAGGTCGATCACGCCGGAAGCTTCAGGACCACGATCGCCAGGTCATCGCCGAGGTCGCCCGCGAATGCGCGGCAGTCGTCCGCGAGCGCCCGCGCCAGCTCCCCGGCGGGCAGCCCTGAATGCCGCACCAGCGCCTCGTCCAGCCGCTCCTCCCCGAACAGCTCGCCGTCCCGCCTCGCCTCGAGCAGGCCGTCCGTAAAGAGCACCGCCGCGGCGCCGGGCTCGAGCGTCAGCCGCGCCGCCTCGTAGGACTGGTCGCCCTCGATGCCAAGAGCGAGACCGGAGACGACGACCGTCTCGGGCGATTTCCCAGGCGCCACGATCCGCGGCGGCGGGTGGCCGGCCGTGGCGCAGGCGAGCTCGCCGGTGCGCGGGTCAACGACTAGGTAGAGCAGCGTCACGAACTACCCCGCCGTGATCTCGCCGAGCACGACCTCGTTCGCCGCCGCCAGGAACTCGCCCGGCTCCGGATGCTCGCGCGCCAGCGAGCGGAAGACGAACTTCGCCATCGCCATGTCGGCGGCCGCGTCGATCCCGTGGCCGGTGACGTCCCCGAGCACGACCGCGAGCCGGCCGTCGGCGAGCTCCAGGAAGTCGTAGACGTCGCCGCCGATCTCGACGCGGGCCGAAGGCTCGTAGTGGTCGCCGATCTCCAGCTCTTCGACCTGCGGCCGGCGTCGCGGCATCAGCGAGAGACGCATGGTCTCCGTGAACTCCTCCCGCTCCTGATGCAGCCGGGCGTTGTCGAGCGCGAGTGCGGCCGGGCCTGCGAGCGCGAGCGCGGCCTCGAGCGTGTCGCCACTGACCGGGCGCTCGGGGTCGAGCGAGAGGAGCGTCAGCGTGCCGAGGATCTCATCGTGAGCCGAGAGTGGGATCACGGCGGCGGTCGAGCCCTTCTCCAGGAACGGGACCAGCGCCTGGTGTGCGGGGCCGAGCGCGAGCGCGGTGGCAGCGTCGAGCACGACCGGCTCGCCGCTCCGGAAGGGGCCCAGGCCCACCGAGCCGAGCGGCTGCGCCAGCGACAGGATCTGCCGCACGGGCTCGCCCAGCCGGTCCTCGCGCACGTGGACTGCCACAGGCACGAGCGCGTCGCCACGCTCGTTCGGCATGCGCAGCGCCGCGGCGTCGAGCTGGAGCGACTCGACGATCGTCCTCGCGACCGCCTCCAGGGTCGCCTCGAGCGAAAGGCTCTCGCTGAACGACCGTGAGATCTCGTAGAGCGCGTGGAGGCGTCGGGATGCTTCGAGGGCCGCGTCGCGGGCGCGCTTGGCCTCTTCCGACTCCTGGGCGAGCCGCTCGTGCAGGCGGGCGTTCTGGACCGCGACCGCCAGCTGGGCGGCCAGTGCGCGCACGAGGGCCTCCTCGTTCTCGCTCAGCTGCCGCCCGCGCTGCGGATAGACGGCGAGCAGGCCGACCAGCTCCTCGCCCGCGCGCAGCGGCACGCCGAGAGCGCCTTCGACCCCGAGCTCCTCGAGCGCGTCGCGGACAGGCGCCAGGCGGGCGTCGTCCCCGTCGGAAACCTGGATCAGGCCGCGTGCGCGGCCGGGGCCCAGTGCCAGCTCGAGCAGGCGCTCCCCGATGCGGACATGTGGGCCGGTCAGACCGCGCTCGGCCGCAGCCTCGAGCCGCTCGCCCTCCTCGACGAGGTAGACGGCGGCACGCTCGGTGCCGAGCAGCTCACGGACGCGATCGACGGCCGTGTCGAGCGTGTGGGCCAGCGAGAGCTCGGAGATCGCCTGGCCTACGATCGTCAGCAGGGCGCGGGTCCGCTCGAGCTCCTCGGCCAGCTCGCGGCGCCGCTCGCTCGCGCGCAGGGCATGCGCTGCCCGGACGGCGAAGGTTGCGAGATCCGGCAGCACCGCCGGGTCGGGCGCCTCGGCGAAGACGACCTGCAACGCTCCGAGCGGCGGCTCGCCGAGCTGGAGCGTGGCGACGTGCCTGTCGCCCGACGGCTCGAGCGCGAGCGGCTCGTGCGAGAGCTGGGCTCGGCCGAGGAGGTCCAGCGCGCCGGCCGGCACGGCCGAGGAGTCCCGCCCGGCCAGCGCCGCAAGCACCGGACCGCCGTCGCCGTAGCGCCACAACAGGCAGGCGCCGGCACCCGTCGCCTCGGCCGCGAGCGCCGCCATCTGGTCGGCCGCCCGCGTCTCCTCCGAGGCGGCGGCGAGCGCGTCGCCGGCCAGCTCGAGCGGGTCGGGCGTCGACCGAGGCACCGCCGCAGGGGCAAAGGCCCGGCGGGCCAGCTCGACCTCGCCCGCCGACGCCCGGGCCAGCCTCAGCTCGCGCTCGTCGAAGGGATCCCGGCTCCGCATCAGCTCGAGCGAGCCGACCACACCGGCCTCGTCCCGCACCGGCAGCTGCAGGACGCCTGACGCCGACAGCCGCTCGGCGGCGCGCCGCAAGGAGTGCGGCAGATCCTCGAGCTCCAGGCACTCCTCCCGCGGCGCGAAGTCGATCCGCGAGCCCTCGAGCTCCGCCCGCAGCGATTCGGAGACGGCGTGCACGGCGTGCGCGACGAGCCCGCCGCTCTCGTCGGCGAGCCGGACGACGACGAGGTCGGCCTCGGTCAGCTCGGCCGCGCGCGCGGCGATCATGGCGAGCGCCTCGTCGAGCGTCGCAACTCCGGTCGGTTCCCTGGCCACTGTCATGCGTGTGCCCCGGAGGAAGTATGGCCCTTTAGACTCCCGCGCATGGCTCTGCCGGAGCGCAAGCAGGTCGAGGAGGAGCTGGTCGACCCAACGGCCGTGCAGCAGGCCTACCGCCGGGAGCGGCTGCGGCGGCGGGCCCGCGAGGACCGCAGGCGCGAGCGGATGCTGGCCGGCCTGCGCTTCTGGCTGGCGGTGGCGCTCGTGATCGCGACCAGCGTCACGCTGGCCGTCCTGATCTGGCACGAGATCCACCGCTTGTTCGGCCTCTAGCGGCGCGAATCGCGGATACTTCCGCGCGTGCAGACGCCAGAAGCCTTCCCGCCGCCCGAAGAGGAGGAGATCTTCTTCGAGCCGGAGCCGGAGCCGCAGCCCTACCCCGGCCCCGCCGGCAGCTTCTGGGCCCTCGGCGGCCGCCTGACCTGGGTCGCCGCACTCGTCCTGACCGTCTCCGCGTTCACCGACTGGTACGCCGAGAGCGGGCTTGCCGGCCCGACGATCTCGGTGATCGCCTGGCACACGGGCACCCTCGGCAAGCTGGTCTTCTTCATCGGCCTCGTGCTGCTCGGGCTCACGATCTTGAGCGAGCTCGGCTTCGAGCTACCGCCCTCGATTCCCGACAGCCTCGTCGTGATCGCGCTCGGCTCGCTGGCCACGATCTTCGTCCTGATTCGGCTGATCTCGATCCCCGACTCGATCCCGCCGCCGGCCGGCCGCGGCATCGGCATTTGGATTAGCCTGCTGGCCTCGCTCGCCGTGATCGTCGGAGGGCTCTTGCGAGCCTCAGAAGAGCTATAGCCTCGCGCCCCTGGCCGGACCGACCTGCGCCGAGCGGAGCCCGGCTCCGGCCGCGCCTGGCAGCGCTGACGGCTCGGCGCTCTCCGGGGCCGTGCTATTCAGCACTGTCCCCTCCGGGCCCGAACCGCCAGCGCTGCCCCAGGAACACGAGGGCTGCGCCGATGAGCACGCCCAGCACCGCGCCGCCGAGGACGTCCAGCGGCCAGTGCACGCCGACGTAGACGCGCGACCAGGCGATCGCCGCGGCGAGAACGAAGGCTGGCACGGCCAGCCGCGGCACCAGGCACGCGAGCACGGTCGCGCATGCGAACGCGATCGCCGCGTGGCCCGAGGGGAACGACCCCGAGTGCGGCACGCCCACGAGCGGCTTCGGCTCGGGGTAGACGAGCGGCGGCCGGCGGCGGCCGATGCAGTCACGCAGGCCGAAGGAGATCGCGTTCGCCAGAACGTCGGCGGCGAGCACGGCGGCGAACAGCCACGGCCGGCGCCAGAGCACGGCCAGGAACAGCGCGAGGACGAGGAAGACGAGCCCGTCCGAGCCGATCCGGGAGAGGTCGACGAACAGCCAGTTCAGCCACCCGACCCGGTGGTGGACGACCCAGCGCTCGAGGTGCCGGTCGGCGTGGAGCAGTTCAGACCGGGAGGAGCTGCTTGGTCTGGTCGATCAGCTCCTGCGGGTTGAACGGCTTGCCGATGAAGCCCTGCGCGCCCCGCTTGGCCGCTTCCTCTGCGGACTCGTCGACCTTCCCGCTGAACATGATCACCGGAATGGCGCCCACTCCGTGCCGCTCCTGGACGCGCTGCAGCATCTCCCAGCCGTCGACCCCGGGCATCATCACGTCGAGGAGGACGAGGTCAGGCGTCGACTCCTCGAGCACGCGCAGCCCTTCCTCGGCCCCGCCGGCCTCGCGCACGGTGTAGCCCTCCATCTCGAGGTTGACGCGCACGTACTCGCGCAGCCGCTCGTCGTCGTCGACGATCAGGACGACCGGACCGCCGCTGCTGACCGCCGAGCTCGGGCCGGAGCGCTCGAGGAAGCGGTCGAGGTCGCCGCGCTTGTAGCGGCGGTGCCCGCCGGGCGTGTAGAAGGCCGGCACGCGCCCCTGGTCCGACCACTTGCGGATCGTGCTCTGGGCGACGCCGAGATACTTGGCCGCCTGACCCAGGGTGAGCCAGTCAGGCTCGCCGGCAGGGGCGAGACGGTGCGTAATTTCGTTCTGAGCCATCCCCAGACGAATCTACCCAAAGCTTTTTCTTCCTAACCGGCCCTCCAGGCAAGAAGGCGTCACGGAGTCGTCACGGTCACCGTCGCCGACTCAGGCCTGAGGGTGAACGTGCGGCTCTGCGTGGTCGTGTTCCCGGACTTCGGGTTGTCGTTGAGCGACTCGCCGAGCGCGATGCCGACCGCGAAGACGAGCACGATCGCGAGGCCCCAGACGACCCGGCGCCTCGTGCGGGCGTCGCGGCGGCGCCGGGGGCGGGCCGTCGTCGTCACGGGCGGTAGTCGACCGCGCCGCGCGAGTAGGCGTGGAACGCAGCGTCGATGACGGTAGTCATTCGCGCGGGCCAGCCCTGGGGAAGCTCGTGCTCGGCCAGTGCCTCCTGCACCCAGCGCTCGGCGCCCGGGTAGGTGTCGGCCAGCTCGTCCAGCGTGAACGTCTGGCCGAGCCGGCGGCGGAGCTGGTCGAGGACGATCTCCAACTCGGCCAGATACTGCGCGTACAGCACCCGTTCGCGCGCAGCCGTCTCCAGCCGGCGATAGCCGTCCTCCCACTCCTGTCGCGTCGCGTCCAGGGCCGCCTGCGGCATGCGCCGATGCTACTCGGACGTGCAGCAGCACTGAGCGGGCCAGAGCGGCTCGACCTCGGCGAGGATCCGCTCGCCGAGCTCGTAGCCCGGCCGCGCCAGCGCGAAGGAGGCGTGCGCGTGCAGGCACTTGAGCCCGCCGGTGCGGGTCTGGCCGCCGATCCCGCCCGGCAGCTCGGGCCGGAGCCGGCGCTGCTCCGCGTGCCCGCGCTCGGAGCTCTCCCGGAGCTCGGGGTCCTCGCGCGCGAGGGCGCTCCAGCGTTCGACCCCGCCGGCCGCCTCGACGCGGGCGATCGCCGCGACCAGGTGCGGGCAGGTCAGCCAGTAGGTCGTCGGAAAGGGCTCGCCGGACTCGTCGAAGGGCGCCTGCTCGACGACGGCCGGCCGCCCGAAGGGACAGCGAACCGCTACCCGCCGGAAGGCCCGAGGCGGGCGGCCAAGCTGCTTCTCGACGATCGCCCGGTCATCCACCCTTGTGGATCGTAGTTCGCACCCACTTCGAGATGCCCTTGACGATGAAGAGGCGCTCGCCGGGGCGAACGAGCCCGAGTCGCCGCGCCTCGCGCTGCAGGGCCTCCGGCGTGCTCGCGTCGGCCAGCTGGTGCTCCAGGTCGCGCTTCTCCGCCTTGAGCGCGCGGACGTCGGCGGCGCGCTGGGCGAGCTGCTGCTTGGTGCTCAGGTAGCTCCGCAGCGGCCGCGCGTAGAGGAGCGCGACGAGGAGAATCGCGCCGACGGCGAGCCAGCGGAGGAAGATGCTCGAGCGTGGAGGCTTGCGTTTTGCCACGCGGGCGGATTCTCCGTGCGGCGCGAGCCTCCTGCTAGGCGATCGCCACCTTGATCATGTCGGTCGTGCCCGGCAGGTTGACCGCGGTGCCCGCAGTGATCACGACGCGGTCGCCCTCGGCGACCAGGCCGCTCTTGCGCGCGGCCTCGAGCGAATGTCGCCAGAGGTCCTCCACGTCCGAGCTCTCGGGGATCAGCACCGGCGTGACGCCCCACTCGATCGCCATCTGGCGGAGCGCATAGTCGTGGTGCGTGAGCCCGAGGATCGGGCGGCGGGGCCGAAGCCGGGCGACGACCGAGGCCGTGCGGCCGGTGTACGTCGGGACGAGCAGCGCGGAGGCGCGTAGAGCCTCTGCCAGGTCGCAGGCCGCGTTCGAAGTGGCCTGCGTGACGGTCGACTCCTCGCTTGCCTCAGGAAGCTCGTGCCGGTAGCCGAGGCTCGGCTCGACCGCCCGAGCGATCCGGTCCATGTATGCGAGCGACTCGACCGGGAAGTCGCCGACGGCGGTCTCGCCCGAGAGCATCAGCGCCGAGCTCCCGTCGAGGATGGCGTTCGCGATATCGCTCGCCTCGGCTCTTGTCGGCTCGGCCTGGTGGATCATCGACTCGAGCATCTGCGTGGCCGTGATCACCGTCTTCCCGCGCTCGAGGGCCGCGATGATGATCCGCTTCTGGAGAAGCGGCACGAGCGCCGGGCCGATCTCGACGCCGAGGTCGCCGCGCGCGACCATGACTGCGTCGCTTTCGGCGAGGATCTCGTCCAGCGCGTCGACCGCCTCGGCCTTCTCGATCTTCGCGATGACGTGCGCTTGCGAGCCGGCCTGCTCGATCAGCGCGCGCAGGTCGCGGACGTCGGCGGCCGAGCGGACGAACGAGAGGGCGACGAAGTCGACGCCGATTTCGAGCGCGAGCTCCAGGTCGTCCATGTCCTTGCGGGTGAGCGAGGGGATGGGAACGGGTACGCCCGGCAGGTTGACGCCCTTGTGCGAGCTGACGACGCCGCCGGCCAGGACTGCGCAGCGCGCCCGGCCGAGCTCGATCTCGTCGACGCGGAGCCGGACGAGGCCGTCGTCGATCAGCACCTCGTGACCCGGCTGGAGGACCTCGCCGATCACGGCCGGGCTGACGGGAAGCTCGCCGTCGTCGGAGCGCTCGCCGCCGGCGACGATGATCTCCTCGCCGCGCGTGAGGGTCACCGGGCCGTCGAGCTCGCCGATGCGGAGCTTCGGGCCCTGGAGGTCGGCGATCAGCGCGATCGGGTGACCGAGCTCGGCCTCGGTGGCGCGCACGAGACGCGCGCGCTCGCGGTGCTCGTCGTGGGTGCCGTGCGAAAGGTTGAGGCGTGCGCCGTCCATCCCGGCTCGTGTGAGGTCGGCGAGCTGCTCCGGAGTCGCCGACGCTGGGCCGATTGTGGCGACGATCTTGGTGCGTCTTGGCGTGGCGGCAACCATGCCCTGAGAGTAGCTCGCAGGCCCGTCGTCCGAACCGGCCCTGACTCCGAGGCGCCAAAACCGGTGTCAGACACCGGTTTTTGTCAACCGGAAGGTGTGGCGAGAGTGTGGACCTTCATCCACAAGGGCGAATTGCGATCAGCCGGCACGTACTCTCGAACGCATGCCGCGGCCGCCGCGCAACCTGAACGACGGGCTCCACCATGTGACCGCCCGGGCGAGCGACACGCGCCGGCTGTTCGACACCGACGCCAGCCGGAACATGTTCCTCGACCGATTGGCCGCAACGCTTGCGAACTTCGAGATCGGCCTCGTGACGTGGACGCTGATGGGCACCCACTACCACCTGGTGATCACAAGTCCCGGCACAGGCCTCTCGTCGGCACTGCAGCGCCTGCACTCCTGGTACTCCCGCCTGCACAACCAGACGAGGAGCCGAAGCGCCCACCTCTTTCGCGCCCACTTCTTCTCGCGTCAGATCGACAGCGACGAGGACCTGCTAGGCGTCTGCCGCTACGTCGCACGCAGTCCGGTCGAAGCCGCCCTCGTCCGCAACCCGCTCGACTGGCGCTGGAGCAGCGCACGCACGAGCGCCGGCCTCGAGCGGCCCCACATCCCGCTGGACGACGAGCCGCTCCGGGCCGCCCTCGGCGGCGACCCGCACTGGCGCGCCCGCTACCGGGACTTCGTAGAGCGGGCCGAGAACGCCTCCCAGCCCGGGTAGGCCGCGTCGGCGCCCAACTCCTCTTCGATCCGGAGCAGCTGGTTGTACTTGGCCACCCTGTCGGTTCGCGACAGCGAGCCGGTCTTGATCTGGCCCGCATTCGTCGCGACCGCGAGATCGGCGATGGTCGTGTCCTCCGTCTCGCCGGAGCGGTGCGAGACGACCACCCCGTAGCCGCGCGATTGCGCGAGCCGGATCACGTCGAGCGACTCGGTCAGGGTCCCGATCTGGTTCACCTTGACGAGGATCGCGTTCGCGACCCCTTCGTCGATGCCACGCTGCAGCCGCTCCCGCGAGGTGACGAAGATGTCGTCGCCGACCAGCTGCACGCGCTCGCCGAGCCGCGAAGTCAGCGCCGCCCAGGTCTCCCAGTCGTCCTCGGCGAGGCCGTCCTCGATCGAGACGATCGGGTAGCGCGAGACGAGCGCCTCGAGGTACGAGACCATCCCGGCGCCGTCCTCGTCGTGGCCCTCGAAGGCGTAGCGCCCGTCGCGGTACAGCTCCGTCGCGGCCGGATCCAGCGCGACGGCGATCCGCTCACGGTGGCCGGCGCGCTCGGCCGCCTCCAGCAGCGCCTCGATCGCCTCCTCGCTCGACCCGAGATCCGGCGCGAAGCCGCCCTCGTCGCCGACGCCGGTCGAAAACCCCCGCTCGTGCAACAACGCACCGAGCGCGTGGAAGGTCTCGGAGCCGATCCGCAGCGCCTCGGCAAAGCTCTCCGCCCCGGCGGGCACCAGCATGAACTCCTGGAGATCGATTGAGTTCTGCGCGTGCGCGCCGCCGTTGATCACGTTCATCAGCGGCACCGGCAGCGTCCGCCCCTCGCCGCCGCCCAGGTGCCGGAAGAGCGACACGCCGGCCTCCGCCGCGGCCGCTTTCGCCACAGCCAGCGAGACACCCAGGATTGAGTTCGCGCCGAGCCGCGCCTTGTTCGGCGTGCCGTCGAGCTCGATCATTCGCTCGTCGAGGGCGCGCTGGTCGCCGCCGTCGAGCCCGCGAACAGCATCGGCGAGCTCGCCGTTCACGTTCGCGACCGCCTGCGAGACACCCTTGCCGCCCCACTCCGAGCCGCCGTCGCGCAGCTCGAGAGCCTCGTGCACGCCGGTCGATGCCCCGGACGGAACCGCCGCGCGCCCGAAGGCGCCCGACTCCAGCCGCACCTCGGCCTCGACGGTCGGGTTCCCGCGCGAGTCGAGGATCCAGCGCCCGTGCACCGACTCGATCGCGCTCACCGCAACGCCTCCTTTGCCCGGTCGAAGTACGCATCCTGCTCGCCAAGCTCGAGCCGCGAGAACTCCTTGCCCTCGTCGGCGGCGAGCCGCTCGGCGCGCTCGACCCGCGTGACGAACCGGTCGCTCATCCAGCGCAGCGCCAGCTCGGGGTCGACGTTCAGCCGCCGCGCGACGTTGACCGCGGCGAAGAGGACGTCGCCGAGCTCCTCGACCACGTGCGGGTCGGGCTCGGTCTCCGGCTCCGCCGAATCCGCCTCCGCCATCGCCCCACGCAGCTCGCGAAGCTCGTCGTCGAGGTCGGCCAGCGCGCCGGCTGCATCGGGGTACTCGAACCCGATCGAGGCCGCGCGCCGCTGGACCTTGCGCGCGTGGAGGAGCGCCGGCAGCGCTTCGGGCACGTCGTGGAAGATCCCCTCGCGGCCCTCCTGCTCGGTTTTGATCCGCTCCCAGTTCTCGCGCACGCGGGCCGGAGTGCGTGC
The DNA here is from genome assembly GCA_005883965.1 of Actinomycetota bacterium. GTDB lineage: Bacteria > Actinomycetota > Thermoleophilia > Gaiellales > Gaiellaceae > AC-32. The sequence goes on from VAWL01000007.1 coordinate 11,925, forward strand.
CTCCACCGAGCCGAAGACGTGCGGGTGGCGCCTCACGAGCTTTTCGTGTACCCGCCGCGCGACCTCCCCGAGGTCGCCGACGCCCTTCTCCTCGAGCAGTAGCGCGAGAAAATAGACCTGGAAGAGCAGGTCGCCGAGCTCGTCCAGCAGCTTGTCGTCGTCGCCGGCGAGCGCCGCGTCGGCGACCTCGTAGGCCTCCTCGACCGTGTGCGGGACGATGGTCCGGGCCGTCTGCTCCCGGTCCCAGGGACAGTCGCGCCGCAGCCGCTCGGTCAGCCGCTGCAGCTCGAGCAGCGTCTCACCCGTGCCCAACCGCTAGCCGGTGGACGAGGTCGTCGACGAGCTCTGCTTGCAGGGATCCTGGCCGGGTGCCGGCGCGTAGCCCGTCTGGTAGGCAATCGTCTTGCAGGCCGGTCGCCTCGATGATGTGCCAGCCGAACTTCGAGTGAACCGGCTTCGAGATCTCGCCGGTCTTCAGCTTGAACGCGACGTCCTCGAACTCCTTGACGAACCGCCCCTTGACGTCGCCGCCGGCGAGCACGCCGCCCGCCTTGGCCGAGACCGTGTCGATCGAGTACTTGCGCGCGAGCTTGCCGAAGTCATTCGGGTTCGCCTGCAGCTGCGAGTAGATCTGGTCGGCCAGCGCCTTCTTCTTGACGAGGATGTGCTTGACCGGCCGGCTCTCGGGCTGGGCCGGCGTCTCGTACTGAGCCTTGTGCGTGTCGTAGTACTTCTGGATGTCGCTGTCCGAGACCGAGATGTTCTTGGTCACGGCGGCCTGGACGCGCTCGTGGATCAGCGTCAGCTTGATCCCGGTGCGCACCTGCTCGTCGGTGAAGCCCTGCGCCTTGAGCGCATCCTGATAGCGCTTCTCGACCGCCGCCGGCGAGTTCGACCCGCTGGTCTGGTGGCCGTAGTACTGCTGCTTGATCTGCTGGAGCCGCGCGTTCACGTCCTGGTCGCTGACCTTGATGCCCATCTTCGCCGCCTCCTGCTCGTACTCGCTCGACGAGATCAGGAACTGCGTCGCGTTCGAGCGGAGGTTGGCGAGGTCGACGGTGCCGGCCTTCGGGAACGGATGGTGGTTTGCCGCGTAGTTGGCCTTTGTCTGCGCGATCAGCTGGTCCCACGATGCCTTCGGGATCGACTGGTCGCCGACCACGGCGACCGAGTCAGCCGGGACGCTGCGAGGACCGCCGCCACCGCATGCGGCGACCGCAAGTACCAGGACGACCCCTGAGAAAGCTCCGATGATCCGTCTCATGCAAAATGCGCCGGCAGCAGCAGTTTTCTTCATGCTGCGCGACGCGCGTCGAGTATAGCATCGACCAGCCGAAGCGCTGACGAAAAGTCCTCGTCCCGGACGGAGACCTCGCGTCGGGCGGTCGTGTAGACGGCCGTGTCGACCTCGCTGCGCAGCGCGCGGAGCTCGCCGGAGGACAGCTCGAGCGGCCCGACGGTTACCCGGCCGCTCTTGAAGACGACGTAGTCCGCGCCGAGGCGGGCCAGCTTGATCTTCGCCTCCTGGATCGCGAACAGATTCTCGACCGGCTCGGGCAGCGGCCCGTAGCGGTCCTCGGTCGCCGCCCGGAGCTCGCGCAGCTCGTCGTCGGTCTCGGCAAGCGCGAGCCGCCGGTGCAGGTCGATCTTCAGCGCCTCGGCGCCGATGTAGTCGGCCGGTACATAGGCGTCGACCCGCGCGTCGACGCGCACCGGGCGCGGCACGGTGCGGCGCTCGCCCGCCAGCTCCGAGACCGCCTCGCCGAGCATCTCGACGTAGAGCTCGAAGCCGAGCGCGGCGACGTGGCCGGACTGCTCGGCGCCGAGCAGGTCGCCGGCGCCGCGGATCTCGAGGTCCCGCATCGCGATCGCGAACCCGGCGCCGAGCTCGGTGTGGTCGGCGAGGGTCGCCAGCCGCGCCCGCGCCTCCGGGGTGAGCTCACGCGAGTCCGGATAGAAGAGGTAGGCGTGCGCGAGCACGTCGGAGCGGCCGACCCGCCCGCGGATCTGGTAGAGCTGGGCCAGCCCGAGCGCGTCCGCCCGCTCGACGATCAGCGTGTTCGCCTGCGGGATGTCGAGCCCCGACTCGATGATCGTCGTCGAGACGAGCACGTCGGCGTCGCCCCGCAGGAACGCGTGCATCTTGTCCTCCAGCTCACGCTCGCGCATCTGCCCGTGCGCGACTGCGACGCGCAGCTCCGGGCAGAGCTGCTGGATCTTCTCGGCCGCTTCCGCGATGGTCTCGACCCGGTTGTGCAGGTAGAAGCTCTGGCCGCCGCGCGCGTGCTCCCGCTCGAGCGCCGCCTTGACGAGCTCCTCGTCGTATTCGCCGACGTGCGTGCGGATCGGGCGGCGACCCTCAGGCGGCGTCTCGATCACCGAGATGTCGCGCAGTCCGGAGAGCGACATGTGCAGCGTGCGGGGAATCGGCGTCGCGCTCAGCGACAGCACGTCAACCTCGAGGCGCAGCGCCCGCAGCAGCTCCTTCTGCGCGACACCGAAGCGCTGCTCCTCGTCGACGATCACCAGGCCGAGCTGCTGCGGGATCACGTCGCGGCTGAGCACGCGGTGCGTCCCGATCAGAATGTCGACCTTGCCGGCGGCGAAGTCGGCGACCACCTGCTTTTGCTCCTTCGGGCTGCGGAAGCGGGAGATCATCTCGACGCGGACCGGGAAGTCCAGATAGCGCTCGCGGAAGGTGTTCCAATGCTGCTCGGCGAGCACCGTCGTCGGGACGAGCATCAGCGTTTGCTTGCTGTTCAGGGCGACCGCAAAGGCGGCGCGCACGGCGACCTCCGTCTTGCCGAAGCCGACGTCGCCGCAGACGAGCCGGTCCATGGGCCGCGGCGCCTCGAGGTCCTCCTTGACCGCCTCGATCGCCGTCCGCTGGTCGTTCGTCTCGCGGTAGGGGAACTCGGCTTCGAGCCGCTCGAGCCAGTCGCCGGAGAGGTCGTACGCGACGCCTTCCGCCTGCTGGCGGCGCGCGTAGAGGGCGAGCAGGTCGCCGGCCAGCTCGCGGACGCTCTCGCGTGCGCGGCTCTTCAGGTTCTGCCACGCCTTGCCGCCGAGCTTGCTCAGCGCGGGCGCGCCGGCGTCGGCGCCGATGTACTTCGACACTTTGCCGATCTGCTCGTGGGGGACGTAAAGGCGGTCGTCGCCGCGGAAGCCGAGGTAGAGGTAGTCACGCGTGACGCCGGCGACGGTCTTCGTCTCGAAGCCGAGCAGCTTTCCGACCCC
>VAWL01000187.1 GCA_005883965.1 Actinomycetota bacterium
CCTCGGAGGACCAGCACGACGAACGGCCGCCTGCCGACGAGGCGCCCGAGCCGCAGCCGGAGCACGACGAGCCGCGGCTCGAGGATCCGGCGCCGGCGCAGCTCTCCAAGCGCGACTACCTGGCGGTCGCCCGCCGCGCGTTCAAGGAGTTCAACAACGACCACATGACCAACATCGCGGCCGCGCTTGCGTACTACGCGTTCCTCGCGATCCCGTCGCTGCTCCTGGTCGCCGCCGGGCTGTTCGGGATGCTCGCCGGCCCAGGCGCCGTCGCGACGGTGATCGGCAAGCTGCACGGGATCGTCCCGGGCCAGGCGAGCTCGCTGCTCGACGGCAGCCTCAGGAACCTGACCCGGCACAAGAGCACCGGGCTCACCGTGCTGGTGATCGGCGCCGTGCTCGCCGTCTGGTCGCTGACCGGCGCGATGCAGAACGTGATGTGGGCGGTGAACATCGCCTACGACCGCGAGGAGCGGCGCGGCTTCGTCCGCCGGCGGCTGACGGCGCTCTGGATGCTCGTCTTCGCACTGATCGGCTTCGCGATCGGCTTCGGCGTGCTTGTCCTCGGCCCGCATCTCTCGACCTGGGTCGGCAATGCGATCCATGCGAAGACCGAGGTGAAGATGCGCTCGTGATCTGGCTCGTAGCCTCGGGCGCATTCGCCTTCTACACCAGCCGCTTCGGCTCGTACAACAAGACCTGGGGCTCGCTCGCCGCGGTCGTCGTGATGCTGACCTGGCTCTGGTTGAGCTCGGTCGCGCTGCTGCTCGGCGCCGAGGTCAACGCGGAGGCCGAGCGAAGCCGCGAGCTGCGACGGGGCGAGCCCGCCGAGGTCGCGCTCCAGGCGCCCGCGAAAGCCTGAGCTCTAAGAGGGCCGGCTGGCCAGCGTCAGCGTGACGGTGTGGCTCTGGCCGCCGCGCTGGTAGGTGACCGTCACCCGGTCGCCAGGCTTGTGTGCGGCGATGGCGCTCGCGAGCTGGTCGGGCGTCGTGGTCTGAGCCGACCCGAGTGAGGTGATCACGTCGCCGGTCTTGAGCCCCGCCTTCGCGGCCGGCGTGTTGGACTTCACGCCCGCGACCAGCGCGTTGTTCGCGGTCGAGTCGAGCGAGATCCCGAGGTAGGCATGCTGCGCCTTGCCGGTCGAGATCAGCTGCGGCACGACCGAGTGGACCGTGTTCGACGGAATCGCGAAGCCGACGCCCTCGTTGCCGCCGGAGCTCGAGTCGATCTGTGCCGTCACGCCGACGACCTCGCCCTGCAGGTTCAGCAGCGCGCCGCCGGAGTTGCCGTGGTTGATCGCGGCGTCGGTCTGGATCGAGTCGGGGATCGAGAACCGCGTGGGGGAGGTGATCGTCCGGTGCAGCGCGCTGACGATGCCGCTCGTCACCGTCTCGGAGAGCCCGAACGGGCTGCCGATCACGACTACGCCGTCGCCGACCGAGAGCTTGCTCGAATCGCCGAGCGACAGCGGGTGCAGGAGAGACGACGGCGCGGACGCCTTGATGACCGCCAGGTCGGTCGAGCCGTCCGCGCCGACGAGCTTCGCGGAGTACGTCTTGCCGTTCGAGAAGGTCACCTTGATCGAGCGCGCGCCGGCGACGACGTGCTGGTCGGTGACGATGTCGCCGTTCGCGTCGTAGACCCAGCCGGAGCCCTGGGATTCCTGCTGCTGGGTGCCACCAAAGGTCGTGGTGGCAAGGCTCGAGACCGTGATCTTGACGATGCCCTGGTTCGTGCGGCGGTAGATCTCGTTGACCGAAAGGGGGCTGGTGCTCGAGGCCGGCTGCGAGTCCGGCACCGTCACGTCGTGGACGACGGTCTTCGAGCTGGAATCCGAGAACGACCGGTAAAGAAGCGCCCCGCCGCCCGCACCCAGGCAGGCCGCCACCAGGAGGGAAGCGATGAGGGGAAGATGCGAGCGGCGGGACATGGGGAGAGACGTGCTCCTTCGGTCGTTGACGGGGTCAATCTCACCAGTCGCGCCTAAGACCATGCTGAAACGCGGCTAAGAACAGGGTAAGAACCGACGTGGCTCTCAGGCTACTCCTAAGTTGGGCGCGCAGAATAAGGCCGTGAAGGTTCTCGTGGTAGATGACGAACGCGCGGTGCGCGAGTCGCTCCGCCGGGCGCTGGAGCTCGAGGGCTACGAGATCGAGCTCGCCGCCGACGGGCAGGAGGCGCTCTACCGGCTCGACTCGGAGGCGCAGCCGGATGCGCTCGTGCTCGACGTCCTGATGCCCGGCGTCGACGGGCTCGAGGTGGCGCGGACGATCCGGCGCTCGGGCAACCGGCTGCCGATCCTGATGCTGACCGCGCGCACGCAGGTCGAGGACCGCGTCGAAGGCCTGGACGCCGGCGCGGACGACTACCTGACGAAACCGTTCGCCCTCGAGGAGCTGCTCGCCCGGCTGCGCGCGTTGCTGCGCCGGACGGCCGAGGGATCCGGCGAGGTGCTGCGCTTTGCCGACCTCGAGCTCGACCCGGGCACCCGCGAGGTCAAGCGCGGCGGCGAGCCGATCGAGCTGACGCGGACGGAGTTCTCGCTTCTGGAGCTGTTCCTGCTCAACCCGCGGCAGGTGCTGACGCGGTCGGTGATCTTCGAGCGCGTCTGGGGCTACGACTTCGGCTACGGCTCGAACTCGCTCGACGTCTACATCGGGTACCTGCGGCGCAAGACGGAGGCGGGCGGCAAGCCGAGGCTGATCCAGACGGTTCGCGGCGTCGGCTACGCCCTGCGCGAGGCATGAGCTTCCGGACACGGCTGGCGCTTGTGGCCGCCGTCGCGGTCGCGTTGGCGGTGGTGGCCGCCTCGGCGGTGGTCTACGTCGTCGTTCGCAACGAGCTGCGCGCGCAGGTCGACCGCAGCGTCAGGACGCAGGCTCGGGAGATCGCAAGCGGCCCGATCCATCTCGAGCCCGGGGCGCCTGGCCGGCCGCTCCTCGACGTCGGGAGGCCGGTCGGAGGCGACAACGGCTTCGCCCAGCTGGTCACCGCCCTCGGGCGCCCGATCATCACGCGTGAGGAGCGTGGAGCCTTGCCAGTGACCCACCATGTGCTCAGGGTCGCCCAGGGTCACAGCGGTCCGTTCCTGAGCGACGCGATGGTGTCGCGTCACGCCGTCCGCGTGATGACCATCCCGGTTCAGGACAGCGCTGGGCATACCTATGCACTCCAGGTGGCTCAGCCTTTGAGCGGGGTGAACCACACGCTGCACCGCGTGTCGATTTATCTCGTGCTGATCGCGTTCGGCGGGATCCTCGTGGCGGCCGCGCTCGGGCTCGTCGTCTCGCGGGCCGCACTGGCTCCGGTTCGGCGGCTGACCGAGACGACCGAGAACGTCACCGAGACGGGCGACCTCTCCCAGCGGATCGACGCGACCGGGCACGACGAGCTCAGCCGGCTGGCGACGAGCTTCAACACGATGCTCGGCGCGCTCGAGGAGGCGAGCCGTGCGCAGCGGCAGCTCGTCGCCGACGCCTCGCACGAGCTCCGCACGCCGCTCACGAGCCTGCGCACGAACATCGAGGTGCTGGCCGGCGAGCGAACGCTGGCGCCCGAGGATCGCGAGCGGCTGCTCAACGACGTGGTCGAGCAGCTCGGCGAGATGACGAGCCTCATCGCCGAGCTGATCGAGCTCGCGCGTGCCGAGCAACACCCCGAGAAGCCCGAGGACGTCCGGCTCGACCTGCTTGCGCGGACAGCCGTCGAGCGCGCCCGCCGCAACCGGCCCAACGTGACCTTCACGACCGACTTCGAGGAGTCGA
>VAWL01000191.1 GCA_005883965.1 Actinomycetota bacterium
GCTCGATCGCCCACCAGTCGGACGAGGAGCGCGCCGCCTTCGCGGAGCGGCTGCGCGAGCTGGTTCCGCCCGAGCGCGACGTTCGCCGCCGCGTCCGTACCGTCGCCCACTGGACGCGCCGTGTCTGAGCTGGCGTTCAGCTTCGGGCGGATCGCCGCCGAGTACGACGACGTGCGGCCGGAGTACGCGCCCGAGGCGCTGGACCGTGCCGAGGAGGCGCTCGGCCTCGACGCCGATTCCCGCGTCGTCGACCTGGCCGCGGGCTCGGGGAAGCTGACGCGCGCCCTTGCCGGCCGGTTCGCCGAGGTGGTCGCGGTCGAGCCGGACCACGAGATGCGTACGGTCCTCTCCGCGCGAACCTCGGGCGTCGAGGTGCTCGACGGCACCGCGGAACGGATCCCGCTTGCCGATGCCTCGGCCGATGCGGTGTTCGTCGGCGACGCGTTCCACTGGTTCGACGGAGCGGCCGCCGTGGCGGAGCTGGCGCGCGTGCTGCGACCGCGCGGCGGGGTCGCGCTGCTCTGGAACCACTGGTGGAGCGACGGCGACGACCGGATGGCGACCACGCTCGACCCGCCTCTCCCGGCGGAAGCCCAGAAGCTCTTCGACGACGTCTACTTCAGCTCCGGCCGGGCCGCGGCCCGCGCCGAGATGGCCGCGCCCCTCGAGGCGTTCGCCGTGAACGAGTTCGAGCCGCTCGTCGAGGAGACGTTCGCGCGCTCCGCCACGCTGTCTGGCCCGGAGGTCGTCAACCTCTACGCGACGGTGAGCGCGGTGGCGTCGCTCCCGCCCGCCGAGCGGGAGGAGCTGAAGTGGGCCGTGCTGGCGCTGCTGGGGCCGTCGTACCGGCTCGAGATCACGACCGTGCTCGACTGGACGCGGCGTGCCTGACCTGGAGCTCGAGGTCGGCCGTCGCCGCGTGCGGTTGACGAGCCCGGACAAGCTCCTCTTTCCGGGCGACGGCGTGACGAAGCGCGACCTCGCCGACTACTACGCGGAGATCGGGCCGGCGCTCGTGCCGCACCTGCGCAACCGCCCGTTCACGCTCAAGCGCTACCCGTACGGCATCCGCGGCCAGCCCTACTTTGCCAAGCAGGCGCCGAAGGGCAAGCCGGACTGGGTGCCGACGCGGCGGTTCCGGACGTGGCCGCGGGAAGGCGGCTCGCGCCTGGTCGACTTCGCGCTCGTCAACGAGCCGGCGGCGGCCGTCTGGATGGTCCAGATGAACTGCATCGACATGAACGCCTGGTACTCGCGCGTCGACAAGCCGGACCGGCCCGACTTCGTCCTGTTCGACCTCGACCCGCCGGAGTCGCGCAACGGCTTCGCGCAGGCGATTCAGGTGGCGCACCTGATCCGGGAGGCCCTCGAACGGCTCGAGCTGCACTCGTACGTGAAGACGAGCGGCGCCGACGGCATCCACGTCCTCGTGCCGATCACGCGACGTTCCACCTACAAGGACACCTATGAGTTCGCCGAGCTCGTATCGCGCGGGGTCGAGGCGGAGAACCCCGGGCTCGCGACGACGGAGTGGCTCAAGAAGAAGCGGAGGGGCGTGCTCGTCGACCACCGCCAGAACGGGCACGGGAAGACGATCGCCTCGG
>VAWL01000008.1 GCA_005883965.1 Actinomycetota bacterium
AGGTGACTGTGACCGCCGTACGGCTAGGAGCGGATGGGGTTGAGGCTCTCTGCCTACAACCCCATCCGAATGCCCTTATTGCGCCTGGGTAAGGGTCACTGCTTGATCGCCAATCGTGCAGACCGTGTGCTGGGTGCCGGTCGCAGCGGTGTTCACGGCGAGGATGGCAACGGGGCCAACATTGACGCCGCAGACCGCCGCGGCGACGTTTGCGGCAATGCCAACGTTGGCGTTGTTGAGGATGTTGACGTTGCCAACCGAGACGTTCACGAGCCCGTTCTGCCGCGAGTTGTTCTGAGCAGCAGCAGGCCCAGCAATGCCGGCGCCAAGGATCGCAGTTGCGAATAGCGCCGCGCCAATTTTCCTGATCGACAGCAAGAGCTACCTCCCTTTCGTGTCCCCGGCAGCGAGTACCGCTGCCCTGTCCTTGGCACAGGAGGCCTATCCGGTGTTCGAGAATCGAAACGCGGAGAAAGAGACGGGCGCCTGTTCCTGCCGGGAGCGTGTCTACCAAGGACACGGGACACGGAGGAAGGCGCCCGGGGAAGATTGTAGAGACGGACTCGCCGTTTCCAAAACCCGCGACCGGCGAAGGTTGACCTAGACAGCCGATATGTGCCCGCGTCGGCCGCTATCGAGGCAAAGGCCCCGAGCTGAGCTGGGAAGAGCCGCCGGGGCACTACTAGTAGGAGATCGCAAAAAGGAGGCCGTACTTGTGGTCGCCAAGGGGCCTCTCTGCCGACACAGGGGACCCATCGTCGGTGAGTGGATATCTACCGCTCGGCTTTTGCGGCCAAACCCTCTTAGTGCTGGCAAGAGCGCTGGCAGCAGCTCGCGCCGTCGCCTCACGTGGAAACAGAAAAGCCCGTTTCCGGGGCTTTTCCTAGTGGGCGTGCCTGGGATCGAACCAGGGACCTCCCACGTGTGAAGCGGGCGCTCTCCCGCTGAGCTACACGCCCTTCGCGGGCTGAGGATAGCTAGGTCGGCGAACGATCGAGGAGCTCGCGTGCGCGCTCGCGGGCCTCCTCGTCGTGCGTGCGCCAGAGCCGTTCGACGAGCGCGCGGACGACCTCGCGGATGCCCACGACCCCCAGCAGGTTCTCGCCCTCGAGCACCGGCAGGTGGCGGATCTTGCGCTCGCCCATCAGGCGGGCCGCGTCGAGGATGTCGTCGTCGGGCGCCAGCGTCACGAGCTGCGTGGTCATGACGTCGCCGACACGGACCTCGGCGAAATCGGGGCCCTCGCCGGCCAGCCGCAGGACGTCGCGCTCCGTGAAGATCCCGGCCAGCCGGTCGCCCTCGCAGACGGCGACGGAGCCCACGTTCTCCTCGAGCATCCGTGCGATCGCGACCTGGACGGTGTCGTCCGGCGAGACCGTCACCACCCGGAACGCCATCACGTCTGCGACCGCCATCGACTTGGAGTCTAAACGCACAAGGGCTCTTCGGTACCATCGCCGCGGGCCCGGGCCCCGTGCGGTGGAAGCTTGCGAACCGCGTCAGATCCGGGAGGAAGCAGCGCTAAGCAATCCCTTCCAGGCGCGCGGTGTGCCCGGCCCATTCTCATTCAGTAAGCTCGCGGCGTGGCCGCCCTGTACCGCAAGTACCGACCTCAGGACTTCGACGAGGTCGTCGGACAGGAGGCGTCGCGAAGGCGCTCAACTGCGAGCAGGGCCCGACGCCGAGCCCCGACAAGACCTGCCACGCCTGCCGCGCGATCGCCGACGGCACCTCGCTCGACGTGGTCGAAATGGACGCCGCTTCGCAGCGCGGCATCGACGACATCCGCGAGATCCGCGAGCGCGTCGTCCTGCAGCCGGTCGAGGGCCGCTACAAGGTCTACATCCTCGACGAGGCGCACCAGCTCACGGACGCGGCCTTCAACGCGCTGCTGAAGCTGATCGAGGAGCCTCCGCCCCACCTCGTCTTCGTCTTCTGCACTACCGACCTCTCGAAGATGCTGCCGACGGTCCGCTCGCGCTGCCAGACGTTCGCGTTCTCGCGGCCACGGCTGCCGGAACTCGTGCAGCTGCTGCGGCGGGTGGCGGAGGGTGAGGAGATCGAGGCTCCCGACGCTGCGCTCTCCCTCGTCGCGCGGTCGGCCCGCGGCTCCTATCGCGACGCCGTCTCGACCCTCGACCAGCTCGCCGCCGCGACCGAGAAGCAGGTGACCGTGCAGTCGGTGCTGCAGCTGCTGGGCGCGGTCGAGGAGGAGGCACTGTTCCGTCTGTGCGACCTCGTCGTCGATCGCGACACCGCCGGCGCGCTCACCTTCGTCGAGGAGCTCTCGGAACAGGGGCAGGACCTCGGCCGGCTCGTGACCGACCTGCTCGAGCACCTACGGCATCTCCTCCTCGTCCAGCATCTGGGCGAGGTTCCCGAGTCGCTGCCGATCACCGAGGAGACTCGCGACCGCCTGCGCGAGCAGGCGAACCAGGTCGGAGAGGCCACCGTCCTCCGGCTCTGCGACCTGCTCGCGGTCGCGGTCGAGGACCTGCGCCAGGGCGGCGACCCGCGGCTACCGCTGGAGCTTGCGCTCGTGAAGGTGACGCGGCCGGCTGCGGATCTCTCACGCGAATCGGTCGCGCACCGGCTCGAGCTCCTGGAGCGAGCCGGCCATTTGGGCCAGGCCCAGGGGACAGTCACAGGGACAGTCACTGAGACAGTCCCTGAGACTGTCCCCGGTGAGCCGGTCGAGCCGCCGGCGGCGCCATCGCTCGAGCTGGAGCAGCTCCAGGAGGCCTGGCAGCGGACGATCCTGCCGGCGGTCGAGGAGAAGTCGATCCCGACCGCGTCGGTCCTCCGCGAGGCGCACCCGAAGGGCCTGGCCGGCGACACGCTGACGGTCGAGTTCCCGCGCGCGGCGTCGTTCCACCGCCAGCTCGCCGAGGACCCGAAGAACGCGACCCTGCTCGCCGAGGCGCTCTACGAGATCACGGGGCGGCACCTCGCCCTGGCCTTCGAGGTCGGCGAGAACGGCGAAGCTGGGCCGGAAGCGGAGGCAGAGCCCGACGAGCCGGCGAGCGAGGAAGAGATCAGCGAACTGATCAAGGGCACCTTCGACGCACGCGAGCTGGAGGAACCATGAGCATGGACTTCAACAAGATGCTGGAGCAGGTTCAGCAGATGCAGGGCCAGATGCAGCAGGCACAGGAGGAGCTGAAGAACGAGACCGTCCAGGCGAGCGCGGGCGGCGGCATGGTCACGGTCACGGCGACCGGGGCCGGCGAGATCAAGGAGATCAAGATCGACCCGAAAGCGATCGACCCCGCGGACCCGGAGATGCTCGAGGACATGGTCGTCGCTGCGGTGAACGAGGCGCTCCGCTCCTCGCAGAGCCTGGTCGAGGCCAAGCTCGGCCCGGCACTGAGCGGCCTGCAAGGAATGGGCCTGCCGGGCCTGTAGATGAGCCCGCGCGCCGAGGACCTGCGGGCGATCCCGCTGCTTTCGGGGCTCGACGGCGCGGCGCTCGAGAAGCTCGCCGCGCGGACGAGCGAGTTCGAGGCACATGCCGGCCAGCCGCTGACGCATCCGGGCGCCACCGGCACGGGGATGTTCTTCGTGGTCGAGGGCATGGTCGAGGTCGATGCCCCCGAGGGACACCGCGAGCTCGGTCCCGGCGAGTTCTTCGGCGAGCTGGCGCTCCTGAGCGACGAAGGAAAGCGCACGGCCCGCGTGCGGGCGAAGACCCCGGTCCGCTGCATCGCGGTCGACCGCGCGGCCTTCGAGGCGCTGCTCGAGGACCATCCGGAGGTCGCGGCGAACCTGCTCGAGGCCGGCCTCGGCCGGCTGGATTAAGCGGCCAGTCCGACCCAGGCAGGCACAATTCGGCGGTGTTCAGCCCGTCCGTGGACAACCTCGTCGCGCAGCTCACGCGCCTGCCAGGCGTGGGCCAGCGTACGGCGCAGCGGCTCGCGTTCCACCTCCTGCGCGTGTCGAAGGACGAGGCCGGCGCGCTGGCCGCCGCGATAGCGGAGGTCAAGGAGCGCGTCCGCTTCTGCCGTGAGTGCGGGAACCTGACCGAGGAGGAGACCTGCGAGATCTGCCGCGACGCGCGGCGCGACCACACAATCGTCTGCGTCGTCGAGCAGCCGGCCGACCTGATCTCGGTCGAGCGCACGCACGAGTACCGCGGGCTCTACCACGTCCTCGGCGGGGCGCTCTCGCCGCTAGACGGCGTCGAGCCGGAGCACCTGCGCATCGACGAGCTGCTCGGCCGGGTCGAGCGCAACGGCGTCGAGGAGGTCGTGCTCGCGACGAATCCGAACATGACCGGTGAGGCGACCGCCGCCTACCTCGCCGACCGCCTGCGCGGGCGCGTGCGGGTGACCCGCCTCGCAAGCGGGCTGCCGGTCGGCGCCGATCTCGAGTACGCGGACGAGGTCACCCTCGGCAGGGCGCTCAGCGGCCGCCGAGAAATGTAGGAGAGCATGGGTGAACCCCTGGTTCCCCATGTACCCCCTCCTTGCACACGGAAGCTCAATGTCATCGTTTCAGGAGCCGGCCTTTGCCAATCTGGTTTCGGGTGGTTGGTCGCAGTAAGGCTCCCGCCGGGCAAAGCCCGGCTCCGCCGGCAAATCACCGGAAACCTAGGCGCTTTTTGCCGCAAGCAGATTCCCTGAACGCCTCTCCTAGACTGTCATCTCGTGGCCACAACGACTGAGTACGAGGCACTTCCGGCCCTCGAGCGCGCCGAGCCGCGCACGGGAACGCTCGTGATGAAGTTCGGCGGCACCTCGGTCGCCGACCCCGGCAAGCTCAAGGACGTCGCGCGCCGGCTCGTCGATGCGCGCGCGGCGGGCAACCGCGTGGTCGCCGTCCTCTCGGCGATGGGCGACACGACTGACGACCTCGTCCGCCTCGCCTACGAGGTCTCGCCGCAGCCGAAGCCGCGCGAGCTCGACATGCTGATCTCGGTCGGCGAGCGGATCTCCTGCGCGCTCGCCGCGATGGCGATCCACGACCTCGGCGCCGAGGCGATCTCGCTCACCGGCTCGCAGGCCGGGATCGTCACGGACACGGTTCACGGCCGCGCGAAGATCGTCGACGTTCGCGCCCGACGGATCCACGAGGCGCTCGACCAGGATCGGATCGTGCTCGTCGCCGGCTTCCAGGGCGTCTCGACCGACCTCGACATCACGACGCTCGGCCGAGGCGGCTCCGACACGACAGCCGTCGCCCTCGCCGCCGCGCTCGGCGCCGAGGTCTGCGAGATCTACACCGACGTCGAGGGCGTCTTCACCGCCGACCCGCGCCTGGTGCCGGAGGCGCGCAAGCTGCACGCGGTCAGCTACGAGGAGATGCTCGAGCTGGCCGCCTCGGGCGCGAAGGTGCTGCAGGTACGCTCGGTCGAGGTCGCGCGCAACCACAATGTCAAGCTGCACGTGCGCTCCACGTTCTCTCAGGAGGACGGAACCTGGGTTCGCGAGGAGGACGAACGGATGCTCGAGAAGGCGCTGATCTCCGGGGTGACGCACACGTTCGAGGAGACGCTCTACCGCGTCGAGGGCACGACGCCCGCGCAGCTCTTCGCCGCGCTTGCCGAGGCCGGGGTGAACGTCGACACGATCGTGCAGACCGGCCCCGAGATCGTCTTCTCGGCTCCCGCCGACGATCGTGTCGCGGCGGCCGGCGTGCTGGACGGGCTCGGCGTCGAATGGAGCGCGCGCGACGACCTTGGCAAGGTCAGCGTGATCGGCGCCGGCATGAAGAGCCACCCCGGCGTCGCGGCGAAGGCGTTCGAGACGCTGGCCGGCGTCGGGATCGAGCCGGCCGTAGTGACCGCCTCGCCGATCAAGATCGCGTGCCACCTGCGCAGCGACGAGGTGGACAAGGCCGTCGCCGCCCTGCACCGAGCCTTCGAGCTCGACGCCCCCGAAGCGGAGCGCCAGCATGCCTAGGATCGGCGTGGTCGGCGCGACGGGCGCAGTCGGCGGGGTCATAGTCGAGCTGCTGCGGGAGCGCGGCTTCGACGACCTGACGCTGTTCGCCTCGAGCCGCTCGGCCGGCAGCGAGATCGGCGGGCTGCGCGTCGAGGAGGCAACCCCGGAGGCGCTCGCGGGCTTCGACCTCTGCTTCTTCTCGGTCGGCGCGAAGGCGAGCCGCGAGCTCGTCCCGCACGCCGTCAAAGGCGGCGCGGTCTGCGTCGACAAGTCCGAGGCCTTCCGCCTGCAGGACGGGGTGCCGCTCGTCGTGCCCGAAGTGAACGGCGAGCGCGCGCTCGAGCACGACGGGATCGTCGCCAACCCGAACTGCTCGACCATCCCGCTGACGCTCGTGCTGAAGCCGCTGCACGATGCGGCGGGGCTGCGGGCGGTGCGCGTCGCGACCTATCAATCCGTCTCCGGAAAGGGCGCGCAGCGGCTGCAGCAGCTCCTCGACGAGCCGCAGGCCGAGCACGACCTCTCCACCGACTGGGACTTCGACGGCGAGGAGTTCGACGAGGAGGTGAAGATCCGCGAGGAGACGCGCAAGATCCTCGAGCTCCCGCAGCTGCCGGTCAGCGCGACCTGCGTCCGCGTGCCCGTTGCGGTCGGCCACGCCGAGTCGGTCTGGATCGAGACCGAGAAGCCGCTGGCGCCGGACCAGGCACGCGAGCTGCTGACCGCAGCGCCGTCCGTGCGGATCGAGGACTTCCCCACGCCTGGCAAGGCCGCCGGCGGCGACGAGGCCCTGGTCGGCCGCATCCGGCGCGACCCGTCCACCGAGAACGGCCTCGCGCTCTTCCTTGCCTGCGACAACCTGCGCAAGGGCGCCGCCCTGAACGGGATCCAGATCGCCGAGCTCGTCCTGGCGAACCGCGCGATCGCGGCCTGAGCTTCTTTTAGACGGGGCGCTGGCCGAGCTTGGACTGGAGCAGCTCGATCACGGTGCGAAGGTCCCCCCTCACCTCGTTGAGGAGCGCCCGCACCCGGTCGAGCTCTTCAGGAGTCAGGTTCCTCTTCCGCTTCGCCATCTTCGTCCTCCAGTAACAGGTCGCGGATCTCATCAAGAGTGGCGTCGACCTACATCAGCATCAGCATGATCGCCCGTATGTCGTCCGGATCGATCTCATGCTGGCCCACCTCCCCATGGTGAAGAACGCGACCACGACGCGAAAGTGGCCGAACGAGCCAAGCCCGATCCTGCAGAAAGTTCGGAGTCCGTTCCTCGCTCAAGCCGGGGCCGCAGAATCCCGATAAGTTGGCCAATGCGGCCTGCACGCCTGGACCACACGTTCTTCGAGAACGAGCCTCGCTCGCATCTCGGCGCGCTGCTCCTGCGCAAGGGGCTCGTGTCGAACGAGGATCTCGATCAGGCGCTCGAAAACCGCCTACCCGGCGAGCTGCTGGGCGAGGCGCTCGTGAGACTGCGGATCTGTTTCGAGAACGACATCGCACGCGTCCTCGGCGAGCAGGCGCAGGTCGAGTTCGTCGACATCGGCATCACCTCGGTCGACCATCGGGCAGTCCAGCTGCTTCCGTTCGAGCTGGCCGAGGCCCTGCGGGCGATCCCGATCAGACTGCACCCGACTGGCGAGATCTCCGTCGCCGTCGTCGACCCGACCGACCAGTCGCTGCTGCCGCAGCTGAAGCTCGCGACCGGGCATTCGATCCGGCTGCTCGTTACTACACCCTCGGCGCTGCACGCCGCCTGGAAGACCGCCTACAACCGCTAGCTAGGCGTCAAGCCGCGCCGCGCGCCACCCAGGCCTTCGCCGAGACTACGAACGGTGGCTCCGGCAGCCTCTCCCTGCAGAGCTCGCGCAATGCCGTGCGGCGATCGGGCTCGAGGCCGGCGACGTGCGCACCCGACGGGGCGATGCCGAGCGTGAACGGCTCCCACCAGTCCTCGAACGTTGCGTGCTCGACGTCCACCGCGACGGCGCTGTCGACGATGTCGCCGATTCCAGCCGCGCGAAAGAGGTCGGCCAGGTGGCCGGCCCTGCTGCCGGGGCAGACAGACCCAGTCTCGACCTCAGGATCGAGCGCTTAGGCATCGGCGTCGCTCAAGCTCATTTCTTCTCCTTCGGCGGCAACCCATCTCGCCGAGATCGGTCAACCTGGCTTGTTTCAGCGCCTACGGCCACAAATTCGGAATCACTATCTAGGGCCTAGGAGCCGGGACCGGCTCCGGCAGGAACGCCTCGCGGAGAACGCGCAGCACCTTCGAGCGCTTCCCTTCGAGCACCGGCACGAGGCCGCCCAGCTCCAGGCGGACGAGCTCGACCTGCCCAGAGCTGCGCACGGTCCCGAAGCCGAAGTCAGCGAGGAAGTCGCGCGGAAACACCGTGCGGTGGACGAGAAAGCGCTCGTAGTCGGACTCGCCCTCGGGGTAGCGGTAGGCGAACGTCTCGAGCGCGGCAGCGCCCTTGTCCTTCGCATCGGCGATCGCGGCGAGGAAGAGCGACTGCAGCACCCAGGGGCTCGACCGGTCGAGCAGGTAGGCACAGGTGACGAGCACCGCGTCGTCCGAGGGCGGACCGGCGGGCAGGTCGTCCGCGAGCGGGAAGAGCCGCGCCGCGCCGTACTGCATCGACCCGAGCACGCGCCGGTCGTCGTCGTAGTAGACGGTGCCCCAGGCGCCGAACTCGGTCTCGGCCTTCTCGATCCAGCGCGCCTTGTCGACCCGGCGGCCGCCGGTCCGCGACTGCCACCAGACGCACTCGTGGCAGACCGGGGCGACCTGCGGCAGGGTTGCGCCCGTGAGGCCGGCGAGACGGGTGGTCACGGCTTGCCGATCTGGTCGACAACCACGTTCACCGCGCCCGGCTTCGCGCCCGCCATCCGCTCGAGGTAGGCCGCGACCCGCCGCTGCACCTCCGAGCCGACCTCCTGGGCCGACGCGCCCCACGCGAGCTCCAGGTGCAGCTCGACCGTCGCGCAGCCTTCGGCCTCCTCGACGCGGACGGCACCCTGCCGCGGCAGGTGCCCCTCGACCAGCCCGGCGACGCCGTCGACCTCCCGCGCGGCGTCGGCCGCGTAGCTGGCGAGCACATCGGCAGCGACGCTCGCATGGCCTTCCATCACTCGGATTCTAGGACGAGCTCCGTCGCCTCCGGTCTCGCGAGGAAGCGGAATGGGACGAAGGTCGTGCCCAGGCCGGCTGAAAGGTGCAGCGTCGCGGCGGGCCGGCGGTAGAGGCCGCGCACGTACGTCCACTGGAGGCTCGCCAGCCGCAGGCGGCCGCCCGGCCACGGCACGCAGATCTGGCCCGCGTGCAGGTGGCCGGAGAGGACGAGGTGGAAAGCGCCGGCCGGGAGCCGGTCGACGACGTTCGGGAAGTGGCAGAGCAGGATCCGCAGGTCGGCGTCCGGGTCGGCCGCGCGCTCCGGATGCGAGCGCCGGTACCGGTACGAGCGCGGGTCGACGCCGACGATCTGCACCTTCTTGCCGCGCAGCTCGAGCGTGCGCGAGTCGTCCGCGAGCAGCGTCGCGGGCTCGAGGTCGTAGAGCTCGATCGGGTGCGAGAACGGATCGCGGGTGAGGGCGAAGTCGTGGTTGCCGAGCACGGCGAAGCAGCGAGGCAGGCGCGCGAGCAGACACCGAAGCCGCTCCTCGCCGGCGCGGCGCGAGAGCAGGTCGCCGCTGATCAGCGTCAGGTCGGGCTGACGCGCCTCGACCCAGTCCACCGCGCGGTCGATCGCCGCCGAGGCGCGCGAGGGGAAGCCGAGGTGAAAGTCGGAGAGGTGCGCGATCCGCAGCCCCTCGAGCTCGGGCGGCAGTCCCGGCAGCCGGCAGCGCAGCGTCTCCAGCCGCACCCAGCCGGCCTCGAAGTGGCCCCACGCGAGCCCGGCCGCCGCGGCGGCGCCTCCCACCCGCAGTGCCTTCAACTACGCCTCGAGCTTGGAGGTGACCGGCTCGACCGAGACCACGTGCCGCTTGAACTGCAGCTCCGAGGCCTCGAGCCCGGCGGCGACGCCGATCAGCTGCGAGAGGTGCAGGATCGGCATGGCGTAGTCCTTGCCGGTCTGCTTGCGCAGCTTCAGCTGCCAGGCGTCGAGCGAGAGGTGGCAGAGCGGGCACGGCGTCACCATCGCGTCGGCGCCGGCCTCCGAGGCTTGCTCGATCGGCTGGATCAGCTCGCCGAGCGCGACCTCCTCCCGGGCCTGGATGATCGGAAACCCGCAGCACTTGATCTTCGCGGGGTAGTCGACCGGCTCGCCGCCGCAGGCCTCGATGATCGCCTCGAGCGACCAGGGCTTGTCGGGATCCTCGAAGCCGAGGATCTTCGAGGGCCGCAGGATCTGGCAGCCATAGAAGGGCGCGATCTTCAGGCCCTTGAGCCCCTTGTGCGCGACGCCCTTCAGCAGCTCGTAGCCGTCGCCCTCGGCGATCAGCCACAGCAGGTGCCTGACCTCGACCTCGCCGCTGTAGGGCGGCGCGCCGACCGTCTCGAGGTTCGTGTTCACGCGCGCGAGCAGGTCGGGGTCGTTCTTGAGCTGCCAGTTCGCCTGCCGCAGGTTGAGGGTGCAGACGTTGCAGATCGTCATCAGCGTGTCCGAGCCGGTCGCCTCGGCGTACGCGAGGATCCGCGCGTTCAGGTGCAGGTAGTAGTCCGGCTCCGCCTCGTGGATGTCGCCGGCGCCGCAGCAGGTGACCGACTCCAGCTCGACGAGCTCGAGGCCGAGCTTCGGCGCGAGCGCCTTGGTCGAGGTGTTCAGCTCCTTGGCCGACAGCGCTGCCAGGCAGCCCGTGTAGTACGCGACCTGCTTCATTCCCGCTCCCGGCCCCGGCAAAGCCGGTGCCTCCGCTCTTTGTTGAGCTCCGTCAAGCCTACGCTCATATCAGCCCTCCGCCGGTGGTGGCTCGACGCCCGGTTGGATCTCCGGCGCGTTCCTGCGTGCGCCCGCCTCTTCGGTGAACTCGATCCGGCTGAGCGCGTGCTCGCCCTGGACGATGCCGAGCGCGCCCTCGCGGCCCTGCGTCTTGACGAGGTCGTGGAGTGCCCGCGCCTCGTCCACGTCGGCCGCGACGTGCGGCGGGAACGGCGGCGGCACCTTGCCGTGCCGCGCCAGCTTCAGCGCGAAGCCCGTCTGCTTGATAGCAGCCCAGATCCCCTGCGTCTTCGGCACGAGCTCGGTCTCGCGGAGCCAGCCGGTCGTCTCCGCCGAGCGCACGAACCACTTCGCGTGCTTCGCGCCCATGTCGTGGTCGACTCCCTCTTTGACCGACTCGGCGCCGAGCTTGGCGATCGCGTCGCGCGGGTCGACGCCCTTCGGGCAGCGCTCATTGCAGAAGTAGCAGCGCGTGCAGTCCCAGATCCCATGCTCCTCGTTGAGCGTGTTCAGCCGCTCGACGTCGGCGTGGTCGCGCGCGTCCCCGACGAAGCGCATCCCCTTCGCGAGCGCCGCCGGCCCAAGGAACTCCGGGTCGGCCTCCATCGAGTTGCACTCCGAGACGCAGCAGCTGCACATGATGCAGAGCGCCTCCTTGTGGATGACGTTCATCTGCTGCTGGGAGACGACCCGCTCCTTTTCGGCAACCTCGTCGTAGCCGGGGTCGAGCCACGGCTTGACCGCACGGATCTTGCCCCAGAAGGGCGCCATGTCGACCACGAGGTCCTTGAGCACGGGCATGTTCCCCATCGCCGAGATGACGGGCACGTGGCCCGCATCGACGATCGGCTTCATCCGCTCCTTGCAGGCGAGCACCGCGCGGCCGTCCATCCGCAT
>VAWL01000192.1 GCA_005883965.1 Actinomycetota bacterium
GGGCCACTTGCGCACGTTCATCGGCTCGGAGCTTAAGCTCCACCTGTGGCGACGGGGCAAGTCATCGACCAGGAGCGCGAGGAGCGCGAGGCGTTTGCGGGCGTCCTCCGCTTCTACGAGCTCGCCAAGCGGCAGGAGTGGCAGGTGCGCGACCTGCCGTGGGGCGAGCTTCCGCCGATCCCCGAGGGCAAGGGCACGGATGTGCGCAAGGCGCGGCGCCGCGACATGTGGCGCTCGGTGCTCACCCAGCAGCTGCAGGCGGACATGCTCGCCTGCGAGATGGCCTCGCAGCTCCTCAACATCGCACCCGACCCCGAGGCGAAGCTCTACTACTCGACGATGGTGCAGGACGAGTCGCGCCACACCGAGGCGTGGCTGAAGCTGATCGAGGAATCCGGCGGCACCGCGGAGCGCGACCCGTACCTCGACGAGCTCGCTCACATGACGCTCGAGGCGGACACGCTCGAGGAGAAGGTCTTCCAGATGCAGGTCTTCTACGAGCGCTTGATCATCTCGCGCTTCCGGCTGATCGCGCGCGCGTCGCGCGGCACCGTGCTCGAGGACCTGTGCAACCGGCTGACGACCGACGACGGGATCCACCACGGGGCCGGCATGGCCTACGAGAAGGTGCTCCTCCGTAGCGCCGACAAGAAGACGAAGCAAAAGCTCGTCGACGCCGCCAACCGGCTGCTGCCGACCTTCGTCGAGCACGCGCTCTGGCGGCCGAAGGAGCGGGCCTTCATCGGCTCGGCGATGCGCTCGCGCGACATCGAGAAGCTGAAGGAGGACATCGAGATCGGCGTCCGCCTGGCCGAGTCGCTCGGCCTCGACGTCAGCGACGTCGAGCTTCCCATCCCCTAGGCGTGAGCGCGACGCTGATGAAGGGCGCGCCGCTCGCGGAGCGGATCCGCGCCGAGGTGGCCGACGATGTTCGCGAGCTCGGCGAGGTCGGGCTGGCGACGCTGCAGGTGGGTGAGGACGAGGCCTCGACGGTCTACCTGCGGCTGAAGCACCAGGCAGCAGCCGAAGTGGAGATCGTCTCGGTCGACCGCAAGCTGCCGCATGCGATCACCGAGAACGAGCTCCTCGGGCTGGTGGCCGACCTGAACGCCGACGAGGCAATCGACGGCATCCTCGTCCAGCTGCCGCTGCCGGAGCACATCGACGAGGCGAGGGTGATCGCGGCGGTCGAGCCGGTGAAGGACGTCGACGGCTTCCACCCGTTCAACGCCGGCCAGCTCTACCTCGGCCGGCCCGCCCACGTGCCGGCGACACCGCTCGGCGTCATGGCGCTCCTCGCCGAGTACCGGGTCCAGATCGACGGTTCGCGCGCGGTGGTCGTCGGGCGCAGCGACATCGTAGGGAAGCCGGTCGCGCACCTGCTGCTCCAGGCGAACGCGACGGTGACGATCTGCCATTCGCACACGGACGACCTCGAGCGGCACACGCTGGACGCCGACGTGCTCGTCGTCGCGGCAGGCGTCCCGGAGGTCGTGACGGCCGACATGGTCAAGGGCGGTTCCGCGGTCGTCGACGTCGGCATCAACCGCGTCGCGGGCGGCCTGGTCGGCGACGTCGACCCTGGCGCGGCCGAGCGGGCAGCGTTCCTCACGCCGGTCCCGGGCGGCGTCGGGCCGATGACGATCGCGATGCTCTTGCGCAACACGGTGACGGCTGCCCGCTACCGCCGTGGGCTGCTCGCCTTTCCGGGAATCGGGCGCTAGAAAGAGGTTGCCGTCTCGGGAAATACCGGCTAACGTTCGCGCCGCTTAACGTAGGTCGGCGGCTCGGTGCCCGGGCCGTCGTTGTTTGTGCAGGAAGGGAGTACAGATTTGCCCAAGGGCACCGTCAAGTGGTTCTCGAACGAGAAGGGCTACGGCTTCATCGAGCGCGAAGGCGGCGAAGACGTCTTCGTTCACTTCTCGGCGATTGCAGGGGAAGGCTACAAGTCGCTGACCGAGGGTCAGCAGGTGGAGTTCGAAGTCGTGCAGGGCGACAAAGGCCTGCAGGCGGCGAACGTCCAGCCGGTCTAGACCCTTTCCGGAACCGAACAGTTGCGGGGCTCCGAAAGGGGCCCCGTTCTTTTTGGGAGGATGCGAGCGATGGCGATTTCACGAGACGAGGTCCTGCACGTCGCGCGGCTGGCGCGGCTCGAGCTCTCGGAGGACGAGCTCGAGCGGTTTGCGGAGCAGCTGAACGCGATCCTCGAGGCGGTCGGAAAGGTCGCGGAGCTCGACCTGGAGGGCGTCGAGCCGACGGCGCATCCGCTCGACCTGGTCAACGTCTGGGCCGAGGACGAGCCGCGGCCCTGCCTGACGGCTGACGAAGCGCTGGCGAACGCCCCCGACCGGGAGGACGGCTCCTTCCGCGTGCCCGCCTCATGAGGTCGAGGGCGAGCGCGAGGGCAACGATGTTCCACCTTGGTCACACCTGCATCACAGACACGCGCGCCTTCCCCAGCTACCGTGTCTGCAGGGGTCCCGGGGGACCCCTGGGGGCAGTTACGGCGAGATTTGCGGGGTGCCCGGCGTGAT
>VAWL01000193.1 GCA_005883965.1 Actinomycetota bacterium
AACGGCCGCCGTGAAGACGACGAACGGCGGCTGCCGGACCTGTCGGAGGGCGACGAGGTGCGTGCAGTCGAGCTGGAGCCGCAGGGACACGAGACGACGCCGCCGGCGCGCTTCACCGAGGCGACGCTCGTGCGCGCGCTCGAGGAGCGGGGCATCGGCCGCCCGTCGACGTACGCCTCGATCATCGGGACGATCCAGGACCGCGGCTACGTCTTCAAGAAGGACTCCGCGCTCGTGCCGTCCTTCCTTGCCTTCGCGGTGGTCGGGCTCCTCGAGCAGCACTTCGGCAAGCTGGTCGACTACGACTTCACTGCGCGGATGGAGGACGCGCTCGACCGGATCGCGGCCGGGGACGAGGAACGGGTGGGCTGGCTGCGGCGCTTCTACTACGGCGACGGCGACGCGGGGCTGAAGGCCCTCGTCGAGGACCTCGGCGTCATCGACGCGCGCGAGGTCAGCTCGGTCGCGATCGGTGACGGGATCGTGCTCCGCGTCGGCCGCTACGGCGCCTACCTCGAACGCGACGGCAGCCGCGCGAACGTGCCCGACGATCTCGTTCCCGACGAGCTGACGGTCGAAAAGGCGGAGGAGCTGCTCGCGCAGCCGTCAGGAGACCGCTCGCTCGGCACCGACCCCGAGACCGGGCGCGAGGTGGTTGTCCGCAACGGCCGCTACGGGCCGTTCGTCTCGGAGCTCGAGGAGGAGGGCTCCGGCGACAAGCCGCGCACGGCCTCCCTCTTCGCGAGCATGTCGCCTGAGACCGTCAGCCTCGAAGACGCGCTGAGGCTGCTCTCGCTGCCTCGCGTGGTCGGCACTGCTCCGGACGGCGAGGAGGTGCTGGCGCGCACCGGCCGCTACGGCCCTTACGTCCAGAAGGGAAAGGAGACGCGCTCGCTCGAGAGCGAAGAGCAGGTCTTCGACGTCACCCTGGACGAGGCGCTCGCCCTGATCGCCCAGCCGAAGGCGCGCGGCCGGCGCGGCGCCGCCAAGCCGCCGTTGCGCGAGCTCGGCGACGACCCGGTGAGCGAGAAGCCGGTTGTCGTGAAGGAGGGACGTTTCGGCCCCTACGTCACCGACGGCGAGACCAACGCGAGCCTGCGCGCAGGCGACTCCGTCGAGTCGGTGTCGATCGAGCGCGCCTCCGAGCTGCTCGCCGACCGGCGCTCGAAAGGCCCACCCAAGAAGCGTCCCGCGAGCGGGTCAAGAGCGCGCCGAAAGTCATGAGATTCACCCCATGGCAAACCTTTTCGCGCCCGGTTCGTCTTGAATGAAACGGATCAGCCGCGGGAATAAGAAAACCGAGTACCCCGTTGTGACGAACTGAGCCCGGGGAGGGCGCTTCCCCCTGTTCAGGCGAGGAGAATGGTCATACAGTGAGAAAGATTCACGAACGTCCGTCGTCTAAGACCGAAGAGGAGAAATTGACCCAGAACCAGCTTCAGGAGCTGCTCGAAACCGAGCCTGCCCGCGTCCTCCTCGAGGGCGCGGAGGAGCGCGGCTTCGTCGAGCCGTCCGAGATCGAGGCATTCGCGCTCGAGCACGACCTCGCCGAGGACGAGGTCGAGGCGCTGACCCGCGAGCTCGAGGCCACCGGCCTCGAGGTGCGCGACGCCGGTCCTGAGGCCGACGACGCGAAGGAAGAGAAGAAGCCCGAGCCGGAGCCCGCGACCGAGCGCGAGGCACATGCCCTCGTCGGCGCCGCGGACAGCCTCCAGCTCTTCCTGGCGGACATCGGCCGCCACAAGCTGCTGACCGCGGCCGAGGAGGTCATGCTCGCGAAGGCGATCGAGCGCGGCGACCTCACCGCCAAGCGGCGGATGATCGAGTCGAACCTACGGCTGGTCGTCTCGATCGCCAAGGGCTATCGCGGGCTCGGGGTTCCCTTCCTCGACCTGATCCAGGAGGGGACGCTCGGCCTGAACCGCGCGGTCGAGAAGTTCGACTGGCGCCGCGGCTACAAGTTCTCGACGTACGCGACCTGGTGGATCCGCCAGTCTGTGCAGC
Source organism: Actinomycetota bacterium (assembly GCA_005883965.1). GTDB lineage: Bacteria > Actinomycetota > Thermoleophilia > Gaiellales > Gaiellaceae > AC-32. The sequence continues at coordinate 2,005 of VAWL01000193.1, forward strand.
GCGCGGTCGCGAACCACGCGCGCACGATCCGCGTACCCGTTCACGTGGTCGAGCGGCAGCAGAAGCTCGGGCGTGCCGCGCGCCGGCTCGAGGTCGAGCTCGGCCGCGAGGCGACGAAGGAAGAGCTCGCGGAGGCGACCGGTCTCCCCATTCAGCATGTCGACGAGGCGCTCGGCGCCGCGCAGGCTTCGGTCTCGCTCAACCAGACCGTCGGTGCGGACGACGAGGGCGAGCTCGGCGACCTCTTCGCAGACCGTGAGGCGGCCGATCCGTTCGAGGAAGCCGAGGAGTCGCTCCGCCGCCAGGGCGTGCGGCGGGCGCTCGACGCACTGCCCGAGCGTGAGCGGCGGATCCTCGAGCTGCGCTTCGGCTTCGAAGGCGAGCCCTGGACGCTCGAGGCGATCGGGCACGAGCTCGACCTGACCCGCGAGCGCGTTCGCCAGCTCGAGGGCCAGGCCCTCGCCAGGCTGGCCGCGCTGCGCGAGCTGCAGACTGCCGCAGCCTAGGGCGAACTCCCTCTAACATCCGCCCCCCGCTCGGCGTCCGTATCTCCGAGCGTACGCATCGTCCGACGGAGGGAGTTGTGGTGAAGCGTTTGGTCAGTTTCCCGGCGGCGGTTCTCGTAGTGGCGGTCCTCGTCTCAGGCTGCGGAGGCTCGAAGAAGAGCACCTCGCAGCCGAGCGGCAACAAAGGGGGCACGCTGATCACGCTTGCGAACGCGGCGCCGTCCGGCTCGCCCGATCCGCAGGTCAACTACACGCTGCAGGAGTGGCAGTTCCTGATCATCACCCACGACGGGCTCGTGGGCTTCGCGCACGCAGGTGGGAAGCAGGGCACGAAGCTCGTCCCGGACCTGGCCACCTCGATCCCGTCGCCCACGAACGGCGGCAAGACCTGGAAGTTCACTCTGCGGTCCGGGATCAAGTTC
>VAWL01000009.1 GCA_005883965.1 Actinomycetota bacterium
ACGATCGAGCGCGCCGTCGCCAACCTGCTCGACAACGCAGCCAAGTGGAGCCCGGAGGGCGGGCAGGTCGAGGTCGGCGTCCACGACGGCGAGGTCACGGTCCGCGACCACGGCCCTGGGATCGCCGAGGAGGACCTTCCGTACGTGTTCGACCGCTTCTACCGCGCCTCGTCGGCGCGCGGCCTGCCCGGCTCGGGGCTCGGCCTCGCCATCGTCAAGCAGGTCGCGGACGCGCACGGCGGCCAGGTGGTCGCGGAGCGCGCTGAGGGCGGCGGCACCCGCATGCATCTGCGGCTGAACTTAGGCAGTTCTTAGAAGTCTCTCAAGACGCTTTCAGCTCCAGGTGGTCTGCTGCGAGGGTCAACCCCGAAAGGAGCCTGCATGGACGGGTCGCTCAAACGGAAGGTCGTCGCCGGCGCCGCCGCCGCGCTCGCGGTGGGAGGCACGGGCGCCGGAGTCGCCGCCACCAAGCTGAGCCACTCTCCGCGCGAGGAGAGCCAGGCCGTCGTCAACGACGCCGCCAAGCAGCTCGGCGTCGAGCCGAGCAAGCTCAGCGCGGCATTGAAGAAGGCCTACGAGGACCGCGTCGACGCGGCTGTTGCCGACGGCTCGATCACCAAGGCCGAGGGCGATGCGCTCAAACAGCGACTCGAGTCCGACGGCCTGCCGCTGGTGGCGCCGCCGCTCGGGTTCCGCCACTTCGGCTTCCACGATCACGGTCAGCCCGGGCTGCCCGCCGCGGCCAAGTACCTGGGCCTGAGCGAGACCCAGCTCGAGTCGAAGCTCGAGTCCGGCAAGACGCTCGCACAGGTCGCGAAGGACGAGGGCAAGTCGGTCGACGGCCTCGTCGCGGCGCTCAGGACCGACCTGAAGCAGAAGCTCGACCAGGCCGTCTCCGACGGCCGGCTGACCAAGGCGCAGGAGGAGCAGGTCCTCGCCGCGGCCGACCAGCGTCTGAACGATCTCGTCAACGGGAAGTTCCCGGCAGGACCGCGCGAGTTCGGCCACCGGGGCGGCTTCGGCTTCCGGGGCGGCTTCAGCCGTGCACCTGCGGAGGGCCTCGGAGATCCCGGCCTCTAGCCATAGCCCGCACAAGCAGTCGCCCGCTACGCTGAGCGCGTGCCCGACCTGCGCGAAGAGCTGGCGCAGCGCCTTGCCCGCGGCGAGCGAGTGGCGCTCGCCACCGTGGTCGCGACGAGGCGCTCGGCGCCGCGGCCGGTCGGCTCGAAGCTGGTCGTCTCCGAAACGGGCGAGCTCAGCGGCTCCGTCTCCGGCGGCTGCGTCGAGGGCGACGTGGCCGTGCAGGCGGCCGAGGTGATCGAGGATGGCGGGCCCCGCCTCCTGACCTACGGGATCAGCGACGACCAAGCGTGGTCGGTCGGACTGCCTTGCGGCGGCGAGATCGACGTCTTCGTCGAGCGCTTCGAGGGCGAGCTGCCCGATCCGGCCGTGCCCGCGGTCGCGCTGACCGTCCTCGGGGGCGAGCGGGCCGGCGAGCGGCGCGTGGTCGAGCCCAGTGAGGTCGCGCCAGGTCCGAGCCGCGTGCTCGAGCTGGACGGAGATCGCGTCTTTGCCGAGGTGCTCGGCCCGCCGCCGCGAGTCGTCGTCGTCGGCGCGATCGACACCGCCGAGGAGCTCTGCCGCGCGGCGAAGGCTTTGGGCTGGCGCACCGCCGTGGTCGATCCCCGGCCGGCGCTCGCCACGCGCGAGCGGTTGCCGAGCCCGGACGAGCTCGTGGTCGCGTGGCCAGACGAAGGGCTCTGTCAGCTGCACGTTGCACCCGACGACGCGGTCGTCGTGCTCACGCACGAGGAGCGCCTGGACGTGCCCGCGCTGACCGCCGCGCTGCCGGCCGACGCGTTCTACGTCGGCGCGATCGGCTCCCGGCGCACGCAGGAGAAGCGACGCGAGCGCCTGCTCGAAGCCGGGCTCGAGGAGGACCAGATCGATCGCCTGGCTGGGCCCGCCGGGATCGACCTCGGCGCGCACACGCCGGCCGAGACGGCGGTCTCGATCCTGGCCGAGATCCTGGCTGTCCGCACCGGCAAGGACGGCGGGCGCCTGCGCGACCGCTTGGGCCCGATCCACGCGAGCGCGTAGTGGGCTGGCTGGCGGAGCTCGTCGAGGAGCGCGGCGCCGAAGCGCTCGACCTCCACGCGCAGACGGTCAACCCGCAGTTCGTCAAGCTGCTGCGGACGATCGGCTTCGACCGCCGCTGGGCCCGCGCGCAAGGCCAGTACCTGTGGGATTCGGACGGAAACCGCTACCTCGACCTGCTCGGCGGTTTCGGGATGTTCAACGTCGGGCGCAACAACCCGCGCGTCCGCGAGGCACTCGTCGAGGCGCTGGAGTTGGAGCGGCCCGGCTCGACCCAGCTCGGCGTCGACGTGCTGCCCGCCCTGCTCGCCGAGGAGCTGCTGCGCCGCGCGCCGGCTTCGGTCGGAAAGGCGCTGTTCACGAGCTCCGGCGCCGAGTCGGTCGAGGCCGCGCTCAAGCTGGGGCGCGCGGCAACCGGACGCTCACGTGTGCTCTCGGCCGAGCACGGCTTCCACGGGCTCACGCTCGGCGCGCTCTCGGCGAACGCGACGCCGGAGTTCACGAACCGGTTCGGACCGCTGCTGCCCGGCTTCGAGCAGGTTCCGTTCGACGACCTCGACGCGCTGGAGGGCCAGCTCGCCGGTGAGGACGTCGCGCTCTTTATCGTCGAGCCGGTGCAGGGCAAGGGCGTCAACCTCCCGGCCGACGGCTACCTCGAAGGCGCGCAGGCGCTGTGTCGCCGCTACGGGACGCTCTTCTGCGTCGACGAGGTGCAGACCGGCTTCGGCCGCACCGGCCGGCTGCTCGCGCTCGAGCACTGGGGCCTCGAGCCCGACCTGATCACGGTCTCCAAGGCGCTCTCAGGCGGCTACGTCCCTGTCGGCGCGCTGCTGATGTCGGAGGTGGTCTACGACGGCGTCTTCGACTCGCTGCCGAACGCGGTCAGCCACGGCTCGACCTTCGCGCCCAACGATCTTGCGATGGTGGCCGGCCTCGCGACCCTGCGCGAGCTGGACGAGCAGCGCCTCGTCGCAGAGTCGGCGCGTCTGGGCGAGTACCTACTCGAGCGGACTCGCCCGCTGGTCGAGAGCTCCGAGGTCGTCCGCGACGTGCGCGGCCTCGGGCTGATGTGGGCGATCGAGTTCGAGGAGCCGCCGGGCGGCTCGCGCACCTGGAAGCTCCTGGAGCGGATCCAGCCCGGCCTCTTCTCGCAGCTGGTGGTCGTGCCGCTCTTCCGCGACCACCGGATCCTCAGCCAGGTCGCCGGCCACGGCATGAACGTGCTCAAGGCGCTCCCGCCCCTCGTCGTCACCGGTGACGATCTCGACGGCTTCGTCTCCGCGCTCGAAGAGACGATCGACCGCGCCGAGAAGATGCCGCGCGCCCTCGTCCGCTTCGCCCTCACCGCCGCCCGCGCCGGCCGCACTCCGAAGCGCCGGTTGGCGAGGGCCTAGCTAGCGCCAGATCGAGCTCACGTTGAGGGTGGGGGAAAGCACGCTCGCCCAGGCGAGACGCCCTCACGTTGTAGAGATCGGGTTCCGGCGCGAAGGCGGATGTCAGCCGTGGCGGACCTGCAGTACAAGGGTTACAAACTCGGCCAACTCGCGCCAAAGCCGAAGGGCTAAGCATCGCCTCGGCTCGCCGGACCGTTCTCGCCGGCTTGTACGAGGCCTGATTCGTACGCGAGGACGACGGCCTGTGCCCGGTCGTGAAGGTCGAGCTTCGAGAAGATGCGTGCGACGTGCGTTTTGACGGTGGCGTCGCCCACGACGAGCTCGCGGGCGATGTCGTTGTTGGACATGCCACGGGCCAGGAGCCGCAGAACCTCGAGTTCGCGCGGGGTGAGCTCGCCCAACGTGGTTGGCTGCGCTGCCGGCGGCGGTCGTCGCATATAGCTCTCGATCAGCTTTCGCGTGATTGCCGGTGAGAGAAGCGCCTCCCCAGCCGCGACCGTGCGGACGGCGCCGCAGAGCTCTTCGCCGCGCGCATCCTTGAGCAGGAACCCGCTGGCGCCGGCGCGGAGCGCTTCATAGACGTAGTCATCAAGGTCGAAGGTGGTGAGGATGAGAATGCGTGGCGCCGCGTCGGTTGCGGCGATCCGCCGCGTTGCTTCAATCCCGTCCAGGTTCGGCATGCGGATGTCCATGAGGACGACGTCGGGGCGGAGCTCTCTCGCAGCTTCGAGCGCGGCGAAACCGTCGGCGGACTCGCCGACGACCTCGAAGTCGGGCTCGGCGTCCAGGACGACGCGGAAGCCGGTGCGGACGAGCTCTTGGTCGTCGACGATCAGGAGGCGGATCACGACGTATCTCCGAGCGGAAGGCGAGCGTGGACGGCATAGCCGCCGCCGATTCGCGGACCGGTTTCGATCGTGCCGCCGTAGAGCGCGACCCGCTCGCGCATGCCGATCAGGCCGTGGCCGCCGCCGTTGACGCTCGCGGCCGCACCGAGCCCGTCGTCGAGGACGTCGAGCTCGAGCGCTCGCGCTCCAAAACAGAGCACGACCTCTGCACTGGTCGCGCTTGCGTGCTTGACCACGTTCGTAAGCGCCTCCTGCACGATTCGGTAGGCGGAGAGGTCGACCCCGGCTGGCAGATGCACAGGGTCGCCCTCGACCCGTAGCCGCACGGGCAGTCCGGATGCCCGCACCTGTTCGATGAGCGACTGCAGCGAGTCGAGTCCCGGTTGCGGTCCGATCGCAAGCTGCTCGTCCTCGGAACGCAGGATTCCCAGGAGGCGTCGCAACTCGACGAGTGCGTCGCGTCCGCTCGACTCGATCGCACGAAACACGCTCGCCACACGCTCCGGCTCGGCGACCAGATGCGGCCCTGCCCGTGCCTGGGCGACGATCACACTGACGCCGTGCGCGATCACGTCGTGAAGCTCGCGTGCGATGCGCCCTCGCTCCTCGGCCACCGCAACCTGCGCCTTCTCCTCGCGCTCTCGCTCCAGCCGCTCCGCGCGATCCTCGAGATCGGTGACACGCTGCCGTCGTCGGCGCAGGTCGCGGCCGACAAGCCACGCGATCGCGAAGGCCAGCCAGGCCGAGGGTCTGGTGCCGCTTGCGCTGAATGTGCCGGGCCGCGCGAGGTCCGCAGCTGCGATCGCCAACACTGCGACGGCTCCGACGATTGGAGAGCGCCGGTCGTCGCAGTGCGCGCCGACTGAATAGAAGGCGAGCAACATGGCCAGGAAGACCCCGATCGGGAGACCCTTCGAGTGGCTCACGAGGAACGCGCCGAGGACCAGCGCGCCGGCCGCCGTCAGGAGCGTGACCGCCGGGATGCGCCGCCGGACCGCTAACGGCAGCGTCACCAGAAGGAGCAGGGCGGCGAGGACGCCGCGGCCGCCGACGACGCGAAGCGTCGACGGCTCGTGGCCCCAGAGATCGATCTGAGTCGAGATCACGAAGACGAGCGCCAGCACGGCGTCTCCCCAGCGATCAAGCAGAACGCGGACGCGCATGGATGCAACGTACTGCGGCCTCGTCGCGCGCGCATCAAACCCGGTGCTGATCGGGCGTCCCCCTGCGGGACTACGGCGAAATAGCCACGCGGGGTGACGGCAGATAGCCGCACCAGCCGACGAAATCGACGGGTTCCCGCTCTAGCGTTCCGGGCAGATCCCCCGACCGAAGGAGACCACGATGAACAGACCACTGCTGCCCCGACTCGCAGCCGCCTGCGGCGTCGTCTTCCCGATCGCGCTGTTCCTAGCCGTAGGGAACGGCAACAGCTTTGCCCCTTGGCGCGCCGTCGCCTCGACCTGGGCTCTCGTCCTCTTCCTCCCTTTCCTGGCTTACCTGTGCGGCCTGCTTCGCACAGCTGCACGCGACGATGGCTGGCTTCCTACGCTCGCGCTCGTCGCTGGAGCCTCGGGCGTCCTGCTGAAGCTGGTGAGCCACGCACCTGAGCTAGCGATCCACCAGGACCACATCGCAAAAGGCACGCCCCTCTACAAGGCGCTCGACCACACGGCCGGCGCAGCCACGACCCTGTGCCTCTACCCGCTCGCGATCTACGCAGCGGCGGTCGCGATCATCGTCTTGCGCGAGCAGGTTCTCCCGCGGTGGGTCGGCGTCTTCGCCGTGCTAACGGCGGCCGCGCTCGTCGTCAATGGCGCCTTCGTCTTCGCGGGATTCGTCCCCGCGCTGCTCCTGTTCCTGCTCTGGACGCTGGTAACGGCGATAGTGGTTCTCCGCCGGACATGGGTCGCATCAACACAGGTCGCCTACGCGACGTAATCGCTTAAGACGTCGGCCACTCCAGCCGTTCGGGTGCGCGAGTCCTGCCAGCCTTCGGGTTGGCGGGACTCGGCCTCTCTTTGCGGAGCCAGGAAGGCCCCTCCTTACTTGGGCCACGAGACGGCCTCATCTCGAGTTCTTCAGCGGTGCCTTCAATGAGGAATGAGGCGGGCCACCCTCGCAGCGAGCGTGCTAGTGCGTGCTGCCAGCGCCTGGGGGACTTCGACCGTGTAAAACCAGGTCGATGGTTAACTCCGCGGGCACAAGGCTCACGCTCGGGTGACATTCCCACATACTGGCCAAGGCGACGGCTGGGTTTCCAGTTGCTCGCAGGCGGGGGACAGTCCTACTCGTCGCTGCCACTTAGCGTCGGCTGGTCGGTGGGATAGACGCCGACCGCGAAGCCATAGACGGTCTCGCCCGTTCGCGGAAGCTGGTCGAACTCCGCTACCAGCTTCGCCATCCGCTCCCAGAACTCCGACGCCTCCGCCTCCGAGATGCGGGCGTGGCGAATGAAGCCCCATAGCTTCCCGTCACGGTAGGCGTCGGACGACTCGCGAGCGGCGACCTCGAAGTCGTTGAAGTCCCGAGGCATGTCGCCGCCTTCTGCGCTCTGCTCGACGCCGACGTAGAACATTCGTGCCGTGCGGCCGTAGAAGCGTTCCTCGATCGCCCGCACCCGTCGGGTTCTCACCACCTGAACGAGCCCCGACTCAGTAAGCACCTTGACATGGTAGGCGACCGTGCTCTTGGGGCGCCCGAGCGCGACCGCGAGTTCGCTGACTGAGGCTGCCCGCTCATGGAGCAGACCGAGGATCGTCGTGCGGAGGGGGTGGCTGATCGCCTTCACCTCGGAGGGTCGGGTGAGCGCGATGCGGTCGGCGAGCTCGTAGTCCGGGGGAGTGGAGTTGTCAGCCACGGCTGAATAGACTAACATCTCCGAACGTTCCAATTCTGCGGATCAATAGTTAGGAGGACCTACAATGAACGAGGTTGTGCTGTACCACCACGTCCAGGGCCTGACCGAGGGAGTCCAGTCGTTCGCCGAAGAGTTGCGGCAGGCGGGGCACATCGTGCACACCCCCGACCTGTTCGACGGGCGCACGTTCGACACGATCGAGGAGGGGATGGCTTTCGCACGCGAAGCAGGCTTCGGCCCACTCGCCGAGCGCGGACTGGCTGCCGCAAAGGGGATCAGGCCCGACGTCGTTTACGCGGGCTTCTCCTTCGGAGTCACGGTCGCCCAACAGCTCGCACAGACCCGGCCCGGCGCCCGCGGAGCCTTGCTCATCTACTCATGCCTCCCAGTCTCCGAGTTCGGGGACGCATGGCCGGAAGGCGTACCCGTCCAGGTGCACGGCAAGGACGCCGACCCGTTCTTCGCCGAAGACCTCCAAGCCGCACAGGCGCTCGTCGACGCGACCGACGGAGCCGAACTGTTCCTCTACCCCGGAGAAGAACACCTCTTCGCCGACTCTTCGCTCCCGGCCTACGACGCCGTCGCCGCAGCATTGCTCACCGAGCGCGTGCTCGCATTCCTCGACCCACTTCAAGCCCACGAGAAGAACTGAAGACCCCCATCGACCCGGCACGTGCCATTGCTGAACCCATCTTCTCCGCCGACCCTCCCGGTCTTGGGGACATTCCCGAACACTGGCGCAGGGACCGATTCTTACGCCTCGGCCGTAACATCAGGACTGTGTCGCTGCCTCGCGGCAAGGCTCGTCAACTCACCGTCCCTGTGGTTGCGCTTCAGCTTCGGTGCGTTCGTGTTCCTTCCGGTGCCCACGAGCTACGTATCGGCGTCAGACCGGCTCGACCGGATCATCGACGCGAACCGGGCCGGGCTCTGCAACCGCGACGTGGACGCCGAACGGGAGCGGCTCCGTCGTCTCGAGATCCCGCCGGTACGCCGCCAGCGCCTTCAGCGTGTCGAGGTCGGGCACGCCTGTGTCTGGATTCTGCGTCGTCACCGCACAGCGGCCGACGTTCCCCAGCGGGATGACGACCGCGTCGCCGAGCCGCACGCGGCGCCTCAGCCACTCGTCCTCCTCGTGCTCGGCCAGGCCGTCGATGCCGAAGTTCATCCGGAAGCGCCGCCCGTCGACTTCGTCCACGCCGAGGTGGCGCGCCATCGCGCGCAAGGAGCCGGTGCCGAGGAGCGTGGCCGCACCGCTGCGCAGACGGTCCGGCGCCGGCCCGGGCGGCTTGACGAGCCGCAGGCTCTGGCCGGCGAAGTCCGAGATCGCCTCGCTCCACGGCCCTTTGACGACACTGGCGCCGACCGTGTTGCCCCAGAACTGCGCCTCGACCCCGCCGTCGAGGCGGACCTGATCGCTGACGGCTGTGCCGTCCGGGAACGTCAGCGTGAGCACGCCCGCGTCGTCGTAGGCGGGAACGATCTGCTGAAGGACGCCGAGGCCCTTGCTGTTCACGAGGCGGTCGTTTTCGTCGACGAGGAAGAACTGCCGGTCTCCGATGACTCCGGCCTCGGTCAGCTCACACTCGTCGAGCTGCCGGAGAGCGAGCCCCTTGACCGGGGAGACCGAGATCCAGGCGACGCGGGCGCTCATAGGCCGAAAGCTAGCTGTGGCTGCAGCCGGGGCGGTGAGGCCCGCCGTCAAGCACGGCACCGCATTCGGGACAGAGCCGGTCGGCGAGGCAGGCCGGCTCGCCGCCCTCCTCCTCCTCGCGGCGCCTGCCCGGCTCGTCCTGATGGTTCTCGTCGTCAGCGCGCTGCACCCGGTCAGAGTACGTCGGCGGCCATGAGATAGTCGAGCGGTGAAGCACGTCGTGATCCTCGGTGCAGGGTTCGCGGGCCTGGAGCTCGCGACGCGGCTGTCCGAGTCGCTCGCCGGCGAGGTGCGCACCACGCTGATCGAGCGGAACGACTCGTTCACCTTCGGGTTCTCGAAGCTCGACGTTCTCCTCGGCCGCAAGCCGAAGGCGGACGTGCTCCTGCCCTACGCAGAGATCTCCAAGGTGGGCGTCGAGTTCCGCCGGGAGCGCGTGATCGCGATCGACCCGGAGGCGCGGCACGTGATGACGGACGCGGGCTCCTACGACGCCGACATCCTCGTCGTCGCGCTCGGAGCGGCGTACGACTTCGCGGCCACGCCTGGGTTCGAAGAGGGCGGCGTCGAGTACTACACGGTCGCGGGAGCGGAGCGGATGCGCGACGTTCTCGCGGAAGTCGACTCGGGGCAGATCCTGCTCGGGATCCTCGGCCATCCGTTCAAGTGCCCGCCGGCGCCGTTCGAGGGCGCGCTTCTCCTCCACGACCACTTCGTCGAGCGCGGCCTCCGGGATGCGGTCGAGATCCGCGTCGCCGGGCCGATGGCGGCACCGGTGCCGATCACGAAGGAGGTTTCCCGGAGCTTCCTCGACGCTCTGACCGAGCGCGGCATCGAGTACATCCCCAATCAGCACATCGTGGAGCTCGACACTCGAGAGAACGAGGCGCGCGTCGCCGATGGCGAGAGCCTTCCTTACGACCTGTTCGTCGGGATCCCCGTACACCGCGCGCCGCAGGTGGTCCTCGATTCCGGGCTCGCAGACGGTGACTGGGTGCCCGTAGAGCGGACCAACCTTGCGACCCGTTTCCCGGACGTCTACGCCGTCGGCGACATCACCGCGCTGCCGATGGCCAAGGCCGGCGTGTTCGCGGAGAGCGCCGCGCAGGTCGTGGCCGACGACATCGCCGCGCGCCTCCACGGCGAGGAGCTCGAGCGGCCGTACGAGGGCGCGGGCATGTGCTACCTCGAGTTCGGCGGTGGCGCGGTTGCCAAGGTCGAGGCCAACTTCTTCGGCGGGCCTCAGCCGACCGCGCGGCTCGTCGGTCCGTCGCAAGCCTCGCGCCCACGACTCGGCGGCTTCGACCAGCCGGCCGCAGAGGATGTCGAGCTCGCGCTCGTCGTCCGGCACGTGGTCCGGTGAGACTTCGATCCGAACCTGGTTCAGCGAGGCCTCCGCATCCTCGCCGATCTCGTGCCGCTCCTCGGCGACGATCGAGACCTCGCCTACCTTGGGCAGGAGCGCCTGGGCGAGCTCGTCGATCTCGGCCGCGGTCGCACCTCGCCCCGCGAAGACGCCGAAGTTCACGCGCACCTCGACCTCGGGCGGCTCGACCTCGCGCACGCAGAACGCCAGCTGTGGTTGGACCCCCATTTGAAAATAGTACTAACCACTCGCCGGGGATCTAACCCTCAGCCGGCTTCGACCGGCTCCCAGCGGAAACCGCGGATCGCCAGGACGACGCCGAGCACGCCCCAGGCGGCGATCATCGCGAGGGAGCCGGGATACATCCAGATCTCGTGCCCGTGCAGCATCACCCCGCGGACGATCCGCAGGAAGTAGGTCAGCGGCAGCGCCGCCGCGATCCAGCGCACGGCGCTGCGGATCAGCGCGGTCAGGCCGATTCCGAGCCCGGCGAACGAGACCGCGCCGAGCAGGAGGATCAACACGAGCGAGCCGATCCGGTCAGGCGCGCCGATCGAGAAGAGGAGCCGGCCGAGCACGACGATCGCCAGGACCTCGACGGCGAAGGCGGCGAGGAAGGACGAGAGCAGCGCCACGATGTAGGCGGGGGCCGGCAGCGGCGTCGCGCGCAGGCGCTTGAGCACGCCGCTCTCGCGCCGGAGCACCAGCACGATTGCGAGGCCGGCGAAGGCGATCGAGATCGCGCCGTAGCCGATCATCCCGGCCTCGAGGAAGTTCGCGCCGCGCACGTTGCCCTCGCTCTTGATCCGGTCGTTCCCGTAGCTCGAGCCGAGCAGGACGAAGAGGATGATCGGGAACAGGAAGGTGAAGAATGCGAGCTCCCGGCTGCGGACGTAGAGCAGGAGCTCGCTCTTCAGCTCGTGCCGGAAGAGCCTCACCCGACCTCCTCGTCGATCTCCCCGCCGGTGAGCTGCAGGTAGACGTCCTCGAGGGTCGGCCGGGTCACGACCAGGCCCTCGAGCTCGCGGTTCTCGGCCAGGGCCTTGGCCGTGAGCTCATTCAGGACGCGCGTCGGCGCATCGGTCTCGAGCACCACCTCGCGGCCGTTCTCGCGGTAGCGGATCTCGGTCGCCGGGAGGGTGGCAGAGAGCTGGGAGGGCGGGCCGGCCGCGACGATCTCACCTTCGCGCAGGACGGCGACGCGGTCGCAGAGGCGGTCGGCCTCGTCGAGGTAGTGCGTCGTCAGCACGATCGTCTTGCCCAGGCTGCGAAGTGAGCGCAGCGTCTCCCAGGCCTGGCGGCGAGCGTGCGGGTCGAAGCCGGTCGTCGGCTCGTCGAGGAAGATCAGCTCCGGGTCGCCGACGAGCGCGAGCCCGAGGTCGAGCCGACGGCGCTGGCCGCCCGAGAGGCGTCGGACGAGCTCGTCGCGCTTCTGCCCGAGGCCGACCAGCTCGACCACCTCGTCGACCGGGCGCGGCTTCGAGTAGTAGCCGGCGAAGAGGCGCAGGTGCTCCGTGACGCTCAACGTCTGGTACATGGCCGAGGACTGGAGCACGACGCCGATCCTGTCGCGCCAGGCGCCGCCCGCTCGCGCCGGGTCGACGCCGAGCACCTCGACCTCCCCCGCATCGCGCTTGCGGTAGCCCTCGAGGATCTCGACGGTGGTGGTCTTGCCGGCGCCGTTCGGGCCGAGCAGGCCGAAGACCTCGCCCACCTGTACCTCGAAGTCGACCCCGCGCACCGCTTCCAGCGCGCCGTACGACTTGCGCAGTCCTCGGACCGAGATCGCGCTCATCAGAGCTCTATTTCGAGCATGCCGGCCGGCGGGAACGCCGGCTCGGGGCCACCCGTGAGCTCGGCGGCGACCCGGCCGCAGTCGGGCTGGTGCCCGATGACGACGATTGTCTCGCCGCGCTCCGACGCCGCGGCCCTGACGCTCTCGGCGGTCGCTCCCGGCGCGAGGCGCTCGTCGGGCTCGGGCTCGACGCCCACGAGCCGCGCCAACTCGGCGCCGGTCTCGCGGGCGCGCAGCAGCGGACTCGTCAGGATCGCGTCGGGTTGGATCCCGTCGGCCGCGAGACGCTCGCCGAGCGTGCGGGCGGCGCGGCGTCCCTCCGCCGTCAGCGGCCTCAGCTCGTCGGGCTCTCCGTCCACAGCCTCCGCATGGCGCACGAGGTAGAGCTGCACGCGTGGGAGGATAGTCACCTCGATGGGTACCTTCCGCTATGTCGTCGCGGACGTCTTCACCGACACGCCGCTCGTCGGGAACCCGGTCGCGGTCTTCACCGACGGCCGCGGGCTCGAGGACGAGCAGATGCAACGGCTGGCGCGCGAGCTCAATCTCTCCGAGACCGTCTTCGTGTTCCCGGCCAAGGCAGGCGGCACCGCGCGGATACGGATCTTCACGCCGGCGCTGGAGCTGCCGTTCGCGGGTCACCCGACCCTGGGGACGGCGTTCGTGCTGGCCGCGCCGCTGCAGCTCGACGAGATCCGCCTCGAGACGCTCAAGGGGATCGTCCCGGTCCGGCTCGAGCGCGAGGAGGGCCGGATCGCCTTCGGCCGGATGGTGCAGCCGGTGCCAACCTGGAAAGCGTTCGCCGGCGAGGGCCCGCTGCTTGCCGCGCTCGGCGTGGAGCGGAGCGAGCTCCCGGTCGAGGAGTACGACAACGGCGCGCAGCACGTCTACGTCGCGCTCGGCTCCGAGGACGAGGTCGCGCGTCTGCGGCCCAACCTCTCCCAGGCCGACCTGCCCGAGGCGCTGGGGACGAACTGCTTCGCCGGCTCCGGCAAGCGCTGGAAGACGCGCATGTTCGGGCTCGGAGGAATCGCCGAAGACCCGGCCACCGGCTCGGCAGCCGGCCCGCTGGCCGTGCACCTCGCGCGTCACGGAAAGATCGCCTGGGGCGACGAGATCGAGATCTCCCAGGGCGCGGAGATAGGCCGGCCTTCGACGCTCTACGCGCGGGCCGACGGCTCGGCCGAGCAGATCGAGCGAGTGGAGGTCGGCGGCAGCGCGGTCGTGGTCGCCCGCGGCGAGTTCCGCCTGCCCTAGCCGAGCTCGACGGCTTCGATCTCGGGGAGCTCCGGTGCGAGGGAGCGCCAGAAGCGGCCACCGTCCTCGGAGAGATGGAGCCGGTTGCGGGCCGCGTAGAGGACGTAATCGGGATCGTCCTCGGCTATCGCGAGCGCGCGGCCGGGCGGGAGGCCGCCGCCGGCTTCGCGCCAGGTTCGGCCTGCATCGTTGGAGATCGCCAGCGGTGGGCGGCGGTCGAAGATTGCGATCACGGTCGAGCCGGACCTCGCCGCGGCCACGACCAGGGGCAGCGAGACCTCGACCCGCTCGGGCTCGACCGGCGCATCCACGAGCCCGAGCACCAGCTCCTCGTCCAGGTCGACCTCGAAGACGCCGTCGACGGTGCGGACGAGCGCTCTCACCGGCGAAGCAGCTGCGCGACCAGCTCGGTCGCACGCCGCGCAGCCGCGACAGGCTCTGCGCCGCCCGCGCGCGAGGCCAGATAGGCGACCGCGAACGCGTCGCCGGCTCCCGTGGGATCGGCGCCCTCGACCCGCTCGGCGTCGACCTCCTCCAGCGTTCCGTTCGCGAGCACGAGCGAGCCGTGTGAGCCGAGCGTGACCAGCACCTCCGGCACGCCCAGCGAGGCGAGCGCGCCTGCGTCGAGGCCGCCGACGAGCACGCGCGCCTCCTCCTCGTTCAGCTTCAGGATCGAGACGTGGCGCAGCACCTCCGGGTCGTAGGCCGCGTCCAGCTCCAGCGGCCCGGTGCGCGCCGGCCGCACGAGGCCCTGCCCGTCGAGGGAAACCGTCCGCCCGTCCGCGAGCTCGGCCAGCGTCTCGGCGGGAAAGTCCGAGCGGGCGAGCGCGCCGACGTGAACCCAGCGTGCGTCGCCGATGAAGCGGATGTCCTCGGGCGTCCAGGGCTCGCCGAGCTCGTCGACCGTCATCTCACGGCGGTCGCCGACGTAGTGGAACGAGAAGGCGGCCGTCGAGCGCGCGGCGAGCCAGAGCACCGGCAGCCCGAGCTCGAGCACGGGCGGGGCCAGCAGCCGCCGGTCGAAGTCGGCGCACTTGACTGCGACCAGCGCCGACATGTCGAGCTCCCGCAAGGCTCGGGCCGACCAGTACGGCGCGCCCCCGACGCGCGGAGGAGCTCCGTCAACGAGGTCGCGCGAGAGGTTGCCGAGGACGGCGAGCGGCGGCACGCGCCGAGACTAGCGATCCGGCAACGAGCGCGAGCACGAAAGACAACGCGAAGCTCGGGAGCGATGCCGTCAAGCGGGCGTGCCCGGGGCTCAGGTGTTCGACGAGCGACGTCCACGCGTGCGGGCCGACCGGCGAGAGCCACTGGTAGAAGACGAAGCCCGCGAGCCACGCGACGAGCTGCCAGGGCCGCACCGACGGCGCCGCGAAGACATCGTCCCGTGCGTAGTGCGCGCCGTGCAGCACCCAATCGGCCAGCAGGACCGCGAACAGCGGCACGAACACCGAGCCGAGCAGGTAGAGGAACGTCAGGTAGTTGCCGAGGTCGATCGCGATCGCCCCG
>VAWL01000010.1 GCA_005883965.1 Actinomycetota bacterium
CCTCCTGCAGCGGCCGTCCGGCTTCGACCTGCACAGCGTGCGCGAGTACGAGCGCGGCGAGTCGCTGCGCAAGGTGCACTGGCCCTCGACCGCCAAGCGGCAGCAGCTGATGGTCAAGGAGCTCGAGGACGCGCCTCGCGACGAGCTGGCGGTCGTGCTCGACCTCGACCCGGCAGGCGTGGTCGGCGACAGCTTCGAGACGCAGGTGCGGGCGGCAGGCTCGATCCTGATGGCGCACGGCCGCCGGGGCCGTCGCGCGGTGCTGGTCGTCAACTCGCCGAGGAAGGAGCAGGAGCGGATCCACCCCGGCGATCTCGAAGGGCGACAGGCGCTCGAGCTGTTGGCTGCGGTCGAGCCCGAGCCTGGGCCGCCGCTC
Source organism: Actinomycetota bacterium (assembly GCA_005883965.1). Taxonomy (GTDB): domain Bacteria; phylum Actinomycetota; class Thermoleophilia; order Gaiellales; family Gaiellaceae; genus AC-32. The sequence continues at coordinate 377 of VAWL01000010.1, forward strand.
CACGCGCTGCTCGGCGAGGACGGGCCGGCCGGCCGCGGGCTCGAGCTGGCGGTCGTGACGGCGACGCTCGCGCCGCGCCTCGTGATGCGCCTGGTCGAGCGGACCGCCGGGCGGAAGAGCATCTCGCTCGTGCTCGTGGACGCGGCCAGCTTCGGCGAGCGCGGCACGCGGAGCGTCTACCCGGGCCTGCTGGCGCTGCAGGCCGCGGGCGTGACGGTGGCTGTCATCAGCGCAGGGGACGATCTGGCCGCGGCGCTGTCCGCCCCTTCCGTGGAGGCCGCGCGTGGCTAGGACGTTCGCGCTTGCGGCCGTCGCCGGGTCGCTGATCGCCTGGAACTGGTTCCGCCTGGAGGAGGGCTCGAGCAGCGGCGCCGGCTCGCTGGTCGTCCTGCTGGCGATCGCGCCCGCGCTCATCCAGGGCTTCTATCGCCGGATAGCCGTGGCCGTGGCGGCCTTCCTCCTCGCCGCCGGAGGCGCGTTCCAGGTCGGCCCGAGCCTCGACTTCCCGGCGAAGCTCGCCTCGCGGTTCTGGCACGGCTTCCTCGAGTTCTACGACATCGGCCTTCCCTTCGACCCGCATCTGCACCCGTGGATGCACGGCACGATCGTGGTCGCGGTCTTCGTCTTCACGCTCGTCTGCGCGATCGCGATCGCCGGGCGCGAGCCGCAGCCGGCCGCGCTCGCGCTCCTGTTCGGGGCGGGCTGGCCGGCAACCCTGCTCACGGGCAACGACATCCTCCGCGGCGCCTTCCTGCTGGCCGGCGTGCTCGTGGTGCTCGCCGGGACACGCGCAACCACGCGCGGCCTCCGGTACGCGCCGGCCGCGATCGCGCTCGTGGTGCTGTCGGCCGTTGCGGCGTCGACCTCGCCGGCCCTCGCCAAGCACGGCTTCGTCGACTGGCAGAACTGGGACTTCTACACGCGGCCCGCGAAGCCGGTCTCGGTCAGCTACGTCTGGAACTCGAGCTACTCGGGGTTCAGCTTCCCGAAGAAGCAGACGGTCGTCCTCAAGATCAAGGCGCCGCCGCGGCCGCACTACTGGCGGGTCGTGCCGCTCGACGGCGTGTTCGGCGGGCGCTGGCAGGTCGCGGGCACGGTCCAGCTGGTCGACGGGCCGGTGGGCGAGCCGGGCCTCGTCCCGGCCGTGGCGAACGTTCGTCAAAGCTGGGTCGAGCAGAAGGTGACCGTCGAGGCATTGCGGGACAAGTTCCTGCCCGCCGCCGACTCGCCGATGCAGTTCGACGCGGGGAACCTTGGGCCCATACAGGACGACCCAACCGGGATCGCCTATCTCGACCGCGGGCTTCAGCGTGGGGATACGTACCGCGTCTGGAGCTTCGAGCCACAGCCCAGCCCGGCCGCGCTGGCTCGCTCCCGGCCGGTCTACCCGCGCCCGATCAGCGAGCAGCGCGAGTACCTCGAGGTCGAGAAGGACGTCTGGGTGCCACCGTTCGGCACGCCGAACCGGGCGAAGGCGATGCAGCGGCTATTCGCGAGCCCATACCCGATCGCCGCCTACCGCCCGCTGTACGAGACCGCACTGCAGGTCGCCGGCGGGGCCAAGAGCCCCTACGCGGCGACGGTCGCGCTCGAGTCCTGGCTCCGCACCGGCGGCGGCTTCGTCTACAACCAGCATCCGCCGCAGCCACATGGCGTCCCGGCGCTGGTCTACTTCGTCACGCGCGGCAAGAGCGGCTACTGCCAGCACTTCGCCGGCGCGATGGCGCTGATGCTGCGCTACCTCGGGATCCCGGCGCGCGTGGCGGCCGGCTTCAACAGCGGCACCTACGACAAGGGCTCCGGCGACTGGACGGTGACCGACCACAACGCGCACGAGTGGGTCGACGTCTGGTTCCGCGGCTGGGGCTGGGTGCCGTTCGACCCGACCCCGGGAAGCGGCGGCCTGTCCGGCGCCTACTCGTCTTCCTCGAAAGCCTTCGATGCCGCCGCGGCCGCGGTCGTCCTCGCCGGCAAGAACGGGCTGAAGCAGTTCGAGAGCCGCCGGCCCGAGCTCGGCCTCCCGGGCGACCCGCTCCACCCGCTCCACCTCTCTGCCGACGCGCCCTTCCGGGGGCGGCCGGTGCGGAAGGCCGCGTCGCACGGGTTCGGGACACCGGGGATCGTCGAGCTGCTCCTGCTCCTCCTCGCCGGAGTCGTGCTCGCCATCGCCGGGGCCAAGATGGCCGTGCGGCGGGGGCGCTACCTGACGCGGAACCCACGGCGGCTGGCGGCCGCGTGCCACCGGGAGCTGCGGGCGATCCTGCTCGACCAGGGCATCGAAGTCCCGGCAAGCGCGACGCCGGCCGAGCTTGCGGCGCTAGTCGAGCGCAAGCTCGAGGTCGGCGTGCCCGCCCTCGCTCCGCACATGACGGCCGCGCGCTTCGCCCAGCCGCCCGCCGCGCGCCAGGCGGCGCGAGAGCTGCGCCGCTCCATGCGCGCTGTCCGCAGGGGCGTGCGCAGCGAGCTGACCGGCGTCGAGCGCGCCCGCGGTCTCGTCTCCCTGCGCTCGCTCGGCCTGGCTTGACGCGTCAGGTTGACTGAGAGGGGAACCATCACGACATGAGCGAGACCTTCGACCTCTTCCAGCAGGGCCGTTCGCACCTCAAGAAGGGCATGGCCGCGCAGGCGACCGTCGCCCTTGAGAAGGCGAAGGCGCGCGAGCCCGACAAGGCGTCGATCCGCGAGGCGCTCGGAATCGCCTACTTCCGCATCCACCGCTACGAGGAGGCCGAATCGGAGTTCCGCAAGGTGCTCGAGCTCGCCCCGGTCGACGACTACGCGCACTACGCCCTCGGCCGCTGCCTGGAAAAACAGGGCCGCGAGCAGGAGGCAAACGGCCACTACAAGCTGGCCAGCTCCCTCAGGCCCGGGAGCCCGGCCTACGAGTCCCGCATCCGCGACCTCGACTGACGGCACTCGAAGGGGCGGCTCCTGAATTGTGGCCGAGCCATGGCCGCTGGCAAGGAGGGGTCTCGTAGGGGAACCAGGGGTTCCCCTACGTCTTAGCGCCGCTCGCCGGCGACGCGGTGGATCTCTTCCAGCGACGAGACGCCCTGGATGCAGAGGCGGACGCCGTCCTGGTGGAGGGTCGTCATGCCCTCGCGGATCGCGGCCTGATGGATCTCGTCGGTGCCCGACTCGAGCAGTGCGCGCACCTCGCGCGTGACCGGCATCACTTCGTACAGCGCCACCCTTCCGCGGTAGCCCGTGCCGCCGCAGCGGCCGCAACCCTTAGCCCGGTGCAGGAAGACCTTGCCCTTGTGCTCCAACAGCCCGAGCAGAGCGAGCTCTTCGTCGCTCGGCCAGTAGGGCTCGCGGCACTCGGTGCAGAGGCGGCGCGCCAGGCGCTGGGCGACGACGCAGTTGACCGAGCTTGCCAGCAGCCCGGTCTCGATGCCCATGTCCTTCAGCCGCGCGACCGAGCCGGCCGCGTTGTGGGCGTGGAGGGTCGTGAGCACGAGGTGGCCGGTCATGCCCGCCTGCATCGCGATCCGGGCCGTCTCCTCGTCGCGGATCTCGCCGACGAGCAGCACGTCGGGGTCGCTGCGCAGGATCGTCCGGAGCCCTCGCGCGAAGGTCAGCCCGCTCTTGGGTGAGATCTCGATCTGGTTGACGCCCGGGATCTGGTACTCGACCGGGTCCTCGATCGTCATCAGCACACGGCCGGGGTCGTTGAGCATGTGCAGCGCGGTGTAGAGCGTCGTCGTCTTTCCGCTGCCGGTCGGCCCGCAGACGACAACCGCGCCGTAGGGCTGACGGATCGCGCGCTCGAAGAGCTCGCGCACCCGCGGTGTCATGCCGAGCTGCTCCAGGTCGGGCTTGCTGACGGCGCGGTGCAGGATCCGGAGCACCACCTGCTCGCCGTGCGTGGTCGGGATGACGGCGACACGGAGGTCGAGCGGCTCGCCACCGAAGCGGACCGACACCCGGCCGTCCTGCGGCGCGCGCCGCTCGGCGATGTCGAGGCGGCCCATGATCTTCAGCCGCGTCACGACCGCCGGCTGCATCTGCTTCGGGATCGTCGCGACAGCGCGCGTGACGCCGTCGATCCGGGCCCGCACGATCAGCTCTCTCTCCTGCGGCTCGAAGTGGATGTCGGAGGCGCCGTCTTCGATCGCCTGGGCCAGCGTCGTGTGGACGAGCTTCACCGCAGGCGTCTCGCCCGCGGCCTCGGAGATCTCCGCCCGCTCCGCCGCGACCTCGAGGGCGGCGTCCTCGGCGTCGGGCCCGGTCTCCTCGTCGACCTCGATCTGCGTGCGGTAGAGCGCCTTGATCGCCCGCTCGAGGTCGTTTGGCTCGGAGACGGCGAGCCTGACGTTGTGCCCGAGCGCGAGGCGCAGGTCGTCGGCGCGCCCCACGTCGGTCGGGTCGGCGACGGCCACGAGCAGCAGGTCGTTCGCCAGAAAGCGGATCGGGAGCGCCTGGTAGCGGAAGGCGAGCTCCTTCTGCAGCAGCGTCGCCGCGTCGCGGTCCGGCTCGACCTCCGAGAGGTCCACGTACTCGACCCCGAACTGGTCGGCCAGGGCCTTCGCCAGGTCGGCGCCGGTCACCCAGCCGTGGCCGACGGCGACCTCGCCCAGGCGGCGGCCGGTGAGGCGCTGCTCCTCGAAGGCCTGCTTGACCTGCTCCACGGTCAGGAGGCCGCGGTTGATCAGCAGGGAGCCGAGATGCTGCCAGGGCAGGTGGGCCGCTTCCACGCGCGTTATATCGTCGTTTCGGGCCGAAAACATGAAGGCTGTGGTGCAACGGGTTTCCCGGGCGCGCGTGCGCGTGGGGGAGGAGGTCGCCGGCGAGATCGGTGCCGGCCTCTGCATCCTGCTCGGGGTGGCTCGAGCAGACGACGCCGCGGGCGCTGCGCGCCTGGCCGAGAGGACGGCGCGGCTGCGGATCTTCGAGAACGAAGAAGGCCGTTTCGACCGCTCGCTGCTGGACGTCGGCGGCGAGGCGCTCGTCGTCAGCCAGTTCACCCTCATCGCCGACACCGCGAAGGGCAACCGCCCGAGCTTCGGCGACGCGGCGCCGCCCGAGGAGTCCGAGCCGCTCTACGAAGCGTTCTGCGCCACGCTCCGCGACCTCGGCGTGGCGGTCGCGACCGGCGTCTTCGGGGCGCGCATGGCGGTCGAGCTGATCAACGACGGACCGGTCACGATCGTCTTGTAGGCTCGTCCCGTGCCCGAGCTGAACGCGATCGGGATCGCCGTCTCCGACATGGCGGCGTCGATCCGCTTCTACCGCCTCCTCGGCCTGGACGTGCCGGAGACGCCCGACGAGGGCCACATCCACACCTTCCTTCCGAACGGCGTCCGCTTCATGCTTGACTCCGAGGACGGGATGCGCAGCTTCCGCGAGGACTGGAAGCGCCAGACCGGCAACCAGATCGGCGTGGCGCTCGAGTGCGGGAGCCCGGCGGAGGTCGACGAGGTCTACGGCCGGGTCACGGGCGCGGGGTTCCACGGCGAGAAGGAGCCGTGGGACGCCTTCTGGGGCCAGCGCTACGCGATGCTGCTCGACCCGGACGGCGTCGAGGTCAGCCTGTACGCCGCGTTAGAGACGTAGCTCAGGCGGCAACGGGCGCGCATGGACGAGGATCAGCCGCCTCGTCGGCCGCGTGAGTGCGACATACAACTCCCGCAGGCCCTGGCCGCCGGCGGCCTCCTCGACGATCTGCGCCGGCTCGACCACGATCACGTTGTCGAACTCCATCCCCTTCGCTTCGCGCGGCGTTAGCACCGGGATGCGCGTCTCGTCGAAGAGCGAGCCGCCGCCGTCGCCGCGCAGCGAGGCGGGCGCGATCACCGCCAGCAAGCCCTCGTCGCCGGCCAGCCGCGCCGCCTCCTCGTAGGCCGCCTGTAGCGGCGGGTCGGCCGGGACGACCCGCGGTGGCTCGGCGCCGACCCGGTAGGCGAGCGGCGGCTCGACATCGGGTGCGATCCGCTCGAGCAGCGGCAGCGCAACGGCCATGATCTCGCGCGGCACGCGGTAGGCGTGCTTGAGCTCCGCGACTTCGGCACCCTCGCCGCCGGGCAGATAGGGAAGCAGCTTCTCCCAGCGGTCATAGGCGATCGGTCCGGTCGCCTGGGCGATGTCGCCCAGGAGCGTGAAGCCGCCGGAGGCCCGGCGGGCGACCATTCGCAGCTGCATCGGCGTCAGGTCCTGGGCTTCGTCGACGATCACGTGGCCGTACTGCTGCGGCGGCCCTAGGATCAGCGCGCGGGCCTCGTCGAGCAAGGGCAGGTCGGCCTCGCTCCACCCGCGGGAGCGAGGTAGGCCCGGCAGGCGCCTGACGATCTGCTCGGGCTTCGGCACCGGCCACGCGCGGTTCAGGAATCGCGTCAGGCGCCCGTCGCGCCGCAACGCTCGTTCGACCTCCTCGAAGTTCCGGAAGGCCTGCCCGCCCAGACGAACGCCATAGTCCTCGTAGAAGCGGCGCAGAACGTTCATCCGGAAGCGCTCGCGCGCCGCTGCCGACAGGCCGAGCTCCGCGCGCGACTCCTCGAGCAGCTCGGCGACCTCGTCGGCTTCGAGGCCGACGAACCGCCCCTCCATCCGCACGACGAGCTCCTGCGGTTCGCCCTCGGAAGCCGCCTCGACCAGTCGGCGGAGCTCGTCCGCGAACGCCGTGTCCGCCTTCAGCCGCTGCACCTCGAGCGGGTCCTCGCGCGTGACCTCGACGCCGTCCACGAGCTCCGCGACGGCCCGCTGGTCGACGCTGTCCTCGCCGAGCGTGGGGAGGACGTGCGACACGTATTCCATGAAGCCCGGGTTCGGCCCGACGACGAGCACCCGCCGCAACTGTTCGCGGTGCGCGTAGAGCAGCAAGGAGGCGCGGTGCAGGCCGACCGCCGTCTTGCCCGTGCCCGGCCCGCCCTGAATGACGAGCGGCGGCTCCGGTTCGCGCGCGATCAGGTGGTACTGGTCGGCTTGGATCGTCGCGACGATGTCGCGCATGCGCGTGTCGCGGGTGCGCTCGAGCTCCTCGAGCAGGAAGTCGTCCACGGAGGCCGCCGCGTCGACGAGCGAGCCGTTGAGCGCCTCGTCGCTGATTCCCGTCAGCGTCCGGCCGCGGGTGCGAAAGCGCCGTCGGAGCGTGACTCCGTGCGGCTCGGCCGGCGTGGCCGTGTAGAACGGGCGCGCCGCGGGCGTCTGCCAGTTGACGACTAGCGCGTGGCGGGCGTCGTCGTGAACCCAGCGGCGCCCGACGTAGATCGGGTCGGCGGCTTCCTCCGAGTCGATCCGGCCGAAGCAGAGGCCGCGCTCTGCGTCCTCGAAGGTGCGCAGACGGCCGTTCGCCCAGTCCTCGATCGCCTGCGCCGCCGCCTCGGTCGCAGCCGCGCCCGCGGTGCGGATCAGCGTCTCGCGCATGCGGTCCAGGCACTCGTACGCCTCCTCGAGGTAGGCCTGCTCGGCGGGGAGGTCCGGGTGCGCCATCGGCCTCTCAGACTACGCTTCCGCGTTAGACATATGTGTTTTACCTATACTGACCGGCGATGAGGCACCACCGACATCCCAGAGCCCGCAGCCGCCGGCTCGTCCGGCCGGGTCACTGGCACGTACACGCGCGGGTCGAGCGCTTTGTCGAGCCGTCCCTGTTGCTGCTCCTGCGCGAGCGGCCGCTGCACGGCTACGAGCTGCTCGACCGGCTGCCGGAGCTCGGCGTCGAGGGCCGGATCGACATCGGCAACCTCTACCGGCTCCTGCGCGGACTGGAGGACGAGGGGCTCGTCCGTTCCGAGTGGGGCGGCGATCTGCCCGGTCCCGCCAAGCGCACCTACGAGCTGACCGCCGAGGGACGCCGCGTCCTCGACTCCTGGGTCGAGGGCCTGCGCCGCGCCCAGGGGACGATCGAGGGGTTCCTCGCGAGATACGAGGAAGGGAGGTGAAGAGCATGCACCGACACGGACACTTCCGCGGACGCCCAGGCTTCCGCGGGCACCGGCGCTTCCCCAGCCGCGAAGACTGGCTTCGGAAGCTGGAGGAGTACCAGCGCGACCTCGAGCAGGAGATCGCCGACGTCGCCGACGTGATCCGGCACCTGAAGGGCGACCAGCCCGCAGAGACCGGGACTGTCTAGGGCTTGCGGGCCCCGCTCCGGCGGGGCCGTTTGCCCAATCTCGCTTGCTATCCTCCTAAGACCACATTTCACCGGCTTGGCGAAATGGGCGCGCGGCGCCCATTTTTTGTGAGGAGCACGAATTGGCAAACGTCTACGAGAGGGAGAGAACGCTGGAGCGAGAGATCAGCGGCAAGGTCGAGCAAGCCCTGCCTGGCGTCGAGGTGCTCGCGGTCGAGCTCAACGGGCCCGAGCGCTTCACGGTCTTCGTCGACCGCGCCGAGGGCGTCGACCTCGCGCTCTGCGAGCGGGTCACGCGCGTTCTCCAGGACTACCTGCGCACCTACGCCGTCGACGTCTCCTCGCCGGGCCCCGAGCGGCCTCTGCGCAAGCCGGAGCACTTCCGGCGTGCGGTCGGCAGCCACGTCAGGCTGAAGACCGCCGAGCGCGCGAAGCTCCGCGGCGAGGTCGTCCGGGCGGACGACGAGGCGGTGACCGTTGCCGCCGACAACGGCGAAATCGACATCCCGTACGGCACGATCGTCCGGGGCAACCTGATCGAAGAGAGGGACGCAAGATGAGCCGAGAGATCATCGAGCTCGTGCACGAGCTCGAGCGCGACCGAGGAATCGAAGGCGACACGCTGATCGCCGCGCTGGAGGACGCGCTGCTCGCCGCCTATAAGAAGACGCCGGGCTCCTCGCGGCACGCCGTCGTCGAGCTCGATCGCCAGGAGGGCGACTTCCGCGTCTTCTCGATCGAGCTGCCGGCCGACATCGAGGAGCGCCTGCTCGAGGAGGCCCGCGAGCGCGTGCTGACCGAGCTCGAGGCGGCCGAGGCCGAGAACGGCGAGCGCTCGCATGTGCTCGTGACCGACGAGGACCTCGACATCGACTGGTCGGACGTGCCCGAAAACCAGATCGTGCGGGCGGACGTCACGCCGGAGAACTTCGGCCGCATCGCCGCGCAGACCGCGAAGCAGGTGATCACCCAGCGGATCCGCGAGGCCGAGCGCCAGATCATGTACGACGAGTACGTCGACCGCGTGACCGAGGTCGTGACCGGGATCGTCCAGCAGGCCGGCGACCGCAACAACGTCCTCGTCGACCTCGGCAAGGTGGAGGCGCTGCTGCCACGCTCCGAGCAGGTGGACGGCGAGCGCTACGAGCAGGGCTCGCGGATCAAGGCCGTGATCACCGAGGTGCGTAGCGGCACGAAGGGCCCACAGGTGATCCTCTCGCGCCGCGACTCGGAGCTGATTCGGACGCTGTTCGAGCTCGAGGTGCCGGAGATCGCCGACGGCCTGGTCGAGATCCGCGGCGTCGCGCGCGAGCCGGGCTACCGCTCGAAGATCGCGGTCGAGTCGCACGCCCAGGGCGTCGACCCGGTCGGCGCATGCGTCGGCCCACGAGGGTCGCGCGTGCGCATGGTCGTCTCCGAGCTGCGCGGCGAGAA
>VAWL01000188.1 GCA_005883965.1 Actinomycetota bacterium
CAACACGGGGACGCTGATCCCTAAAGGGTCGACGCTGACGCTGACCCTGGCCTCGAGCTCGACCGCGCAGGACCCTGGGAACCTGCTCTACCTCGACCTGCCGATGCCGGGCTCCGCGAAGGTGACGTTCGGCCCGGCCCTGCTGACGCTGCCGGTTCTGCGCACGCCCATTTCTCGGTGAAGGCACTCGGTCCCGCGATCCTCGCGGCGCTCGCGCTGACGATGCCGGCCGCCGGGTCGCCGACGAGCACTCCGGGTGTGACCGCGACGCAGATCCTGATCGGCGGCACGGTCCCGCTCAGCGGCCAGGCCTCGGCCTTCGGCGCCGTCGGGCCCTCGGCCACTGCGTACTTCCGCTACGTCAACGCCCACGGCGGCGTCTTCGGACGCAAGATCAAGTACGTCTACCGCGACGACGGCTACGACCCGTCCCGCACGTTGACCGAGACGCGCCGACTGGTCGAGCAGGACAAGGTCTTCGCGATCTTCAACACGATCGGCACCGAGCACACGATCGCGATCCGCGGCTATCTGAACGCGATCAAGGTCCCGGAGGTCTTCGCGGGCACCGGCGCCGCCGAGGTGGGCCGCGGCTACAAGCAGTTCCCCTGGACGATGGGCTTCCTACCGAGCTTCGAGGGCGAGGGCGCGATCTACGGCCGCTACGTCGCCGCGCACCGGCCGAAGGCGAAGATCGCCGTGCTCTATGAGAACAGCGACTACGGCAACGACCTCCTGCACGGCCTCCAGCGCGGGCTCGGGAAGCATGCGAAGCAGATCGTCGCCAAGGCCTCCTACGAGGTGACCGACAGCGACGTCAACTCGCAGATCGCGAAGCTCCGCGCCTCGCATGCCGACACGTTCATGCTCTTCGCGCTGCCGACCTACGCGATCCAGTCCTTCGTCCAGGCGTACAAGCTCGGCTGGTTCCCGCGCTTCTTCGTCAGCTCGGTCTCGATCGAGCCGACGATCATGTCGATCGCCCGCTCAAACACGCACGGCAAGGAGACGAACGGCGCGCTCAGCTTCGCCTTCGTCAAAGACCCGACCTCGCCGCGCTGGGCCAGGGACCCGGCGCTCGGGCTTTACAGAAAGATCCTCAGGCGCTACGACCCGGGCGGCAAGGTGTCCGACGTCTACAACTGGTACGGGATGACGGTGGCCTACTCGATGGTGGACGCGCTCCGCCATGCCGGCCGCAACCCGAGCCGCGCGAGCCTGATGCACGCCGTCACGCACATGAACGAGCGCAACAACCCGTTTCTGCTTCCGGGCGTCTTCGTGCGCACAAGCCCGACGAACTACTTCCCGATCGCGAAGGCGAAGATGGTCCGGTACCGAAAGAACCTCTGGGTGCTGTTCGGCCCGCTCGTAAATCCGCGCTAGTCACAGGCCCTGGGCGGGTGTTAACTATCGGATTCAGGAAACGTCTCAGCCTTCGACGCATTTCCCAGGGGGATTCCACGAAAGAAGGGGCTATGAAGAAACCATTCCGCTTGCCATTGATCGCCGTCGCCGCCGCGGCCGGGCTGGCGCTCGCCGCCACGGCGCTTCCGGCGTCGTCGTCGAGACCGCTCGCCGTCCAGAAGCTGACCTCCGGGCGCTCGTTCCAGGCCTATACGCCTTCGGTGACGGTCCAGCAGTCGAGCTACAAGGTCGGCGCGCACACGAACGTCGGCTTCCTTTTCTACACCCCGCTCGACCAGGACCCGACACAGGACGCGACGGCCAAGCTCACGATCTTCGCGCCCGCCGGTTACACGAACGTGCTCACGCAGGCGCCCAGCACCGTGATCGGCAAGGCGTACGCGGTCGTCTTCTCCGGACAGCTCCAGGCCAACCTGACGCTGACCGGGGACGTGGTCGTGGGCGACCCGACCAGCCCGGCGCTGATGGCGGCCTATGGCCAGTGCAAGAGCGCTACCGATCCGGCCACGCCGGCTGCTGTCTGGGTCCTGAACACGCAGCTCCAGGGACAGACGCTGCAGGTGCCCGCCTTCGTCAACCAGGTCGGGCCGTACCTCGTGCAGGAGATCTGCCTGCTGCCGCCCGCCAGCGCGCCGTTCAAGGCGCAGCTCTGGCTGGCCGACTTCACGGTCAACGGCGTGTTCACGAACGCATCCGCGAGCAATGCCTACTCGTGGGCGGCTGACTTCACGCCATACGCCGCCTCGGTTCCGAACCCGTCCGGCACGGTCGAGTACCGGACCTACGTCGGGCTCCCCGCCTCGCTGACCTTCGGCAAGGGGAAGACCAAGAAGGCCTCACTGGCCGCGTTCAAGGGGAAGCTGGCGGTCGGCGGGCTCAACACGAAGGGCATCAAGCTCGGCGTCTACTACTCGACGAAGTCGAAGCCCGCCCCGAACCTGCTGGCGCCGTCGCTCGGCGGAATCACCGGCAAGGGCAAGGTGAAGGTGACGAAAGCGCTTCCGACCTCGGGCCTGTACTCGATGTCGGTTACGCGGCCGAAGAAGAAGACCTTCTACCAGGCGTTCTTCGGCGGCTACGAGCTGAGCGGTGGCTGCCAGGGACCGTCTCCGACCGGTCTGCCGATCCCCTGCACCCATGAGGAGATCGCGCCGATCACGTCTGCGACCCAGGTCGCGGTCTCGCCGGCCAAGAAGAAGCACAGGTAGGACGAACGTTGCCGGCGGGGCGCTCAGCGCTCCGCCGGCAGCTCGTCGTGGCGCGACCACTCGTGCCACGAGCCCGGGTAGTTGCGCGCGCCGTAGCCCGCGGCGCGTAGGGCCAGTGCGGCCAGCGCCGAGCGGGAGCCGGAGTGGCAGTACGCCACGATCTGCGCGCCCTCCGGCAGGCCGACGAGGTCGCGCACCTGCTCCGGCGGGAGCGGCTCGCCCGGCCCGGCGAAGAGCTGTTCGTACTGGAGCAGCCGTGCGCCCGGAATGTGCGCCTG
>VAWL01000011.1 GCA_005883965.1 Actinomycetota bacterium
AACGCGACGAGCTTGCGAGTCTGTTCTCGTGACCGAGCTCCTCGTCCTCTCCCACGACGACGTGCGCCGGCTCCTGCCGATGGACGAGTGCATCGAGCTCATGGACTCGGTGCTCTCCGACCTCGCGCGCGGCCGCGTCTGGCAGCCGCTGCGCTTCGTGATCCGGCCGCCCGGGGAGCCGACGCTGATGGGCCTGATGCCGGCGCACCGCTCCGAGCCACGGCCCGCGTACGGGCTGAAGGCGATCTGCATCTTCCCCGAAAACCCGGCCCGCGGACTCGACGCGCACCAGGGTGGCGTGTTCCTCTTCGACGGCGAGACCGGCGAGCCGCGTGGGCTGCTCGACGGCTCGGCGGTGACCGCTGTGCGGACGGCGGCCGTCTCCGCGGTCGCGACCCGGGCGCTCGCGCGCGAGGACGCGAAGGACCTGGCGATCCTCGGCGCCGGCGTGCAGGCCCGCTCGCACCTGGAGGCACTCCCCCACGTGCGCAGCTTCGAGCGGGTGCGGATCTGGAGCCGCACGCCCGAGCACGCGCAGGAGGTCGCGAAAGAGGCCAGGCTCGAGGTCGAGGTAGCGGAAAGTGCCGAGGCGGCGGTCAACGGCGCCGACGTGATCGTGACCGCGACCACGTCGCACGAGCCGGTGCTCGAGCGCGCGTGGCTCGCGACCGGAGCGCACGTGAACGCGGTCGGCTCGTCGATCCCGACCGCGCGCGAGCTCGACGACAAGACGATGGCCGAGGCGGCGCTCTTCTGCGACGCGCGCGAGTCGCTCGTGAACGAGGCCGGCGACTACCTGCTGGCCGGCCTCGGCGAGGAGAGCATCCGCGCCGAGCTCGGCGAGGTTCTCGCCGGCTCGGCCGAGGGACGCCGCGACCCCGAGGAGCTGACCGTCTTCAAGTCGCTCGGCCTCGGCGTCGAGGACCTCGCGGCCGCCGAGCACGTCTACGAGCGCGCCCGCGCCGAGGGCGTCGGCTCGGCGGTGCCGTTCTGATCCCGCTCGCCGAGATCGAAGCGGCGCGCGAGCGCCTTGCGGGCCGCGTCCTGCGCACGCCGCTCGTGCGGCTCCGGCACGACGGCGACCGCGAGATCCATCTGAAGCTCGAGAACCTGCAGCCGATCGGCTCGTTCAAGCTGCGCGGGGCCAGCAATGCGGTGCTCCAGATCCCGCTGGACAAGCTGCAGGCCGGCGTCGTCACGGCCACCGCCGGAAACATGGGCCAGGGCGTCGCCTGGATCGCGCGCGAGCTCGGCGTCCCCTGCACGGTGGTCGTGCCCGACCACGCACCCGAGACGAAGCTGGACGCGATGGCACGCCTCGGCGCGCGAATCGACAAGGTCGAGTACGACCGGTGGTGGGAGGCGCTCGAGAGCTCCAGCTACCCCGAAACCGAGGGTGTCTTCATTCACCCGGTCCAGGACGAGCGCGTGATGGCGGGCAACGGCACAATCGGGCTCGAGCTGCTGGAGGACCTCCCCGCGCCCGACGCCGTGCTCGTCCCCTTCGGCGGCGGAGGCCTGAGCGTCGGGATCGCAAGCGCGGTCAAGGCGCTGCGGCCGGAGGCACGGGTCTATGCGGTCGAGCCGGAGCCGGGCGCGCCGCTGACCGCGGCGTTCGCAAGCGGCGAGCCAGAGCCGATCGACTACCGGCCGTCGTTCGTGGACGGCGCCGGCGCCCCGATGGTGCTGCCGGAGATGTGGCCGCGGGCACGGGAGGCGCTCGACGGGGCCTTCGCGGTTTCGCTGGACGAGACCGCCGCAGCCGTCCGACTGCTCGCCGAGCGCGCCCGCGTGGTCGCAGAAGGCGCGGGCGCGCTGGCGCTTGCGGCCGCACTCGCCGGCCACGGCGGCGACGGCAGGGTCGTCTGCATCGTCTCCGGCGGGAACATCGACGCCGCGAAGCTGGCCACTATCCTGGCGGGCCAGACCCCCTAGGAATCGCCCAATTTGCGTGGGAGAATGCTCGCGTGCCGGGGCATGCGGTATCCGAGCGGGATCTCCAACCTGCGCGCGCCGAGCGCGACACCGCCGAGCGGGCCGTCGCGATCGACGCCTCCATGGGCTCTGTGGTGCTCGAGCTGCACCTCGCCCGCTACGAGCCCGGCCGCTCGCAGCCGCGCACGCTCGACGGCGTCCAGGAGGTCATGTACGCGGCTGCGGGCCGGGGCACGCTGATCGTCGACGGCGCCGAGCACGAGCTCGAGCCCGGCACGGGGGCGTACGTCGTGTCCGGCGAGACCTACGAGGTCGAAAACCCTGGCCCGGAGACGCTGCTGCTCGTCTCGGCCGTCGCGCCCCAGGATTCGGCGCCGCAGCTCAACTGCCGGCGCATCGTCCGCTACGACGACCAGCCGATGCTGACGGCCAGCGGCGACCGGGAGTTCCGCTACCTGGTCACCGACGAGGTCGGCTGCACCGAGCTCACCCAGTTCTACGGGATCATCGCCCCAGGCCGCGCCGCCGTGCACAGCCACGTCTACGACGAGGTGATCTACGTGCTCGAGGGCGAGGGCATGCTCCACATCGACGGCTCGCATGAGCCCGTCTCGAAGGGTTCGTGCATCTACCTACCGCCGCTGCTCGAGCACTCGCTCGAGAACAGCGGCGACTCACCTATGACGATCGTCGCGGTGTTCCACCCGGCGGGCGATCCCGCCTCGCGTGCGTATGAGGCAATCGAATGACCGGGATGGACGTCTCACTTCGTATCCAAAGGAATCGGAGGAGGGCAACATGAAGAAAGTGATGGTGGCTGCGGTCTTTGCCGTGGCCTTGGCGATTCTCGCCGCAAACGCCCTTGGCTCGGCCAAAGCGCCGGCACGGGCATCGGCGAGCTCGCTCGCAACGGCGTCGGTCACCTGCGGCAAGCTCCGCACGATCGGCATGGCGGCTCCGATCACGGGGCCCGCTTCGGACATCGGTAACCAGCAGGTCCGTTGGGCCAAGTTCTTCGTCAAGCGCTGGAATGCCAGCAAGGCAAACCGGAACCAGAAGATCAAGCTGGTCACGGGCGACACGCAGCTCGGCGTCGATACCGCGTTCGCGGTCAAGGTCGCGCAGTCGTTCAAGTCGAACTCCAAGCTCCTGGCAGTGGTCGGCCCGGCCGGCAGCCAGGAGGTCGTGGCCTCGACCACCGCCTACAAGGCCGGCGGCCTCGGCTTCGTCTCGGGGTCTGCGTCCCGCACCTCGCTCACGGACGGCCACACCGACGGCAATCGCCGCGGGTACTTCTACCGGACGGTTCCGAGCGACGCCGCGCAGGGCCCGACCGTCGCGAACTACATGACCAAGACGCTGAAGTGGAAGCGGGTCTACATCATCGACGACCAGGAGACGTACTCGCAGGGCCTGGCCGACGGCGTGCAGAAGATCCTCAACGCCAAGGGCGTCACCACGAAGCGCGACTCGATCAGCCAGAAAGACTCGGACTTCTCGGCGGCGATCGCGAAGATCCCGTCGAACTACCAGGGCATCTACATCCCCTGGCAGCTTGCTCCGCAGGCCCAGGCGTTCGGCCAGCAGCTGCAGGCAGCCGGCAAGGGCCACATCAAGCTGTTCGGCTCGGACGGCCTGTTCGCTCCTGGCGTCTGGAAGATCGCGGGCTCGTACGACTCGGCGTTCCCGTACAACCCCACGGATCCGGTCGTCAAGGCCTACGTGAAGGCACACGGCGGAAACGGCGAGTTCTTCGGACTGCCGTCATACGTGGCGGCACAGGTCGACACGCTGGCGGTCACGAAGGCGTGCAAGGCCGGTCACGGCAAGACGACCCGCGCCGCGGTGCGAAAGCAGATCGCCAAGACGAACATCGCGACCACGATCCTCGGGTTCCGGGTCGGGTTCAAGAGCAGCGGCGAGATGAAGCTTCCCGCCGCTTACGGGATCTACCAGATCCAGAAGAACGGCTCCTTCAAGCGAATCGGCTAACAAGAAGCTGTCCGATTCGAGAACGACGTGCGGCCCATCCCCGATGGGCCGCACGTCGCTTCTGAGAGAGTAGAAGCGACGTGAGCTCGACTCCTCGACAGGCACTCGGAAACCTGGCCGGTCTGGGTGTGTTGCTCGCGATCTGGGTCTTCTACGCCGTCTACTTCTCGCCGACCCAGGGCTGGACGTTCTTCCTCCAGCTCACCGTGGACGGGATCATCCTGGGGAGCATCTACGCCCTGATCGCGCTCGGGTACTCGATGGTCTACGGGATCCTGAAGCTGCTCAACTTCGCCCACGGAGACGTCGCCATGATCGGCGCCTTCATCGGCTTCGGCGTCCTGACACTCCTCGGCGGACCGCTGAGCCCGGCGATCCCGGTCGTGGCGCTCGTCGCCTGCATGTTTGTCGTGGCGATGCTCGGCTCGGGCTTCCTCGGCCTCGCGATCGAGCGCTTCGCCTACCGGCCACTGCGCGACGCGCCGCGGATCGCGCCGCTGATCTCGGCGCTCGGAGTCGCGTTCTTCCTCGAGAACTCGGTGCTGCTCCTGTTCGGCGCGAACTACCGCAACTACGACGGCTATGACTTGATCAGCTACAACGGGATCCACCTCGGCGGCTCGGCCGGCGTGTTCGTCTCCTACCTCGGCGTGATGGTCATAACGGGAGCCCTGCTGCTGATGGTCGGCCTGGTCGCGCTCGTGCGCTGGACGCGGTTCGGAAAGGCGATGCGCGCGGTCTCGTTCGACCGGGAGGCAGCCGCGATGATGGGCATCGACCCCGACCGCGTGATCGCGACCACGTTCTTCGTCGGCTCGGCGCTCGGCGGCGCGGCCGGGGTGATGTTCGGCCTGGTCTACAGCCAGATCTACTACCTGGTGGGCTTCCTCGCGGGCCTGAAGGGCTTCACCGCGGCCGTCGTCGGCGGCATCGGCAGCATTCCGGGAGCGATGCTCGGCGGCCTCCTGGTCGGGCTGGTCGAGTCCTGGGCGAAGGGCTACCTGAACGGCAACGTCGCCGACCTGGTCGTGTTCGGGATCCTGATAGGCGTGATGCTGATCCGGCCGCAAGGCCTGCTCGGCACGCCGGCGCTGCAGAAGGTCTGAGGAAATGGCCGACACGTCACCGCCGACCCCCGAGCCGCCCGCCGCGGCGACCGCGCAGATCGGCGTCGACAGCTGGGTCTCCGAGGAGGACCAGCGGCGAGAGGGGCGCAAATGGCTGGGGCGGACCTGGGAGAGACTGCCGCCGGCGGGCAAGCTCGCGCTGCTCACGCCGGCGATCGCGGTGCCGTTCCTTCCCCTCAGCGAAGCGAATATCTACAACTACGGCCTTTTCATCCTGATCTACGCGCTGCTGGCACTCGGTCTCAACGTCGTCGTCGGCTTCGCCGGGCTGCTCGACCTCGGCTACGTCGCATTCTTCGGCTTCGGCGCCTACATCTACGCCTTCCTCTCGGGGACCCATCACGAGAAGGGGCACGTCTACACGCACCATTGGGCGGCCCAGTGGTCGATCCTGACAGCCGTGGTGATGTGCGCGGTGATCGGGCTGTTCCTCGGCTCGAGCTCGAGGAGGCTGCTCGGCGACTACCTGGCCATCGTGACGCTCTTTTTCGGCCAGGCCTTCGTCGTCTTCACAAACTCCGCCGACCCGTACGGCATCACGAATGGCTCGAACGGCCTCGGCAACATCGACCCGCTTCGCTTCTTCGCCTTCGGGGCCAGCTTCACGGTTTCCTCGACACGCGGCTATTACTGGTTCCTGTTCGGCTGCGTGATTGTGGTGCTGATCGTCCTGCACTTGCTCAGCGAGTCGCGAACGGGGCGCGCCTGGAAGGCCTCGCGCGAGGACCCGCTCGCGGCCGAGATGATGGGCATGCCGGTCAACCGGTTGAAGATCATGGCCTTCTCGTTCGGAGCGGCGATCGCAGGCCTCGCCGGGAGCGTGTTCGCCGCCGCTCAGACCGGCGCCTTCCCGCAGAACTTCGGCACCCAGGTCCTGATCCTGATCTACGCCGTCGTCATCCTCGGTGGCACCGGCAGCCTGACCGGCATGCTTGCCGGCGCGACGGCGATCATCGTGTCCTTCCAGGTGCTCGACTCGACCTCGCCGCCGAACAATGCCCGCACGCTCTTCTACCTCAGCCTGGTCGTCGGGGTCGTGGTCATCTTCAAGAAGTCGCGTGCCCAGATGGCGGTCGCGGTGGCCTCTACCGTCGCGCTCGGGTTCGCGCTGCACGCGATCGTGCACGAGGTCTGGCCGCGCGGGACTAGCGGGCAGGTCACCTCCGGCGGGTACCTGACCGGCGCGATCAAGCACTGGGTCCTGCTCCCGACCAACCCGAACCGCCTGGCGGTTTACGGCTACCTCGCCCTGATCGTCCTCGTGATCACGATCGTGCAGCTCAAGGGCTGGTGGCGCGTGGCCGTGGTGCCCCCGACGATCGTCCTGACCGCGTTCGTCTGGGAGAACCTCCTGATCCAGCAGCCGGCCGTCACTCGCTACGTGCTCTTCGGCGTGCTCCTGATCGCGCTGATGGCGACCCGGCCGCAGGGCCTCTTCGGGACTGCGAAGGTGGAGATAGCCTGATGGCCCTCTTGGAGCTGCAAGGCGTCTCGAAGGCCTTCGGCGGCCTGCAGGTGATCGACAACCTCGACTTCTCCGTCGGCGAACGCGAGATCGTCAGCGTGATCGGCCCGAACGGCGCGGGCAAGACGACCCTCTTCAACCTCGTCACCGGGGTCTACCGGCCCGACGAGGGCGAGATCCTGTTCGAGGGCGAGTCGATCGTCGGTCTGCCGCCGAGCAAGATCACCCGCAAGGGGATCGCCCGCACCTTCCAGACGCTGCGGCTGTTCCTGAACATGACCGTCAAGGAGAACGTGATGGCGGCCGCATACGGGCACACGCACGCCGGCGTGATTCGCTCCGTCTTGCGCACACCCGGCATGCGGCGGGAGGAGCGCGAAATCAGCTTGCTGGCGGAGAAGCGGCTCGCGTTCTTCGGCCAGCGCTTGATGGGCTACCGCTGGAACCAGCCGGCCTACTCGCTCTCGTACGCGAACCGCCGCAGGCTCGAGATCGCGCGGGCCATGGCGACGAACGCCCGTCTCCTGCTGCTCGACGAGCCCGCTGCCGGCATGAACCCGGTCGAGACGCACGAGATCACCGAGCTGATCGGGAAGCTACGCGACGAGGGCGGCTACACGATCCTCGTGATCGAGCACGACATGCATGTCGTCGAGGGGATCTCCGACCGGGTCGTGGCGCTCGACCACGGGGTCAAGATTGCCGAGGGCTCGTACAACGATGTGGCCACGGACGAGCAAGTGGTCGAGGCATACCTCGGCCTGCGAGGGGCGGCGACCACGTGAGCGCGATGCTCAAGCTCGACGGCGTCGACACCTACTACGGGCCGATTCACATCCTGCAGAAGCTCGAGCTCGAGGTCGGCTCGGGCGAGCTGGTCTGCCTGCTCGGCGGCAACGCCTCCGGGAAGTCGACGACGCTGAAGACGGTCCTCGGCATCGTCAAGCCGCGCTCAGGGTCGGTCGAGTTCGACGGCGAGGACGTGACGGGGCGGCCGACGAGCTATCGGATCGGCAAGGGCATGGCGATCGTCCCCGAGAACCGGAGGCTGTTCGCGCCGATGAGCGTCCGCGAGAACCTCGAGATGGGCGCCTACCTTCACGGGGGCGGGACGAAAGAGGACTGGGACCGCGTCTACACGCTCTTCCCTTTGCTGCACGAGCGCCGCGCGCAGCTGGCCGGCACGCTCTCCGGCGGCGAGCAGCAGATGGTGGCGATGGGCCGCGCGCTGATGTCGCGGCCGAAGCTGCTGCTGATGGACGAGCCCTCGATGGGGCTGGCGCCGATCCTGGTCGAGAAGAACTTCGAGATCATCCAGCAGGTACACGAGTCGGGGGTCGCGATCCTGGTCGTCGAGCAGAACGCGAACGTCTCGCTGGCGATCGCCGACCGGGGGTACGTGTTGCAGACCGGGCGCGTGGTCTTGTCGGGCCCCGCGGCCGAGCTGCTCCGGCACGAGGATCTGCGCAAGGCCTACCTTGGCCGTTGACGTCTCGTCGCTTCCGGGGCGGATGAGGCACCGCTTCCCGGTCTTCGAGCGGCGCGTCTACATCAACAGCTGCTCGCAGGGGGCGCTGTCGGACTCGGTTCGCGATGCCTACGCGCACTACCTCGGCGACTGGGACGAGCACGGAGCGCCCTGGGAGTACTGGGTAGGGCGGCTCGACGCGGTGCGCTCTTCGATCGCTGGGCTCGTTGAGGCGGATGAGGACGAGATCGCGGTCACGACGTCGGTCTCGGCGGGGGTCAGTGCGCTCGCATCGGGCCTGCGGTTCGAGGAGGGGCGCGACAAGGTCGTGATCAGCGACTTCGAGTTCCCGACGATCGGGCAGATCTGGCACGCGCAGGAACGGCGCGGGTTCCGGGTCGAGCATGTGCCGGCGGAGGCGGACGGGACGATCCCGCTCGAGCGGTTCGAGGCGGCGATCGACGAGCGGACGGCGCTGGTCGCGGTCACGCACGTCTGCTTCCGGAACGGCTCGCGGCTCGACGTCGAGGCGGTCACGAGGCTGGCGCACGAGCGCGAGACGCTGGTGCTGGTCGACGCGTACCAGACGGTCGGCTCGCTGCCTGTCGACGTGCATGCGTTGGGGTGCGACTTCCTGGTGGCGGGGGTCTTGAAGTACCTGCTCGGATCGGCGGGGCTGGCGTTTCTCTTCTGCCGGCGCGACCTGGTCGTCGGGATCGAGCCGACCACGACCGGGTGGTTCGCCGACCGCGACATCTTCGAAATGGACATCCACGACTACTCGCCGGCGGCCTCGGCGCGGCGGTTCGAGGCGGGGACGCCGCCGATCCCGTCGATCTACGCGGCGATCGCGGGGATCGAGCTGATGCAGGAGATCGGGATCGCGGAGACCGAGCTGCACGTGCGCGAGCTGAACGGGCTCCTGCGAGGAGGGCTGTCTGAGCTGGGCGCGACGGTTGTCACTCCGGCGGAGCCCGAGCGGAGCGGAGCGCTGCTCTGCGTTCGCTCGACCGACGTGAACGCCCTCGTTGCGGCCCTCGACGCCGCGGGGATCGTCACCTCGTCCCGCGACGACAACCTGCGGATCTCGGCGCACGCCTACAACACCGCCGAGGACGTAGGGGCCCTTCTCGACGCCCTCGCCGCGAACCGGGCCCTCCTGGGCTAGCCCAAACCGGCCGTGTGCGCGAAACGCGAAAACCGGTGTCAGACACCGGTTTTCGTCAAGGGCTAAGCGTGGCGGAAGTGGAACGCTTCGTCCACAGGTGTCTGGCTAAGCCGTGGCGGCGGCTTGCTCCAGCTCGTCGATCTGGATCTTCCCCATCTTCAGCATCGCCGCCATCGCCCGCTGCGCACGCTCATGGTCCGGATCCGTCAGCAGCTCCATCAGCCGCTTCGGGACGATCTGCCACGAGAGGCCGTAGCGGTCCTTCAGCCACCCGCAGGGCCCTTCCTCGCCGCCGTCGGCGAGCTTGCTCCAGTACTCGTCGACCTCCGCCTGCGACTCGCAGCTGACGGAGAACGAGACCGCCTCGGTGAAGCGGTACTCAGGCCCGCCGTTGA
This sequence comes from Actinomycetota bacterium, assembly GCA_005883965.1. GTDB lineage: Bacteria > Actinomycetota > Thermoleophilia > Gaiellales > Gaiellaceae > AC-32. The sequence goes on from VAWL01000011.1 coordinate 9,551, forward strand.
GCGCGATGAAGGGCTGGCCGTCGAGCTCGAACGCCACGGTCATCACCGTCCCAGCCTCGCTCGGCCCCGCCGAGCCGTAGTGCGTGACGTCCGTGATCCGCGAGTTGGGAAAGATCGACGTGTAGTGCTTCGCGGCCTCCTCGGCCTCGGTGTCAAACCAGAGAAACGGGGTGATCTTCGGCATCTCGACTCCTTTGTCGTTTCCCAGTAGACCGCAGGCGCGGCCGGGACTCATCGGTAGATCTTGGACTCCAGGCCCGAGAGCGGAATGCCGCCGTCCGCCCCGACAAGCCACGTCTCCTGCATGTACAGGCAGTCGTGCCCGTTCTCCGCGATCGCGTGCGGGTGCAGCGAGAAGACCATGTTCTCGGCCAGCTCCGTTTCGACGCCCTCACCGATCTTCGGGAACTCGATCATCGTCATCCCGATCGAGTGGCCGGTGACGTGGCCGAGCTGGTAGCCGCGCTCCGAGAACCCCTTCGAGACGGCCCGGTGCGCATCGTGCGCGGTCGCGCCCGGCCTCAGTGCTCCCTTGGCCGCCTCGAAGTACTCGTCGTAGGCCTCGTTCATCCGCTCCACCTCCGCGTTGGGCGTGCCAAGCGCGCGCGAGACCTCGACCCAGTGGCCGCCCGGCCCGGCCCCGGTCGACGAACAGCTCCTCGGCCGGCGCGAGCACCTCGGCCGCGTTGCGGCCCGGCGCGTACGCCTCGCGAAAGGCATGGAAGCCGTCGGTGTTGATCCGCACGCTCTCGCGGACCGACTCGAGCTCCTCGTCGCTCTTGACGGCCCGCGCGTGGTCGAAGGCGACGTCCCAGCCGACCAGCTCGGCAGCGCCGGCCAGCGACGCGTAGTCGCGCGCGGGCATCACGTAGTCGAGCCCGTAGACGCCGACCCGCCGACCGCGCAGGCGCTCTGCCAGCCAGTCGCCCGGGCGCTCGGCGAAGACCTGCTCCTCGATCCAGCTTGTCCGGTGCTCGCCGACGTATCGGGCCTCGCTCGGGAAGACGATCGCCGGCTCGCCCTCGCACGGCAGCAGCACGTACGCATAGCGGTGGACGATCTGGAAGCCGGAGAGGTAGGTGACCGCCCCCTCGAAGCCCGTGTACTCGCTGCCGCAGACGAGCGCCGCGTCAAGGCCGTCGCGCTCGAGCGCCGCGCGAACGTTCGCGTAGCGCCGCTCGACCTCCCCCGCGCTCACCATGACGCCTCCAGCCCTTTCACGAGCGCGAGTATCGCCTCGTTCAGCGGCGCCGGCACGCCGTGTTCGCCGCCGAAGCGGACGATGCCGCCGTTCAGGTAGTCGATCTCCGTCTGCCGGCGTGCCTCGACATCCTGGAGCATGCTCGCCTTGTGGTCGTAGGCCACGTCGGGCCGGGCCGCGTGGTCGATCAGCTCCTCGGGATCGGCGTCGAGCTCGATCCCTTGGGCGGCGGCGACCGCCTTCCCCTCGTCGACCAGGCCGGAGACGAGCGCCCGCAGCCCCTGGTTCTCGCAGACGCGCCCGTGCGTCAGGCCGG
>VAWL01000012.1 GCA_005883965.1 Actinomycetota bacterium
GGCCATGACGCTCGCGACTGCCGACCCGGAAGGCCGGCCGTCGGCGCGGATGGTGCTCCTGAAGGGCGCCGATGAGCGCGGCTTCACGTTCTTCAGCGGCTACGAGAGCCGCAAGGGGCTCGAGCTCGTCGCCAACCCGCGCGCCGCACTCCTCTTCTACTGGCGTCCGCTCGGCCGGCAGGTGCGCGTCGAGGGGACCGTGCGCAGGCTCTCGGCCGAGGATTCGGATGCGTACTGGGCCACGCGCCCACCCCGGTCGCGCGCCGCCGCTGCAGCCTCGCGCCAGAGCGAGCCGATCGCGAGCCGCGAGGAGCTGGAGGCGGAGTTCGAACGGCTGCTGCCCGGCGGGGACGTGCCGCGCCCCGCACGCTGGGGCGGCTACCTCCTCGAGCCCGAGTCGATCGAGCTCTGGCAGCATCGGGACGACCGCCTACACGAGCGAATCAGGTTCACGCGCGCGCGAGAGGGCAGCTGGCGCGAAGAGCTGCTTTCGCCCTGAGTGTTTGCCCGGCGCGGCCGGGGAATACGAGAAACATGGCCGTCGTCGTGCGACACGAGCTCGCCGGGTGCGAGGGGTTCCGCGTCGAATCGCCCCAAGGATTGCTCGGCTGGGTCGAGGAGACCTGGCTCGGCTCTGCGGGCGAGCCCGCCGCCCTCGCGGTGCGGACGATCGACGGGCGTGACGGCTTGCTGCTCGCCGATGAGGTCGAGTCGGTGCTCCGCGAAAGCGAGCTCCTCGTCATGCGGCCCGAGTCGCGCCTGCTCGAACTCGACCTCCCGCGGGTGGAGGCATCCTCGAACGGCCTCGCCGCCTCCTGGCGGACAACCGGCGAGCTGCTCGAGCCACCCGACCCGCCAGGAGTACTCGCTCGGGCGCAGCTTGCGGTCAGGCCCTGGCGGCTGGCTCCTCCCCGCTCCCCCGGCGCCGATCCCCCGTTCTGGCAGGCGCTGATCGGCATGTACGTCGCGCTCGCCGTGATTGTCGGCGTCATGATCGGGCTCTGCTTCCTACTCGCCCGCCTCGTCAGCGGCAACGCGGTCTGATCGTTACTTGACGAGCGAGAGCAGCTTGAACATCGGCAGGTACATCGAGATGATGATCACGCCGACCATGCAGCCGACGCCGATCATCATCAGGGGCTCGATGATGGCCGTCAGCGAGGCGATCGCGGCGTCGACCTCGTCCTCGTAGAAGTCCGCGATCTTCGAGAGCATCTTCTCGAGCTCTCCCGTCTCCTCGCCGATCTTGACCATCTGGCTGACCATCGGCGGGAACACGGGGTTCTCGATCAGCGGCTGCGCGATCGGCACGCCCTGGTGCACCTTCTGCCGCACGCCCGCGAGGGCCTCCTCGATCACCCAGTTGCCTGCGGTCTGGCCGGTGATCTCGAGCGCCTTGATGATGTCCACGCCGGCGGCGACGAGCGTCGAGAGCGTCCGCGAGAAGCGCGCCATCGTCACCTTCAGGACGACGTCGCCGATCTTCATCGGGATCTTCAGCTTCGTCCGGTCCCAGAGCTGCCGGCCGGCCTCGGTGCGCTTGGCGCGGCGGACGCCCCAGATCGTCAGGAACATCGCCGGGAAGATGATGAACCAGTGGTGCCGCAGCTGGTTCGACGCGCCGACGACGTACTGGGTCAGCGTCGGCAGCTGGCCGTTGAGCTGGGCGAAGATCTTCACGAAGACCGGCACGAGGAACATCAGCAGGCCGATCAGGACGAGGGTGGCGAAGATCAGCACCATCGTCGGGTACATCATCGCGCCTTTGACGCGGCGCCTGATCTGCGTGTCCTTCTCGATCTGGAGCGCGACGCGATCGAGCACCTGGTCGAGGATTCCGGCGGCCTCGCCGGCCTCGACCATCGCGATGTAGAGGCGGCTGAAGATCTTCGGGTGGCGGCTGAGCGCCTGCGAGAGCAAGAGGCCCCCCTCGACGTCGGCGCGGATCTCGCGGATCACCTGGCCGAAATAGGCGTCGTCGGTCTGCTCCTCGAGGATCACGAGCGAGCTGACGACGTTCAGGCCCGCCTCGATCATCGTCGCGAACTGGCGCGAGAAGATCTGCAGCGTCTTCGGCTTGATCTTCTTGAAGGCGGTACGGACGCTCTCCTCACCGCTCGCCGACATCTCCTCGAGGTGGTCGGGGAGCAGTCCGCGGATACGCAGCTGCTCACGGGCGGCCGAGAGGTCGGGCGCATGCACCTCGCCCTTGAGCTCCAGGCCGTCCGCATTGATGGCGCTGTAGGCGTATGCCGCCATACCAGGGTCGTATCGGCAAGGGGGAGGGCGCTCTTGAGGGACGGAAGCCGCTTGCCGATAGGGAAAAGGTGCGAGCGCGGCTTCGTAGCGAACGCGGCTTCGGCCTGATCGAGCTTCTGATGGCGATGGTGATGCTGAACGTCGGCATCCTCGCGGTCGTGGCGGCCTTCAGCTCTGGGATGTTCGCGCTCAAGCGAGCCAGCAAGATCTCGACCGCCTCCGCGTTGGCGGACTCGCAGATGGAGCTCTTCCGGGCCATCACCTACAGCGCGATCGCGCTCGACGGGACGACGCTCGGAACCGTCGACAACACCTACAAGTGCGACACCACGCTCGGCGCGTCGTGCCCCAACTCGACCGGCAGTGAAGTGACCACGGCCTGTTCCGGGTCGCCGCTGCCGAACCAGTGCATTCCCAGCCGCACGATCACGGGCGCCGACCACAAGAGCTACCGGATCGACACCTACATCACGACGACGACGCCGACCAATGGGCGTGCCGAGAAGCTCGTTACGGTGGTCGTGCGAGACGGAACCGCGCTCTCCGCCCGGCCGCTCGCGACCGAGGCGTCGACGTTCGACCAGTCGACCGCCGGCTAGTCAACGTGGGAGAACCCCTGGTTCCCCCACGATCACCCTCCTTGCGAGCGGGCCTATTGACTCCGACGGTCGCGGAGCCGGCGACTGCGGCTCGGGAGGTGGAACTCTCGCCGGTCGTGAGCCTCCCGCCGGGCAAAGCCCGGCTCCGGCGGCGACTGGCGCCGAACCAAAAACGCCCGGAGTCACCACGCCCTCTTGCCGCGGGGCGGTGTTGTGCTTCGCGGCCGGTCGGCTAGCTAACGGCGAGGAGCCGCAGGACGTAGCGCGTCCCGTCGGCGGTGTTCATCAGCGTGACCGGCGTGTTCTTCTTCAGGGTCACCGTCTGCCGGCTGCCCTGGATCGAGCCGCCGGCGATCCCCACCTTCGCGTTCGTGTGCGTCACTGAGACAAGGACGAACGTCGGGTTCGAGGCCGGGAACTGCCCACCAACCTGAACGGCTTCGCTGACGCCGTTGACGGAGATCGAGGCCGAAGTCAGCCTGGCCGGCGGCTGATTCTGCGTGCCGCCGCCTCCGCTTCCGCCCGATGCGCCGCCGCCGCCCCCGCCCGTGGCGCCACTCGAGCCGGTCGCGCCTGTCGCGCCCGCCGCTCCGGTCGCGCCGACGTTGAGCTGCTGCGCGAACGGATCCTTGGTCTGGAACCGGCTGAAAGCGAGCAGCTGGCCCGACTGCGGCGTCTGCAGGACCCCGGGATCGCTGACCCCGTCCGCGGAGACAGCCGACGCGTTTGGCGTCGCGTTGCCGCCGCCGAGCGACGGGGGCACGATCGGCCCGGTGGTCGTCGGCGTCGTCGTCGAGCTGGACGAGCTCGTCGCGGACGAGGCGTTCGCATTGGACTGGTGGAGCAGCTTCAGCGTCCGCGGCACCTGGAACGCGAGCACGGCGAGCAGGATGACCCCGCCGATCCCCGCGTAGATCTTCTGGCGCTTGGCCTTGGCCTTGGGGTCGATCTTCTTCGCCATCGCTCAGCTCCCCGGCGCGGCCGCTGTGGCAGAGGTCGTGGGGGTCGTTGCGCTCGGCCCGGTCGTCCCGGAGGCGCCGGTCGTGCCAGACGGCCCGGTCGTGCCCGACGGCCCCGTCGTGCCCGACGGGCCGGTCGTACCCGTGGACGGCTCGATCGTCGGCACGGTTCCAGTCCCGAACACGAAAGCGTCGATCACCAGGTGGGCGCGGATCTCGGGAAATCCCGGCGGCGGGGGCGCTTGCGCGAAGTCGACGGTGTCGACCGCGAACAGGCGGCCGCTCGCGTCGAGAGCGCCGTGGCGCACGTCGACGAGGTTGCGCAGCCGGTAGAGGAAATCGGAGAGCTCGTAGAAGTTGCCCTGGAACTCGACCGTGATCGGGATCGCCTCGTAACCGTCCAGCGCGACCGCCGTGGTTGCGGGCGTGATCTGCTCGAAGGTGATCCCGCTGTCCTGCGCGACCTGGCTCAGCTCGAGGAGGATGTCGGACATATCGGTCTGGTCGGGCATCGCCTTCGTGAGCCGGAACAGGTCGGCCACGCGGATCTTCGCGTCGGTCTTGGCCTGCAGCGTCAGCGCGCGGGCGGAGTCGATCGCCTGGTTCGTGTCGGCAATTTGCTTGTCGAGCGAGGCCGCTTTCGACTTCTGCGGCCCGATCAGCATGAAGTAGCCGCCGACCCCGGCGAGCACGAAGCCGAGGACGATCAGGCCGATCAGAGCCGGCTGAGGGAGCCCGCGCTTCACGAGCTGCCTCCCGGGCTTCGGACGTCGGCCACGATCGTGAAATGCACGGCCGGCGCGTTGCCGACCTTCGTCAGGGTGCTCTGCTGGAGCTGGACGTTGACGAGGTCGGGGATGACGCTCAGCCTGGTGAGCAGGCGTGCGACTGCCGGCTGCGAGTACGTGTAACCGTCGAGCGTGAACTCGGTCGCCGCGACGGTGCCGGTTACAGGCGCGGGCGCGACGGCGAGCGAGGGCGACACGGGCGACCTCGCCGCGAGGGTCGAGAGCCAGACGTCGTCGGGGAGGACGAGCGACAGCTCGCGGAAGACGCGGTCCCAGACGACCCGCCGCGAGAGCGCCGTGTTGAGCGCCCGCACGCGGGTCTGCTTGTCCGCAACCAGGGCGTTCTGGGTCTGGACCTTTGAAGCGTCGGGAGTCGGGATCGCGGCCAGCTCGGCCTGAAGCGAGGCGAGTGTCGCCTTCCGGTCCTTGACCTTGCCGCTCGCGGACAGGAACAGCATCGAGAGGAGCGCGCTCAGCAGCACGGCCAGGATGACGGGGACGAACACGACCCACTGCGGCTTCTGCCCCTTGCGGCGGGTGTCGTCTCGCGGAAGGAGGTTGATCGCTCTCACGTCAATCCTCGATCCCGAGGCCGATTGCGACGGCGAGCGAGCCCAGCTGCTCGGTCTCGCGGACCTTCCGGCCGAGCTTCACCCGGGAGAGCGGGTCTCCCACGGTGACGCGGACGCCGATCAGCTTCTGCAGCTCCTCGGCAAGCCCGGCGAGGTGGGCGGTGCCGCCCGAGATCATGATCTCGCCGATGCCCAGAGAGCCGGGCTGGTTCTGGTAGAACTGGAGCGAGGAGACGAGCTCCCGCGCGAAGGTCTGGAGCTGGCGATGGACGGCCTCGCGGACCGCAGCCGCCTTCTCGGGAGTCAACCCCTCCGGGACGGAATCTCCGGTCAGGGCGAGCTCGCGCTTGACGGGCTCGGCCTCCGACGGAGCGAGGTCGAGCTCGCGGGCGATCGCGACGTCGAGGGTGCCCCCGCCCCACTCGAGCACACGCGTGAACTCGCAGACGCGCCCGTCCGAGACAGCGAAGGTCGAGCGGTCGTGGCCGATCGCGACGACGACGATTGCCGCGTCGGCGGCGCCCTCGGCCTCGGTCCGCGGCTCCGAGAGCGCCCGCAGCAGCGCGAACGCCTCCAGATCGATCCCGGACAGCTTCAGCCCCGCCTTCTTGCAGGCGGCGACGTAGCGGTCGATCAGCTCGCGGTAGGCGACGACGAGCAGGATCCGCATGACCGAGTTGCCCTCGTCGTCGGCCCGCTCCCCAAGAACGTGGTAGTCGAGCACCGCCTCTTCGATCGGAATCGGCAGCACTTCCTGAGCGCGGAAGCGGACTGCGTTTTCGAGCTGCCGCGGGTCGGAGATTCCCGCGATCTCGAAGATGCGCACGCCGATGCGGTTGTTGGCGATCCCGAGCCGCACACCCTGGCGCGGCAGGCCGTGCTTGCGGAAGAAGGAGCGCAGTGCGTCGGCCAGCAGCTCCGGCTCGCGCAGCTCGCCCCCCACGATCAGACCATGGTCGATGTCCTCGCGGGCCACCTGGACGAGCTCGTGCGAGCCGTTGTTGACGACACGCGCGGCGGCGATCTGCGAGGCGCCGATCTTCAGGCCGACGAGCCGCTTGGCGCGCTTCTGGCCGCTGCCCTGGCGGCGGGAGCCGCGCTTCGACTTCTTCGCCTTCTTCGGCTCGTCGCCCTCGTCGAGCGGGCGCTTGGCCTTCGGCCTGCGCTTGAACGAGAGCTCTTTCTTGAACAGCGGGGTCTTCGGTCCGGCCTGTCGCTTCGGCTTGCTCTGCTCGGGGGTGATCACCGTCTCTGCCTCCGCCGCCGGCGCCTTCTTTCCCGCCTTCTTCTTCGGGAGCAGGTCCGAGAGCTTGATCTCCTTCTTCAAGTCCATGTCTAGGCCTCCGCGACCCTCAGGCTCGGGGCCCGCTCCTCGGCCGTGCCGACATCCACGCCCGCGCGCTCGAGCAGGCCGGTCAGCTGATCGGGCCGGCTGGAGCGGGCGAGCGCCGTTCCGATCGAGATGACGCCGCGCAAGGTGAGGTCGGCCAGGGACTGCTCCATCGTCTGCATGCCCTTGGCCGTCCCGGTCTGCATGACCGAGTAGACCTGCTCGACCTTCGCCTGCCTGATCAGGTTCCTGACGGCGTCGTCCGGAAAGAGGATCTCGAGCGCGGCCACGCGGCCGGTACCGTCGGCCGTCGGCAGCAGCGCCTGGGTGACGACGCCTTCCAGCGTCGCGGCAAGCTGGATGCGGATCTGGTCCTGCTGGGCTGCCGGGAAGGCGTCGATCACGCGGTCGATCGTCCCGGGCGCGCTCTGGGTGTGAAGGGTCGCGAAGACGAGGTGGCCGGTCTCCGCCGCAGTCAGGGCGGTCGAGATCGTCTCGAGGTCGCGCATCTCGCCGAGGAGGATCACGTCGGGGTCCTGGCGGAGCGCGGCGCGGAGCGCCTCGGCGAAGCTGGTCGCGTCGACGCCGATCTCGCGCTGGTTGACGACACAGCGCTTATGGCGGTGGACGAACTCGATCGGGTCCTCGATCGTGAGGATGTGCTCCGCCCGCTTGCGGTTGATCTCGTCGATCAGCGCCGCGAGCGTCGTCGACTTACCGGAGCCGGTCGGACCGGTGACGAGCACCAGGCCGCGCGGCCGGTCGGTGAGCACGTGCAGGCTCGACGGGATGCCGAGCTCCTCGAGCGTCTTGATCTCGGTGGGGATCAGGCGGAAGGCCGCGCCCAGCGTCTCACGCTGCCAGTACACGTTCACACGGAAGCGCGCGAGGCCGGGGATCGAGTGCGCGAAGTCGATCTGGCGGTTGAGCTCGAGCTGCTTCTGCTGCTCGGTCGAGAGGATGCGGTAGAGCAGCTGCTGCGTCATGTCGCCCGTCAGCGGCTCGACGTCCTGCAGCGGCTCGAGGCGCCCACGCACTCGCACCACCGGGTGCGCGCCCACGGTGATGTGCAGATCCGACGCATTTCGCGTCACCATCTGCTCGAGCAAGTCGTCGATGGAATACAGGGTCTCCGGCATGGCCCTAGCGCTGGCTATCGGCAGCGCCTACCCCGTACTTGAGGGGCATCGGCGCCGGCGAGTCCATCGTGATCCGATCCCCCGTTTGGGGGGATGCTCGGGGGGAGGTCGCGGCCGATGAGGGAGGAGGCCACTGCGCACCCCTAAGGAGGAACACGCATGCGTTCAAGGCTTTCGCACCGACTCGGCCAGGTGCACCGCGGTGAGGGTGGCTTCACCCTGATCGAGCTTCTGGTCGTGATCATCATCCTCGGGATCCTGCTTGCCATTGCGATCCCCTCGTACCTCAGCTTCCGCACGCGGGCGAACAAGTCCGCAGCGCAGGCGAACGTCCGGGCAGCCGTTCCCGGCATGGAGGCGTTCAACGCCGACCACGCCACCGGCTACACGGGCGTCACGCTGACGAAGCTGCAGCAGTCGTATGACGCCGGGATCAAGAACATCAAGATCTCGGTCGCCACCCTCGGTGGCTATTGCATCCGCAACACCATCCCGGGCACGGTCACCTACCACAAGTCAGGCCCGTCCGGCGACATCAAGACCGGCGGCTGCTAGCCAGCTCGCACCGGTTTCGTTTGGCGAAAGGGCGCGGGAGACCGCGCCCTTTCTCGTTCCTATGAGCTCACCCCTTTGGGGGTGTGGACAGGAGGCATCGCAGGTCGATCTATCCGGAGCCACCGCCGAACTAGCCGAAGGAGCAGAGAATGACCAACAATCTGTGGCAGCGACTGAGGAGGGACGATAGCGGCTTCACGCTGATCGAGCTCCTCGTCGTGATCATCATCCTCGGGATCCTGCTTGCGATTGCGATCCCCTCGTACCTCAGCTTCCGCACACGGGCGAACAAGTCCGCCGCGCAGGCGAACGTCCGTGCTGCAGTGCCGGGCATGGAGGCGTTCAACGCCGACCATTCGACCGGCTACGCGGGCGTCACGCTGACGAAGCTTCAGCAGTCGTACGACGCCGGGATCAAGAACATCAAGATCTCGGTCGCCACGCTCGGCGGCTACTGCATCCGCAACACGACGCCGGGGACAGTCACGTACCACAAGTCGGGCCCCTCGGGCGACATCACCCCGGGCGGCTGCTAGCCCACTCGCACCGGTTCTCGAAAGGGCGCGGGAGACCGCGCCCTTTCTTTTGCCGTCAAGCCGCGCCTCGCAACTGCCGATAGAGAGATCGTGAGTCAGCGCGTGCGGATGTTTGCTGCGGCCGGCCTCGTGGCCGTGCTCGCCCTCGCCGGAGGGCTTCTCTTCCTCAGCCGGGGCCAGAGCGCGACGCCCGCGGCCGTGAAGCAGATCAAGCCGCTGCATCCGGTCAAGCACCATCGCCGCGCCCCCGCAACGACGAAGGCCAAGCCGAAGGCCGCCAAGGCGACCGTCAAGCCAAAGGCCGCGTCGCCGAAGAAGCTCCCCGCCGTGATCGACGGCATGCCGGCAGCGCTTGCGCTGGCGCTCCGCTCGAGCAGCGTCGTCGTCGTCGCCCTGTACGCACCCGATTCCTCGGTCGACACGATGGCGAAGGACGAGGCCCGCCAGGGCGCGGCAGCGGCCGGCACCGGCTTCGTCGCGCTCGACGTCTCGAACGAAAAGGTCGCTGCGCCGCTGACATCGCTTCTGACCGGCGGTGCAACCGCCGCCGACCGCGTGCTCGACGATCCCGCTGTGCTCGTCTTCCAGGCTCCCGGAACGCTCTTCGTCCGGCTCAACGG
>VAWL01000189.1 GCA_005883965.1 Actinomycetota bacterium
CGACGAGCGCGCGCCTCAGCCGCAGCGGCAGGTCGAAACCGAGCGTCAGGAAGGACATCGAGCTGCTGTAGATGTTGAGCACGTTCGCCGCGACTGCGCCGATCGTGATCCCGATCAGCACCGCGTCGCCCAGCGCATGGCCGAGCGGTGAGGTGAAGTTGGTCGTCGGATTCGAGCTCGTGCCGTGCAGCGTTCCCACGCCCGCGCCTACGATCTCCAGCACGGAGCAGGAGACGAAGACGCCGAGACCGGCCCAGAGGCCGACACGGCGTCGATCCACAGTCGGCGGCAGGTAGCGGGTGTAGTCGGAGGCGTACGGGTTCCAGCCCACGGCGTAGCCGTAGGAGATGAACAGCGCGAGGATGAAGGCAGCCGAGGAGCCGCCCCCGGGCGAGAGGTGGGCGTCGAAGCCTGCGCCGTAATGCGTCTTCCAGAGGATCACGCCCGCCGCGAGCGCAAAGACGACGGCCAGGAAGGGAAAGACCGCGCGCTCGAAAGCGTGCACGAGGTTGTGGCCGAGAAACGCGATCGCGACCTGGGCGACGACGACGAGCGTGTAGCCGATCCAGAAGCGCCAGCCGAACAACGACTGCAGCGCGAAGGCACCGCTGACGCTGTTGACGATGAACCACCCCACTCCGGCGGTGAAGGTGTTCAGTCCCGCAGGCAGCGCGTTCCCGAGGAAGCCAAAGGCTCCCCGCGCCTGAACCATCTGCGGAATGCCGAAGCGCGGGCCCCAGCTCGAGAGCACCGCGTGGGTCAGTGAGCCCAGGGCGCTTCCAAGCACGAGGGCCAGCGCCGTCGACCAGAACGCGCCGCCGAAGAACGCGATCGGGATGACGCCGACGAACACCGTCGCGAACTCCAGGTTCGGCGACATCCACGTCCAGAACAGGTCGAGCGGGCGCCCATGCCGGTCTCCGAGCGGGATGAACTCGACGCCGCCAGGCTCGACCGCCACCACGCGGTCGCCGTAGACGCCCTCACGGACCGGAATGCCCGGCTGGATCTCGGCTGTCGTCGTCATTGTCCGGTAGGTTTACGACTATGAGTCGAAAACCTCAACCGGAGTCTACCAGCCGGCGCCCGGCGCACGTCACGCTTGCCGTCGTGCTGCAGGTGCGGGATGCCCGCCTCCAGGTGCTGCTTTGGCAGCGCGCCCGGGAGCCGTTCCTCGGCGCCTGGTCCCTCCCGGGCGGGTACCTCGAGGCGGGCGAGACGCTGGAGCAGTCGATCCGGCGCCACCTTGCGGTCAAGGTTGACGTGCGGGAGCTGGCGCACCTGGAGCAGCTCGAGACGCTGAGCGACCCGGCACGGAACCCTTCGGAGTGGGAGCTCGCGACCGCCTATCTCGGCCTCGTCCCGGCCGACGTCGACCCAGAGGTGCCGGACGATACGCGCTGGAACCCGGTCTCGCGGCTGCCGGAGCTCGCGTACGACCACCGCGCGATCGTGCTCGCGGGACGCGACCGGCTGCGGGCGAAGCTCTCGTACACGAACATCGGCTTCGCGCTCGCGCCGCCGGAGTTCACGATCTCGGAGCTGCGCGAGCTCTACGCGGCCGCGCTCGGGCACGAGGTCTCGGCCACGAACCTGCAGCGGGTGCTCCTGCGGCGCGGCGTGCTCGAGCCCACGGGGGAGCGGCGGGAACCGGGGCGTACGGGCGGCCGGCCGGCGGCGCTCTACCGCTTCCGCTCGCGTGGGCTCGAGATCACCGACCAGTTTGCGGTGCTGAGACCCCCCGGCTGAGGGATGCCCGCGGTGGGTCTCCTACCTATCGTCACTGGCATCAGGGGATCGGGAAGGAGGAAGGGGTCGTGCGTCGCTCTCTGTACGGCGGGTTGGTGGTCATCGCGTGCGTTGCCCTGGCCTTCGTGGCCGTGACGCTGACGGTCGCCATGAACAACTGAGCCACGGCCGGGGACAAAACGTCACACACTCGGCACACTTTGCCCTTGACGAAAACCGGTGTCTGACACCGGTTTTCGCGCTTCGGAGACATGTCGGCGCAGAGTTCGCCCATGGCCGAGATGAAGAGCTTCAGCGCCGAGGACGCGCGCCGGGTCGGCGAGCAGATCGGGATCGACTGGGCGACCGCCCCGTTCGATGTCGAGCAGTTCCGGGCCGGGATGGACGTCGAGCTCGAGCACGGACTCCACGACCTTGCGACCAACGTCACCGGCGACGACGAGATCGTCACGGGCAAGATCGCGCTCACCCACCTGAACGAGTTCCCCGACTACTACACGCGGCTCGAGCGCATGGAGGAAGAGGCCAAGCGCGAGCACGGATCGGCGTAGACTCGGCCTATGGGAATCGGATCCTGGTGGAAGAAGCTCCGCGGGCGCGAGGACGCGGAGATACTCGAGCGCGCCGAGGCGGCTTCCTACGAGACGCCCGAGGAGCGCCGGCTCGCCTCCGAGAGCATCATCGAGCGGGACACCGATCAGCACGCTGCCGAGAGGGTGCTCGAGCCGAATATCGAGGACGCCGACGAGCTCGCCGACCGGGACGACGGCCCCTGAGCCTCAGCCGGTGACGGTGACCGGCACGCGCTGCACCGAATTGTTGGCGTAGCCGCCCAGGTTCCAGGCCGGCTCGAGCGGCTGCTCGTTCCCGGCCTCGTCACGTGCCCGTGAGCAGAGCACGTACGCGCCGGGCTCGGCCTGCCAGCGGAAGCTCCACCCGCGCC
>VAWL01000190.1 GCA_005883965.1 Actinomycetota bacterium
CGCTGATCGCGTACACGTTCAGCGCCTTCGTGCTCGCCGCGATCGTTCTCGAGTTCGTTCGCGGGACGCGGGCGCGCAAGGCGCTCGGCGAACGCACCTGGTTCGGCGCCTTCGAGTCGCTCGTCTCGCGGAACCGCCGGCGATACGGCGGCTACGTCGTCCACGCTGCGATCGTCCTGCTCGCGATCGGCATCGCCGGCAATGCTTACGGCGTGACGAAGGTCCGGCACCTGCGGCCCGGCCAGTCGATGTCGATCCGCGGCTACCGGCTGCAGTACCAGGGGGCGGTCCGGCACAACGGGCCGAACGACGTCCAGGAGCGTGCGCGGCTTGCGGTCTGGCGCGGAGACAGCCACGTGGCGACCCTGATGGCCGGCAAGAACGAGTACCCGGCCGAGCAGCAGACCTCGAACGAGGTCTCGATCCACACCGACTGGCTCCGTGCGCAGGACGTGTTCGTGATCGGCGACCAGTTCAACAAGGATGGCTCGGTCGTGCTCAAGGTGCTCGTCAACCCGCTGGTCCCGTTCGTCTGGCTCGCCGGCCTGGTCTTCCTGCTCGGCGCGCTGATCACGATGTGGCCCGACCCGCGCGAAGCACGCCGCCTAGCGCGCCGCGCCGAGCCCGTGCCCGTTACTCCGTGACGAGCGATTGGCGGGACGACCGGATCGGTTCGGCGCACCGTGGCGAGAACCCGCTCGTGATGGCGCGGATGCGCAGCGGCTTCGCGGTCATCGGCGACACCCAGCACCTTCCCGGCTACTCGCTGCTCCTGGCGGAGGATCCGGCGGTCGACCACCTGACCGATCTCGGCTGGGCACAGCGCAGGCAGTTCCTGTTCGAGCTGTCACTCATCGGCGAGGCCGTGCAGCGCGCCTGCCGGGGCAAGGGCTTACGACGGATCAATTACGAAGTGCTCGGCAATGCGATCCCGCACCTGCACGGACACGTCCATCCGCGTTACGACTGGGAGCCACCGGACAAGGTCACCGGCCCGGTGTGGCGCTATCCGAACGAGCTTCGTGACGATCCCGAATACGCGTACTCGGATGCGAAGCACGGTGAGCTGCGTGAGGCCATCACCTGTGAGCTCGAGGACTTGATCGAACAGTGCCGATCGTCACCGTAAGCCACAAAACCTCGGCCGCGGCCTCCGTGCTCGATGACCTTCGCCGGGAGCTTCCCGAGATCGTGTCCCGTGCCGTGGCTTGCCCCGAAGAGCCGTACGACGGCAACCTGCGCCCAGGCGACGTGAATCTCCGGTTCGTTGTTGCGCTGCCGCACGAGGAAGCTCTCGACTACCTGGTCGAGATCCGGACGAGGTGGACGCAATCGCGCAGCGAGAATCTGCAAGAGCGATCGGATCAGATACGCGCGGCCTTGGCGAAGCTCGGGCTGGAGCGCTTCGGCGTCTGGATCGAGCTACCGCCGGCAGCCTGGTCGCAACCCTGAGCGGTCACTCAGTCACGACGTACTCGAACGAGGCCCAGGCAAGCAGGGCGAAGATTGCGTCGTAGAGCGCCAGGAAGGCGAGGTAGCGGCCGGAGCTCTCGGCGACGCTCGCGCCGACGCCGCCGATCACGATCGGCAGGGCGAGCGGCAGGAAGAGCAGCGGTAGCAGGAGCTCTCGGGCACGGCCGGCCGCGGCCATCGCCGAGAGCAGGACTCCCACCGCGCAGATGCCGAGGTCGGCGAGCAGCACGCCGGCGATCGTGGCCCACGAGACGGGCGTGAAGAAGAGCGCGAAGGCCGGCAGCGCGACCAACTCCGCGACTAGCAGGAATGCGAGGGTCGCGATCCCCTTCGCGAGCCAGATCGTGCTCCGGTCGACCGGCGCGAGCACGAGCGCGTCGAGCAGGCCCTGCTCCCGCTCGGCCACGAACGCCCGCCCGAGGCCGAGCAGCGCCGTGAAGATGATCGCCACCCAGAGCAGGCCGAACGCCGCCAGCCGCGACGAGCCGGACGGCAGGGCGAAGTGAAAGACGGCCAGAACGGAGAGGACGAAGAGCAGCATCGCCGGCAGCGTGTCCCGCGCCCGCAGCTCGAGCCTAAGGTCCTTCCGCGCCAGCACGGCCGTGTCCTCGAAGTAGCTAAGCAAGCGCCAGCCTCCCGCTTGCGAGCGGGGAGATCCGCTCGGGATCGTGCGTCGAGACGAGCAGCGTCCGGCGCTCCCGCATCCCGGCGAGCTCGCGGTCGAGGAGCTCCGCCCCGTCGGTGTCGAGCGCGGAGAACGGCTCGTCCAGGATCAGCAGCTCCGGCTTGTGCAAGAGCGCGCGGCAGAGCGCAAGCCGCTGCAGCTGGCCGCGCGAGAGCGCCGAGGCCCGCTCGCGCCGCGCCTCCCAGAGGCCGAAGCGCTCGAGCAGCATCCCGATCCGCTCGCGCCGCTCGGGGACGCGGTACAGCCGCCCGTAGAGGTCGAGGTTCTCGAGCACGGTCAGCTCGCGGTAGACCAGCGGCTCGTGCCCGAGGTAGCCGATCCGGCTGCGGTCCGGCTCGACCTCCAGCGTGCCGGCCGTCGGGATCGCCAGGCCCACGCAGAGCCGCAGCAACGTCGTCTTACCGGAGCCGTTCGGTCCCGTGACGACGAGGAAACCGCCGCGCTCGAGCTCGAAGTCGAGCCCCGAGAGCACGC
>VAWL01000194.1 GCA_005883965.1 Actinomycetota bacterium
GTCCGGCCAGCACCCCACCACGCCGGTCGTGGGAACGCTCGCGGATGCGACACACATCAACACCGACCGGCTCAAGTTCCAGACGAAGGATCCGGCGGACGTCGCTACGTTCGCCGTCACGTACGACCCGAACGGCTCCTCTGGCTGGCACACCCATCCGGGCATGCTGTTCGTCGTCGTACAGTCCGGGTCGGTCGTCCGGCAGGTCGCCTGCGAGTCGCACACCTATAACGCTGGCGACGCGTTCATCGAGTCCAATGAGCAGCCGGCGGGCCAGGTCAGCAACCCGAGCTCGACCACGCCGGCAGTGCTGACGGTCACGCAGGTCGTCCCGCACGGCAGCGTCCGTCGGGTCGAGGCAGATCCGCCCACGTGCTGATCGGCGGACGTATGCTCGCCACGTGCCCATCCGCATCGTCCTTGCCGAGGACAGCCTCATCGTGCGCGAGGGCATCCAGCGGCTGCTCGAGCTGGATCAGGATGTCGAGGTCGTCGCGAGCTGTGGCGACCTCGACGCCCTGCTGGAAGTCGTCGAGGCGCAGCGCCCGGACGTGGTCATGACCGACATCCGGATGCCCCCCGACAGCAGTGACGAGGGTATTCGCGCGGCGCTCGCGCTCCGCGAGACACATCCAGATCTCGGTGTGGTGGTGCTGAGCCAGTACTCGGATCCGGCCTACGCGCTCGCGCTGCTCGAGACCGGGTCTGACGGACGCGCCTACCTACTCAAGGATCGCGTAGACGACCGCTCGCAGCTGGCCGGTGCCATTCGCGCGGTGGCAGCGGGCGGTTCCTACATCGACCCCAAGGTCGTCGAGCGGCTCGTCGCGGCCAAGGGCGCGGCAGAGCGCTCGCCGCTCGCCGAGCTGACGCCGCGGGAGCTCGACGTCCTACGCGAGATGGCCCAGGGGGCCAACAACGCGGCGATCGCCGCTGCGTTGGTGGTGACGGAGCGGTCGGTCGAAAAGTACGTGCACACGATATTCGCCAAGCTCGGGCTGACCTGGGAGGACAATGTCAGCCGCCGCGTGAAGGCGGTGCTGGTCTACCTCGCAGCCGAGAGGCAGCCGTGACCGCGGGCGCGCGGCACGCCTCGCCGGCGCGCCTGGTCGCTGCCGCCGACGCCGACCGCCGGAGGATCGAGCGCGCCCTGCACGACGGGATCCAGCAGGATCTCGTCGCGCTCGCTGTGAACCTGCAGCTCGCGCGCGAGCTCTGCCAGCGGGATCCGGCGGCCGTCGACTCCTTCCTGGAGGAGATCGCGCGCGACGTCCACGCGGCGCTCGACGGGGTGCGCGAGCTCGCGCAGGTCATCTATCCGCGGGTGCTGATCGACCATGGGATCGCCGAGGCGCTGCGCGCCGTGGCGTCGGCTGCGGAGGTCCCGACGCGAATCGACGCAGCGGGCCTCGGCCGCTACGCGCCCGAGGTAGAGGGCACCGTGTACTTCTCCTGCGTCGAGGCGCTGGAGGGCTCGGGATCAGCCACTATCCGGGTGTGGGAGGAATACGGCTCGCTCGCCTTTGAGGTCCTCCCCGGGCAGCAGGGCCGCGATCTGAGCAGCATGCGCGACCGTCTCGGCGCGCTGGGCGGCCGGCTTACCATTGGCTCCGCTCCAGGTGGTTCGACGCGAGTGTCGGGGACACTGCCGCTCGAGGCTGGACTTGCCACACCGCGCTGTGAGAGCATGGGCCCGGCGCCGCGAAAGGAGTCGCCGGGATGAAGCTTGCTGCGGTGGTTTGTTCGCTCGTCCTGGTGATCTCGCTTGCCGCCTGCGGCAGCTCTGGCAACAACTCGGGGGCACAGCAGGCGACGCAGCGAAGCGCCGACGACTACGCGATCGACCAGATCGAGAAGACGTGGCACAAGGCTGCGTCGACGCACAACGTCAACCTGATGATGACCCTCTGGGCGCCCGACGCCACGTTCAACATCGGCACGGAGACGCTGAGAGGGGCGAAGCAGATCCGGAACTTCTTCGCGCACAAGGCGGCTCCGTTCCAGCCGCAGAACCACTGGGTCTCGGAGACGCCGGCCTACAAGAACCGCATCACCGTGAACGGCGACAAGGGGACGCTCTACTTCGAGTGCCACTACGTCGACGTGAAAACGCGCAAGGTCGTCGCCGTCGTGGGCGCCGATCAGAATGTCCAGAAGATCGGCGGCAAGTGGCTGATCACGAACGGCGCCTCGGCGACTCCGAGCCTCACCCCCTGAGGCCCGGCCACTTCGCGGGACCAGACAACCCTGTCGTCCGGGCCGTCGGTGGCGCGCCCGTCAAGCTGCGCACGAAGCTGCTCGTGGCCTTCGCCGCGATCGCTGCCTTGCTCGTCGTAGTCGGCGTTCTGGGGCTGCGGGTTCTCGGCCAGTCCAATGCGCGGGTCGAGTCGCTGGGAACCCTGCAGCTGCGAGCGGCGACATACCAGAGCCTGCAGACCCAGGCACAACAGCTGCGGCAGCTGCTGGCGATCCGTGTGGCCGAGGATTCCGGCCTGAACACTTACCTCGGCGGCAACAACGCAAGCGTCCCGCGGGGCCGCGTGTGGGTGCTCGCCGACAAGACGATCACCGCGGCGGTCTCGCAGCTCGGCCCCGCCACGAACGAAGCCAGGTTCGGGTTCCTGCCGCCGCCCGCGGACCGGGTGCTCATCCACCGCATCAGATCGGACTACCGGAGCTTCTCGGCGGCATTGGGCAATATCACGGCGGACGATCGGGCGAATGTGCGGAGCGCCCAGAACCAGCGCTTCCTCACGAACGCGATCGATGTCGACAACGACCTCACCTTCGTCACTGACCGGCTCGCGACAAGGACCCGCGCACAGACGAATGACCTGATCGTCCAGAACCGGCGCTCGTATGTCGGCTCGCGGAACCTCTTCATCGGGGTGGGCGGGGCGAGCATCCTGCTCGCGGCGTTGTTGGGCTTTGTTCTCTCGGGGTCGCTGGTCGGCCCGATCCAGCGCACCGAGGCACGACTCGCCGAGATCGCGGAGGGCGACTTCTCCAGAAGGCTGGAGGTGGCGAACCGCGACGAGCTCGGCGCCCTCGCGGGCAACGTCAACCGGATGAACGACGAGTTACGTCGGCTCTACGAGGAGCTCGAGAACGTCAGCCGGCACAAGTCCGAGTTCCTCGCGAACATGTCGCACGAGCTGCGAACGCCGTTGAACGCGATCATCGGCTTCTCCGAACTGCTTCAGATGCAGATCGCCG
>VAWL01000013.1 GCA_005883965.1 Actinomycetota bacterium
TCTCGACACGACCGCGAGCGGCGTGCAGTCGGCGATCGCGCTGGAGGCGCTCGTCTCGGCCGCGTTCATCCTGATCGGAAGCAAGATCGGCGACCTCTTCGGCCGCAAGCGGGCGTTCGTCCTGGGCCTGCTGGGTTACGCGGTCGGCGCGCTGTCGATGACGCTGTCGCAGAGCCTCGTTCCGATCATCGTCTTCTGGGCGATCATCGGCGGCCTCGGCGCCTCGCTGCTGCTCCCTTCGATGCAGTCGCTGATCCACGGCAACTTCCAGGGAGCGATGCAGCGACGCGCGTACGCGCTCGTAGGCGCGGCGGCCGCCATCGCGGCCGCCGTAGGCCCGCTCGTCGGCGGCTTCATCACGACGTTCCTCTCGTGGCGGGTTGCCTTCGGCGGGGAGGTCGTGATCATCGCGATCGTGCTTCTGGGGACCCGGCGCGTCAAGGATGTCCCGTACACGGGCGACCGGCGCGTCGACTACGTCGGCGCGATCCTCTCCGCCCTCGGCATGGGCGGGGTCGTGCTCGGGATCCTCGTCTGGGAGGAGGGCGGCGCGGCGGTCGGGCTGCTGCTCGCGGTGGGCGTCTTCGGGCTCGGCTCGCTCGCGTGGTGGCTCCGCAAGCGCAAGCGTGAGGGCAAGCCGGCACTGATCGACGCCGGTCTCTTCCGCCCCAAGTACTTCCGCTTCGGGATCTCTTCGCAGACGCTCCAGCAGATCGCGCTCGGCGGGATGATGATCGCGCTCCCCATCTACCTGCAGATGGTTCTGGAGTACAACGCGCTGGAGTCAGGGCTCTCGCTCGCGCCGCTCTCACTGAGCATGTTCGCGGTCGCCCTGCTGGCCGGCAAGAAGGCCGGCGCGCACAGTCCGAGCAAGATCATCCGTCTCGGCTTCCTCCTGCTGGTGGTGGGTCTTGTCGTCCTAATCCCGATCGTGCCGCGGGCGCACTCCGGCTGGTGGCTCGTCGTGCCGCTGCTGATCGCCGGCGCCGGCCTCGGGCTGCTCGTCTCCCAGCTCAACAACTACACCCTCTCGCCGATCGAGGAGGAGCGCGTCAGCGAGGCGGCCGGGGTGAACTCGGCCGGCGGGTCGTTCGGGCTCTCCTTCGGCCTGGCCTTCGCTGGAGCGATCATGCTCGCGTCCCTCTCGCTGCTCTTCACCCACATGGCGAACGAGAGCACGGTGCTCTCCCCGGCCGAGCAGCAGAAGGTCTCGAAGGGCCTCGAGAAAAACGCCGAGGTGATGACGAACACACAACTCGAGAAGCTGCTCGCCGGACAGCCGGCCGACGTCAAGGCCGAGATCGTCCACATCAACACCAAGGCGAGGCCGAGAGCACTCCAGATCGCGCTGCTCGTCCCGCTGATCGCCGCGCTGCTCGGACTCTTCGTCGGGTTCCGGATGACGCGGCTGCCCGATCCCGAGCCCTCCGGGGCGACCGAAGGAGTGGTGCTCGGCTGACGTCGTCCGGGCCCACCACACGAGCGAAAGGAAGATGCCATGACCAGCAAGGCCGACTTCACCGACCAGGAGTGGGAGCTCGTACGCGAAGGCCCGCCGACCGCGGGGATGATCACGCTCCTCGCTTCGAGCGGGGGGACGTTTCGTGAGACCTGGGCGCTGGCGAAGACGTTCGCCGAAGCCCGCAAGCAGCATGGCGACAGCGAGCTCCTGGACGCTCTCGTCGCCGAGAAGCCGGAGATGAAGCGCTACCACTCGCGCGAGGAAGCCGAGAAGGAGGGGCTGAGCCGGCTCAGTCAGGCAGTCGCCTTGCTCGACCAGAAGGCGAGCCCCGAGGAGGTCGAGAGCTACAAGCGATTCACGCTGAGCGTCGCAGAGCGCGTCGCCGAGGCGCACAAGGAACAGGGCACCTCGGTCAGCGCGGAGGAGCGCGATGCGATTGCGAAGATCGAGTCGACTCTCGGGAGGAAGAGAGAGGGCGAGTTCCAATAACTCCTCCGAGTTACAAAGAGACCGCCGTAACGGCCCCACGACGTAGTTATCACTCTGCTCCGCGAGCAGGAGCTCTTTCAGCGCGCGCGGTTGACGGGATCGCCCGCCCCGCTGTAGCGTCGCCGCACAGTCGATCGACGGGGAGGTTCTCATGGACGGAAACGGCGGCGAGCTCTCCAGCTTCCTGACGGCGCTCAGCGAGGACCGACAGCTGCAAGACGCTTACGCTCAGGATCCCGACGGCACGATGCGGGAAGCCGGGCTTTCGGACGACTCGATTTCGATCCTCCTCAGCCGTGACCTGGGGAAGGTCAAGGCGGCGCTCGAGGAGGAGCTTCCGGGCCGGGACTTCATCCTATTCATGATCATCTTCTAATCGAAGACCTGATCGAAGATCGCGGCTCACTCACCGTCGTCGGAACGGGGATCGCGCTACGGGAGCAGGTGACACCGGAGGCAGCGTCGGCAATCGAGCGGGCGGACGAGGTGCTGTACCTCGTCACCCAACCGCTGACGGCACAGTGGATCGAGCGCGCAAATCCGCGCAGCCGTTCGCTCCACGGTCTTTATGCAAGCGGAAAGCCACGGCGCAAGACCTACGCGGAGATGGTGGACGAGGTGCTTGCGCCCGTCCGCGCCGGCCGCGAGGTCTGCGCCGCGTTCTACGGACACCCAGGCGTCTTCGTCAACCCCGGCCACGAAGCGATCCGCCGCGCCCGGGGCGAGGGGTATCGGGCCCGCATGCTGCCTGCCGTCTCGGCGCTCGACTGCCTCGTCGCCGATCTCGGAATCGATCCGGCGGCGACGGGGCTCCACAGCTATGAGGCCACGGACTTCGTCGTTCACCGGCGCCGTCCCGACCCGACCGCCTCACTCGTCCTGTGGCAGATCGGCGTCGTCGGAGAGCTCGGCTACGCGACCTCGCCGCGCCGAGAGAACCTCGCGCTCGTCGTGGACCGCCTCTCGCGCGCGTACCCGCGCGGCCACGAAGTGATCGTCTACGAGGCTTCGCCGTACCCTCTCGTCGCCGACCCGTTCGTCCTGCGGGTGCCGCTTGAGCAGCTTCCAGATGCCCAAGTCCCGCTGCTCGCGACGCTCGTCGTTCCGCCGGCGCGGCGGCCGCGACGCGATCGCGCGCTGACGGTACGCCTCGGGCTCAGCTGAGCCGCCGCACCCGCTCGGCCGACGCGAGGTTTCCCTTGGCTTCGTAGAGGGCGACGGCCTCCGCATAGGCCTTGCGCCGTTCCGAGCCCGAGAGCGTCGTGCCGAGGGAGACGAACGCGTCGCCGCGGAGGTCGAGGTCATCGGCATCCTCGAGGAGGGCGATTGCCTCGCGCGCGAGTTGTTCGCCCTGCTGGGCGTTGCCCCGTCCCGCGCACGCCTGCCCGCGTGCAGCGCGCCAGCCGACCTGGGCGTGGAGGTCGTCCGGCCAGGCCAAGCGCTCGCCCGCATCCGTGGCGGCCTCGGCCTCGTCAAACCTGCCCTGGCGGCAAAGGGACTCCGCGAGCAAGGTCGCTATGACGGCCGAGTTGACGGTCTCGCCGAGCGCTTCGAGCGTGTCGAGTGCCCCACGCGCGATCTCCTCGGCGCGAACGGGCTCGTCGGCGAGCAACTCGACGCGTGCGGCGAAGTAACAGGTGCCGGCTGCGAGAACTCGCCGGCCGAGGTCTTCGAGGAGCGCGGTGGCCTGCGCTGCTTTGTCGCGCCCGGTATCGAAGCGCTTGCACATCGCCTCGAGCACCCCGGAGTAGGAGGTGAGGAGCGCGCGCATGCCCCGGGTGCCCCGCGCGCGGACGAGCAGGTCGGCACAGCGACGGAGCGCATCCTCCGCGGGGGTGGGACCGGAGACGGTCGAGAGGCCGCGCATCGCAAGGATCTGCTCGCGCCAGTGCCGATCGCCGGCCCGCTCCGCGTGCACGTTCGCACGCTCCAGGAACCGTTCGGCGCGGCCGACGCGACACCGATTCCAGTTCGAGAGGGCGATGAACCAGAGCGCCTGCGCAATCCCGGAGTCGTCCTCGAGGCGCTCGAAGACGGGCAACGCGTCCTCGGCCGCCCGCACCAGGTCGTCCGTCCCGGCGGGATCGGTGTACAGCCGAAGGAGTGCCGCGTTCAACCTGCCGCGAGCCGCAATCCTCTCGAGCCCGGCTGCGCCCGCGCGTTCGATCGCCTCGTCGTTGACCTCGGCCGCCCGCTCGAACTCGCCGAGCTCACGAACCGCGACGCCGAGTCGGGCCAGCGACTCGATCCGCTCCGGATCATCGTCCGGCAGGAGCTCCACCGCGCGCGAGAGAAGCCCTTCTGCCGCAGACATATCCGAGCGACCGAGTGCACGGAGCCCCGCCGACGCCAATAGGCGCCCGGCGCGCAAGCTGAGCGCACCGTCCGCAAGCCCGAGCTCGGCCCGGTAGCGGTGCGCCTGCTCGAAGTGGTAGCCGAGAACCTCCTCGTAACCGATCTCCCGCCCTCGCACCTTCTCCTCAAGCCAGTGCGCGTAGAGCTCATGGAGCTCGCCGCGGGCTCTTTTCGACAGGCTGCGGTACGCCGCATCGCGGATCAGGATGTGGCGAAACCTGTAGGCCGTCTCGTCCACGAACGAGGGACTCCCACGCCGGACGAGCTCGCGGCGGACGAGCTCGTCGAGCAGCGGCGCTGCCTGGCGCTCCGTCTCGGCGGCCAGCGCGAGGACGGCACCAAGGTGGAAGAGCTGGCCCTCGACAGCGCCGTCCTCGAGCAGCGTTCGCTGGCGCTCCTCCAGCCGGTCGAGCCGCTCCGCGAGCAGGGCGTCGATGGTGGGCGGGATCGCGAACTCGTCCAGGCGACCGAGCCCCACCCACCGCCCGTCCGCCGCCTGCCGCACAAGGCCGTTCTCGACGAGGAGCGCCATCAGCTCCTCAACGAACAGCGGCACTCCCGCTGCTGCCTCGAGGACGCGCTCCCGCACGTGCACCTGCAGCCCTGCGCCCCCGATCAACTCATCGATCAAGCGCGTCGCGTCTGCCTCCGGCAGCCGCTCGAGGCGCAGGATCGATCCTGGCCAGCGCGGCCGTGCATCGAGCGCCTCCGGACGCGCGAGACCGATAACCAGCAACGGGGCACGCGCAAGCTCGTCGAGCTGCTCCACGAGGTCGAGCAGCGCCTGCTCTGCCCAATGCAGATCGTCGATTGCGACGATGAGTGGCCGGTCGCGCGCAAGCGCCTCGAAGAGCCGCCGTGCGGCCCAGGCGATCTCGCCGGTGGCGCCGCTCCCGCGCTCGAGTCCGAGCGCCTGAACAAGGAGCGCGCTCACCGCCTCAGCCTCCTCCGTGCCCACCAGAAGGGACTCGATCCGTTCGCGCGCGACCGCGGCGGCTTCATCGCTACCGATCCCCGCCGCTTCCCGCACGATCTCTCCGAGCGCCCAGTACGTGATCCCTTCGCCGTAGGACAGGCAACGGCCGGTAAGGACGCGCGCCCTCGGCTCGGACGAGTCAAGGAACTCGCGCGTCAGCCGCGATTTCCCGATCCCCGGCTCGCCGAGGACCGTCACCAGTCGGCAGGTGTTCTCCGCGACGGCCGCGGCAAGCTCCCGTCCGAGCGCGTCGAGCTCCTCACGCCGACCGACGAGCACACTCGCAGCGCCGCCCCGGGCTGGGCCACCGTCGGCTGCGACGTTCACCAGCCGGTAGGCGGGGACCGGCTTCTCCTTCCCCTTCAGCGCCAGCCCCTCGACCGCCTCGGCGGTCACGGCTTCACGGACGAGGCGATACGTCAGGTCGCCGAGCAGCACCTCCCCCGCACGGGCCGTCTGCTCCAGCCGGGCCGCGACGTTGACGGTATCGCCGCTGACGAACGCCTCCGCTGCGCCCGGGTCGCCAGCGACCACCTCTCCGGTGTTGATGCCGATGCGAAGCCCGATCCGCGAGCCGAACCGGCTGTCGAACTCATCGTTCAGGGCCTCCAGCCGCCCGAGCATCTCGGTGGCGGCGCGGACGGCGCGCAGCGCGTCGTCCTCGTGGGCGACCGGCACGCCGAAGACGGCCACGACGGCGTCTCCGATGAACTTCTCCACCGTGCCGGAGTGGTGCTCGATCGCCACCCGCATCTCGTCGAAGTAGCGAAGCATCACCTCGCGCACGGCCTCCGTCTCGAGCCGCTCGCCAAGAGCGGTGGAACCGGTCACGTCGCAGAAGAGGACCGTGACCGTCTTGCGTCGCTCAGGTGCGGCTTCCGCAAGGGGGCTCCCACACCGGCCGCAGAAGAGAAAGCCCGTCGGGTTCTCGGTGCCGCAGCTCGGACACGTCCGCATGAGGCGACTCTAGGACAGGTCGCTGAAAAAAACCTTCCGTGGCGCGAGTTCCAAGAAGCACAGCAGAGCGCTCCGATGGCCTCGGAGCGCGATCACTTTCATTTAGGTACAGCGTCGGCAGGACCGGGATGGGAGGGCATCCAAGCCGGAGGTCGAAAGAGCGGACGCATGGAGCGAAATCTCGCCAAGGAACTCGCGCTGCTCGCGACGGAAGTCGACTCGCTGGCGAAGGAACTTGCGCTGGCCAGGGCGGAGCGAGCGAGCGAGGCCAAACGACGAGAGCGCGCGGCGACCGAGGCTGCGCACCTTCGCAATCAGTTGCAACATGCTCGCGAGCGCGCCAAAGCGAGTGAACGCGATCTCGGGAGGTTCAGCCGCGAAGCCGAAGCCGACGCACATACTGCTCAGGCGATCGAGCGCGACCTTCGTCTGCAACTCGAAGCCGCGCAGGACCGTAACGCGGTCCTGCAACACGAGGTCGAACGGATCGAGCGTGAACGCCGCGTGCTGGCACGGAACCAGCGGGAGCTGCTCGGGAACCTCCGTCATGCCGCGCAAGAGGCGTCGGCCCCGGAGAGCTCGTCAGTTGCCACCGACGAGACAACCCTGGTTCCGGCACGCCCAACGGACGCCGGCTGGTAGTGGCTCACCAGGGGACACGTTGTGGTGCGCCGGCGGTGCTGAGAGAATTCAGGGTCGATGACAATCGTCCATGAATGCGGCACTCCCGGTTGTGAGACGCTGACCATCGGGGCGTATTGCCTTCAGCACGAGGCGCTGGCGGCTCGGCGACTGCGATCACGGAGCACATGGCTCCTCAGACAGGCCCAAAGGCCCGCGATCACGACAGTGGCGGTCGTCGTTGCCGCCGCCCTCGCCGGCCGGCTATCGGGACGACTCGGCTAAAAAAGCTCGGGTCTCGGCGCTGTGGCTCAGGCGACCGAGTCGTGGTAGCACGGTGGACCGCATCAGGGCGCAACATGCAGCTCGATAAACGCCCTGCAGAGCTCAGACTGACTGCGTGCGAGTTGGAGGCGATTCTCCTCAAGGAACGTTCGGCTCGCGCCGAATCGTCGCAGCTGCTGCCGGCGGTCGACGAGTGCGGCAATCCGCTCCTGTAGCTGCTCGACTCCGATCCCCTGCTCCAAGCATGTGGCGCCGTCGGTCTCGACCAGACTCATCGTTACAGCGTCGCTCCGAATGCCTGTCGATCGCATGTGGAAAGCGCCACGAATCCACCGGAAAGTGCGCCCGAACTATGCACTGGCCTGCTGTGGAAATGGTCAGCCTGTGGAAAAGAGACCAGGCACTAGACCGGCGACCGCGACAGGCGTAGGCTCGTACCGTCCTCGAGTTGGAGGTGGAGAGATGCATGCACGAGTCGCCGCGTTCGAGAACCTCGATACGTCGGTGGTCGACGACCTGCTCGGCCGCGTTCGCCAGAACATCGACGCCAACCGGATACCGGACGCGCAGGGCGGGCTGATGCTGCTTGACCGAGTCGAGAGAAAGAGCCTCGGGATCACGTTCTTTGAGAGCGAGCAGAAAATCCGCGCCGCCGAGCCGCAGTTCGAGCGCATGGGAGACGAGATCCCGGAGGTGCAGCGGGGGCGGCGGACGTCGGTCCAGGTCTACGAGGTTGCGTTCGCCACGGGCGGCGAAGGAGCTCGGGCAGCGCGCGTGAGCGTCCTCGAAGGCTCGCCGAAGAGTCTCGACGAGGGGACGCGCCTCGCGCAGGACCAGATCCTTCCGCAGGTCAGGCAGCTCAGCGGCTTCAAGGGCGTCGTCTCGCTCGTCGACCGCGAGCGCGGCCGCACCAAGCTGATCACCCTCTGGGAGAGCGACGAGGCGCTGCACGCAAGCGAGGAGCAGGCGAACCAGCTCCGCCAGCGAGCGGCCGAGGGTGCGGCAAGCCGAATCGTCGGCGTCGAGCGCTACGAGGTGGCGCTGGCCGAGCTCGGTCAGCTCGCAATCAGGTAAACCGAAAAAAAACCGAGTGAGCGTGCGTGTAGGAGGCGCACGCACGTTCCGTAACTGCGGGCGCCTTGCTCACGAATGAGCCCTGGTTCCTCGGGCGCTCCAAGCGCGCCGCGCGGGAGCGCGGGAGGCGGCTTAGACGAGTAGACTCGTTGGACTGGCCCTGTGGCCAGAGCCCCGGCCGAAAGCCCGAAGGCCGCCAACGTGTTTCTACGCACGAGGCAATGAGCCCAGGCGAACAGAGTTCGAGCTGCAGGGCCAGCACCTGCAGGCACGGCGTGAGGGTCGACGTGCGAGGTGCTCGTCCTGGCGGGCGACCTCGTCCCTCAGACGCTCGAGCGACTCTTCCACGATCGCGAACTTCTTACGTGGGTCGCGATCACGCTCATTCCGTGGCCTGCGAGCTCTCTTCGTCAGTTTCCAGAAGCTCGAGGTGGCGAGCGGCGAACTCGCGCTGTTCCTTCAGGCGCTCGGCCACGCCGGGCTCAACAAGCGCGCCGGACGCGATCCTCTCGAGCACATCGTCGTACCATTCGACCAGCTTCCGCAGTTGCGGCCGAATGTCGGGCTTCGGGAGCTCTGGCGCCACCCCGTTGGAGTGTACGACCAGGCGCGCCGGCGCACACAGGCCACCAAGCGCGACAGCTTGCTCCTTACGTGGAACTCTCCAGAGAGGAGAGAAAAAGAGAAGGGATCGCTGGCCTAGGTTTCTTGTGTGCCTTCACTGCTTGTCGGCGGCCATCTCCTGCGAGGAAGCACGCCTACGTGCCACTGCTTTGGAACTGGGAGCGCGAGCGCTTGTTCGAGGTCAAGCACGAGCCCGTGCGCGTGTAGTGCGGTTCTGCCTCTCCTCATCGTGTTCACCTCGGAACAGTCATCGGCTTCGGTGGCTTGCAGCCGGCGTGAGCGTGCCGTCCGTCGGCGCCGAAGCGGCGCCCTTTCTTGGCAAACCATGGGTCTCCCGTCATACGAGCTAGAAGCTTGAGTTGCCCGACAACAATGCAGTGATAGGAGTTGTACTGGGCGTGGACGCGGAGCGAGTAGTACGAGATCCCACCCCGAACGCGGAAGCGCCCTACCTGGTGCCTAATCGTGGTCGCGGCTCCATCGAAGACAGCCATCGCGGCGTCGCTCCCGCTAGCAAGCGCGTATTCCCACACGCCGAAAAGCGCGTACATGTCCCCGTTGAGAACCTGCGTGGGCGGGTGCTTTGGATACTCCTCCAACCACAAATAGCGACGGTGGTTCCAATGGTCGACGAAGACGGTCCAGGGGATGACCCACGGTTGCTTCGAACTCTGTCGATTCACAAACGTGGCGAAGGTAGAGTCCGCCGCCGTCCGCCAGCTCTGGTCGCCCGTTACCGCATAGAGGCGAGTGAACAGCATCAGCGCCTCGCCTTGGGCCAGTGACGAGAACCAGGGTGAGCGCATCAGATCGCGGGGGTTCCCGAAAAGCGGGTACTTGAAGCGGTATGGAAAATAGAGCGCCCCGTCGCGCGAGACAGCGTTGTTGATCAGCCAGTTCGCGTTCACCTCAGCACGCTCGAGGTGGGGCGCTTTGTGGGTTATTCGATAGGTGTGCAACATCGCAATGCCATAGCGGGCAATCAGCAGAGGGTGGTAGAGCAACCGTCCACCGTTTGCCCATAGTGCAACGCCCTGGGCATCGACCGGTATGCCGGGATGCGCCAGAGAT
>VAWL01000053.1 GCA_005883965.1 Actinomycetota bacterium
TGTCGGCAAGTGCGTCCCAGGGGAAGGATGCGGGACGGTTTCGGCGTCGTTCCGCGCGGTCGGCCGGGGCACGACGCACCTGAGAGCCGGCAGGAAGACGTGCGGCGAGGCGCGCCTCTGCACGGGAGGCCAGGGCCGCTACCAGGTCACGATCCGCGTCCGCTAACCAGAGCCGTTACGCCCGGGCAGGAGCCGGTTGAGCGTGTCACCGGCGATGTAGCCGGCGATCTTGGGGTTCTCCTGCAGCCGCCGGAGCGAGTACGCGTACCACTGCCGCCCGAACGGTGTGTAGATCCGAAGGCGGCGGCCCTCCCGGACAAGCTCGTCCCCGAGCGCCGGGCGCACGCCGAGCAGCATCTGGAACTCGTGCTCGTCGCGTCCCAGGCTCCTCGCATCCACCCCGCGCTTCGCCTCCTCCAGCAGCCACTCGTCGTGCGTCGCCACGCCGACGTAGCAGCCCGCATCCCAGAGAGCGTGCAGGACCTGGACGAAGCTGACGCGGATCGCGTCGAACTCACGGAACGCGATCTCCGCCGGCTCGAGGTAGATCCCCTTGCAAAGCCGCACATTCGGCCGCAGCCCGGCGAGCGCGGCGACGTCGGCCAGCGTTCGCTTCAACCGCGCCTGCAGGACGATCCCGACGTTCTCGTGCCCTGCCGCGCGCAGCTCGCGGTAGAGCCGCAACGTGTCCTCGGTGGTCGAGGAGTCCTCCATGTCGATCCGGACGAAATTGCCGCGCTCCGCAGCGTGCGCCACGACCGCCTCGAGGTTCTCACGGCAGAGCTCGTAGCCGAGCTTGAGCCCGAGCGCCGTCAGCTTGACGCTGACGTTCGAGTCGAGCTGCTCCCGCTCGAAGGCGTCGAGCGAGTCCCGGTACGCGTCCCCGATCGCGCGCGCCTCGTCGGCGTTCGTGATCTCCTCGCCGAGAACGTCGATCGTCGCCAGCTTCCCCTCGGCGTTCAGCTGCCTGACGACCCGAACCGCGTCGGAGAGCTCCTCGCCCGCGATGTAGCGCGACGAGACCCGGCGCACCACGGGCCTCGGGACGGCCGGGAGCAGCCGGACTAGCGCGCGATCGAGCAGGGCCACGCGCGCGAGTTTACGAGCGCTCTTGCTCGCGCCGCTCGAACTCGCGCATCAACCGGCGCAGGAGCGCGTTCAGCTGCCGTTTCTCGTCCTTCGTCAGCGCGTCGGCGACCAGCGACTCCTTGGCGGCCTGCGCGGCGACGGAGTCCTTCCACGCCTTGCCGCCCGCATCGGTCAGCTCGACCAGCACACCGCGGCGGTCGTCGGGGTCCGGCAGGCGCCGGACGAGCCCGGCCTCCTCGAGGCGGTCGATCCGGTTCGTCATCGCGCCGCTCGACAGCTCCGCCCACTTGGCGAGCTGCCCGGGCGAGCGGCGGTGCGGCGGCCCGGCCAGCCACAGCTGGTTCAGCGCCTTCCACTCGCCTTCGCTGAGGCCGAATTCGACAAGCGTCTCGTCCAGCATCCGGTTGAACCGGCGACGGAGGCCGTTGATGCGATCGACGATCCCCTCGACCTCGAGATCGATCCCTGGGAGGTCGTTCTCCTCCAGGAAGCGGTCGACGTGGTCTCGCTCTTCACTCTTCGCCATGTCCTGATTCTCGATCAAAAACCTCTTGACGTCAAGAGTCTTCATCTATAACCTTCGACGTCAAGATACTCTAGCTCGAGAGGAGGTCGCATGTTCGACCACGAGATCCGCAGACAGCTGAGTAGGGAGCGCGCCGAGCGCCTCAGGCTCGACTGGGCGGCGGCGGCATCGCCTCGCCCCGCCCGCCGGGCCCTCGGTGTGCTCCTGATCCGTACGGGCGAGCGGCTGGCGCGGCCGGCCGGGAGATCAGCTCTCGCGCATGAAGCCCTGCCGCGCTGCTGAGACCAGCGCGACGGCTTCCGGGAAGAGCACCCGCATGGCGTCGCGGAGTGCGATCGCCTGCTCGTCGGCGCTGCCGGTCGCGGCCACCTGCTGCAGCGCGGCCGCGGTCAGCTCGACCGCAGTGTTCAGCGTCAGCGTCGCGAACTGCTCGCGCTGCGCTTCCTGCACCGACTCGGCCTGCTGCTCGGCGAACTCGCGCAGGCTCCGCATCAGATCCTCGGGGTCGCCCCCGAGCGGGAAACCGAAGCCGCTTCCTTCCATGGCCCCAGGTTAGCTGAGCGGCCTCTTGTAGCCGCGCTCGACATCGCGGACGAGCTCGTCGACAGTTCCGGCCGCCTGTGCGATCGCCTGGACGTAGGCGGCCGGGTCCTCTGCGTCGGCGGCGGCCCGGTCGAGGAGCGCGGGGCTGGCGACCTCCGTTCCGTCGGGCTCGTCGCCACGGAGCTCGTTCGCGAGCTCCCAGAGCGCAGCGATCGAGATGGCGCCCCGCACGAGCGAGCGATCCTCGACCGGGGCGCCGTCGGCATCGAGGACGAGCCAGGTCGTCGCCTCCCCGTCGCGGTAGGCGCAGAGGTAGACGCGAGCCCCTTCCGACGGCTCGGCCGGGACGATCCCCGCCAGCTCCTCGCCATCGCCCGCGTGCCCTACTGCGGCCTCGGCGATTCGCCTCAGCTCCGCCTTCACGCTCTGAGCTTAGACTCACGCCCGTGGTCGAGACGCTCTCCGGGCGCGCGCGCGAGCTGTTCGCACCGCTCGGGCCGAGCTACGACCGCTATGCGCGGCTGCTCTCCTTTGGCCAGGACCCGCTCTGGCGGCGTTTCCTCGTCTCGCGCCTGCCGGTCGGTCCCGATGACCTCGTGGTCGACGTCGCCACCGGCACCGCCGCGGTCGCGCTCGAGCTCGTCCGGCAGAAGGGGTGCTCTGTTGTCGGCGTCGACCAGAGCGCCGAGATGCTGGACGAAGCGCGGCGACGGATCGAGACGAAGCGCGTACGGCTCGTCGAGGCGAGCGCGAACGAGCTTCCCTTCGAGGACGCGTCCTTCGACGGGCTGACCGCGGCCTACCTGCTCCGCTACCTCGACGACCTACCCGCCGGCCTGCGCGAGCTCGCGCGGGTGCTGCGGCCGGGCGCGACCGCCGCCCTGCTCGACTTCGGCGTCCCGCCCGCCCCGGTCCCCCGCGCCGCGTGGAACCTCTACGTCGACCTGGGGCTACCGCTGCTCGGACGCGCAATCTCGCCGGGCTGGCACGAGGTCGGACGCTTCCTCGGCGGGAGCATCCGCGCGTTCGACGCGCGCTGGCCGGTCCCGCGCCTCCTGCAGGCCTGGCGCGAGGCGGGCTTCGATGACCCGCAGGCGCGGCGGCTCAGCGTCGGCGGCTGCCTCGTCGTCTGGGCACGGCGCAGATGACCCCTGGCACCTGAGCTACGTGGCGATCGGCGCCGCGCTGGCGCCGCACTTCTACCTGGGCCGTCTGGCCGCCGCCGCAGCCGCCTTCTTTCTCGCGATGGGCATCGGCGCACACGCGCTGGACGAGCTCCAGGGCCGGCCGCTCGCCACGCGCATCCCCCGCCCCACGCTCGTCGTCCTGACCGTGGTCTCGCTCGCCGCCGCGGTCGGGATCGGCATCGCGGGGGCGATCTCGTTCGACCTCTGGCTGCTCGTGTTCGTCGCGATCGGCGCGCTGCTCGTGCCGGTCTACAACCTCGAGCTCCTCGTCGGCGCGATCCACAACAACCCGGGCTTTGCGCTCGCCTGGGGCGCGTTTCCCCTGCTCACCGGCTACTTCGCCTGCGCGGGGACGATCGGCTGGGTCGCGATCCTGGCGGCGCTCTACGCCACGCTGACGAGTTACGTGCAGCGACTGCTCTCGACCTCGGTGCGCCACGTGCGCCGGCGCGTCGCCGCCGTCGGTGGGACGCTCGAGCTCAAGGACGGCACCCACGAGCCGGTGACCGCCGAGCTGCTCTACGCCTCGCAGGAATCCGCGCTGCAGCTCCTCGCGGCGGCGAACGTCGCGCTCGCGGGCGCGCTGCTCATCCTCCGGTTAGCCTAGGTCCCATGTTCGAAGCACTGAGGCGGCGGCTCGCCCGCTCTAGCGACTTCGAGGCACAGCTAGCCGAGGCCGAGGAGCGCCTGCGGACGCTCGTCGCGCGCGAGACCGAGTCGCAGGCCGCAGAGCTCGAGCGGACGCTGGCGCTCGCCCGGGCGAAGTCCCTCTCGCGGCTCGTCGAGGAGGAGCGGCGCATCGCCGAGGAGCGCCGCACCGCCGTCCAGGAGCGCGAGCGGGAAGCCGGCGCGGAGCTGAGCGAGACGCTGGCGAAGGTGCAGTCCCGCATCGGCCAGCGGCTCGCCGAGTGGACCGCTGACCTCGAGCGGACCGAGCAGGCCTTCGACGCCCAGCTCGCGAGCCTGCGCGAGCGCCAGAAGCAGCTGCTCTCCGAGGCGACCTCCCGGCTCGCGCTCGACACGGAGCGGCTCGACGCGGCGAGCGAGGCGCAGCGCGAACGGCTGGCGGCGCTCGCCGCCGAGTTCGAGGGGGCCACCAGCGACGTCGCCGAAACCGCCCGCGCCCAGCTCGAAGCGCACGAGAGCGACCGCCGCCGTGCGCTGCACGACGTCGCAGAGCGGCTGCGCGAGCGGGAGCGCGACCTGCGCGAGCGGGTCTCGGCCGAGGAGACCGAGGCCGCGGAGCGGATCCAGGCCGGCTTCGCCGACGTCGAGCGCCGGCAGGTCGACGAGCTGAAGCGCATCGTCGAGCGGACCTCGCGCAGCTTCTCCGACGCGCTCACCAAACAATTCTCCGACGAGATCAGGCAGGCGCGCGAGAGCGCCGCGCAGCGCCTCGGCCGCGAGCTCGACAAGGCCGTCGAGCACTTTGCCCGCGAGGCCCAGACCGTCCTCGCCGAGCGCCTGGCGCACGTCGCCGACGCCGGCGGCCAGCGCCTCGAGCGCAAGCTCTCCCAGATCGGCTCCGCGCTCGAGCAGGAACAGGGCGAGCTGGCCGCCGAGCTGCAGCGGCGGATCGGCGACGCGGAGGTTCAGCTCCGCTCGCAGGTGCAGGCGCTCGCGGCCGACGCGGAGGCCGAGCGCACGGCCCTTAGCGCGCGTCTCGGCGAGCTCCAGCGCAGGCTGGACGCGCTGCTCAACGAGGCCGATTCCCGGCTGGCCCCGACGTTTCGCCCCGGCTAGCAGCGGGCAACGCAAACTTCTCCTAGAAGGGTTCGTCTAGAACAGGGCGAACCCACCCGACGCCGATGACGCAGATTGCCGAGACACCCAGGGACGAACAGGCGAAAGTCGAGAGCTGGAGGCTGCACGTCCTGATGGAAGCCGGTTACCCGCTTCCGCTCGCCGAGCGAATCGCGCACTCGAGCGCCGACCTGCATCACGCCGTGGAGCTCCTCCGCCGCGGCTGCGACGCCGAAACGGCCGCCGAGATCCTGATCTGAGCCTTCGCTAGCCTTCGCTGTTTGAAGGCCGAGGCGATCGAGTACGGCGACCGGCGCGTCTACAGCGTCGGCGCGTTCAACCGCGGCGTCGCCTCCTGGCTCGCCCGCCTGCCCACCGTCTGGGTCGAGGGTGAGGTCACGGAGCTTCGCCGGCAGGAGCGCTGGGCCAGCGTCTTCTTCACGCTCAAGGATCCCGCCGACGGCGCCTGCCTCGGCGTCTCGATGCCGCGCGGACGCTTCGACGCGCTGCGGCTCGAGCTCGCCGACGGCGACCGCGTCCACGTCTACGGCCGGCCCGAGCTGTACGAGGCGCGCGGCGAGTTCAGGCTGCGCGCGCTCTCGCTCGAGCGTTTCGGCCTCGGCGACCATCTGGCCGCGCTCGAGCGGCTGAAGCAGAAGCTGGCCGCCGAAGGCCTCTTCGCGGCCGAGCGCAAGCGGCCGCTGCCGTTCCTGCCGCGGCGCATCGGCCTGGTGACCGGCAACGACGCGGCAGCCAAGCGCGACGTGCTGACCTCGATCCAGACGCGCTTTCCGCCTGCTCACGTGCTGGTGGCGGAGACGTATGTCCAGGGCCCGCGGGCCGCGGGCGCCGTGATCGAGACGCTCCGCGCCCTCTGCGGTGAGCCCGAGATCGACGTGATCGTCGTCGCCCGGGGCGGTGGCAGCTTCGAGGACCTGCTCCCGTTCAGCGACGAGCGGCTGGTGCGTGCGGTCGCCGACTGCGCCGTGCCGATCGTGACCGCGGTCGGCCACGAGCAGGACACGCCGCTCTGCGACCTCGCCGCCGACGCCCGCGCCTCGACGCCGAGCGTTGCCGCCCGACTCGTCGTTCCCGACCTGGCCGAGCTCCTGCAGCGCCTCGACCGCCACCGCCAGGGGCTCGAGCGCGGCACCCGCAGGGCCCTCGAGCGCGAGCGGCAGCGGCTCGACCGGACGCACGAGCGGCTGGGCCGCGCCCCGCGCCTGCTCGTCGAACGCGGCCGCTCCCGGCTCGAGCAGGCCGCGGGCCGCCTCAAGGCCCTCTCGCCGCGCGGCACGCTCGAGCGCGGCTACGCGATCGTCCGCGCAGGCGATGAGATCGTCCGTTCCAGCCGCGCCGTCGAGCCCGGCCAGGGCGTCGACGTCGAGCTGGCCGAAGGCGGCTTCGGCGCCCGCGTCGAGGACGTCAAGTGACCTTCGAAGAGGCCCAGAAGGAGCTGGAGGAAATCGTCCGCAGGCTCGAGACCGGCGAGGCGCCGCTCGACGAGGCGCTGAAGCTCTGGGAGCGCGGCGAGGAGCTCTACCGCTTCTGCCGCGAGCGGCTCGAAGCCGCCGAGGGCCGGATCGAGGAGCTCGCGAGCCGCGTGCAGGACACAAAGGCCACAAACCCGGAAAAGCCGTAGAATCGGCGCGTGGCCGAGGCTCCGCTTGAGCTCCTGCAACGAGTCCCGTTGTTCGGGGACTTCGACAAGGGCGACCTCGCGCGCCTCTCTCGCTCGTTCAAGGAGCGCACCTTCGACGCCGGCAGCACCGTCGCCGGCGAGGGCAAGACCGGCGCCGGCTTCTTCGTGATCGAGAGCGGCGAAGCCGCCGTCTCGGTGCGCGGTAGCGAGCGCGGCTCGCTCGGCCCCGGCGACTACTTCGGCGAGATCGCGCTGATCGACGACGGCGCCCGGAGCGCGACAATCACCGCCGTCAGCGACCTCCACTGCTACGGGCTCACCTCCTGGGAGTTCCGTCCGCTCGTCGAATCCAACGCCTCCATCGCATGGAAGCTGCTCGAGACGATGGCGAAGCGTCTGCGCGCGGCCCAGCAGCGCTGACCGCCGAGCTCACCGACGCTCGGCTCGTCGCGCAGTGCCGGAGCGGTGACGAGCAGGCGTGGCGCTCGCTCGTCGAACGGTTCTCGCGCTACGTCTACGCGATCTGCATCCAGGCGTTCCGCCTGGCCGAGTCTGACGCCGAAGACGTCTTCCAGGAGGTGTTCGCTCGCGTGTACGAGCGGCTCGAGACCCTGCGTGACGACGAAGCCGTGCGCCCCTGGATCGGTCAGCTCACCCGCCGCCTCTGCATCGACCGCCTCCGCGCCGGCTCGCGTGAGACCGTCGAGGACGCGGACGATCTGAGCGAGATCCCCGCCGACGACGTCCTCTCGCAGCTCGAGGAAGCCTTCGACATCCATGACGCCCTGGCGGCGCTGCCGGAAAACTGCCGCGAGATCCTCGACCGCTTCTTCGCCCGCGATGAGAGCTACCGGACGATCGGCGAGGCCCTCGAGCTGCCGGCCGGGACGATCGCGAGCCGGATCTCGCGCTGCCTCGACAAGCTTCGCGATGCATTCGAGGGAAGAAATGCGGCCCCCGGCCCGTCCAGTGAGCAGGTGACGTGATGAGCGCATATGACATGGAAAGACTGTCCCGGCTGATCGGGATGCTCCCGCCGGCTCCGGCCGCCTGGGTTGGCGCGGCGCAGGAGTTGCCGCAAGCCCGCCGCGAGCTGGACGGGATCGTCGCCCGAGCCGAAGCCGATGCCGAGTTCCGGCGAGCGCTCATTGCAGACCTGGAGAGCGCGTTGCGGGCGGAGGGCGTCGAGCCAACCTGGCCGTTGCTCGACGAGCTCCGCCGCCGCGTTTCGTAGAGCTCCGGCGTACGATCCACCGCATGGCAAACGAGCCGGCGCCCGCGCCGCCTGACGAGCACGACGAGGACGACGACCCCGGCCTTCCCGCGTGGAGCCTGCCGGCCGACGCGGCCGGGCGGATCGCGATCGGGGTCGAATGGCCCGAGCGGGTCACGCGCGATTGGGCCTTTGGCGGCTCGACCGGCAAGGGTGTCCGGGTCTGCATCCTCGACAGCGGCGTCGAGGCCCACCACCCGGCGGTCGGTGGGCTCGAAGGGGCGATCGCGGTCGTCAAGGACGAGGAGGGCGAGCTCGAGTTCGTCGAGGACACGGAGGGAGACCTCTGCGGCCACGGCACCGCCTGCGCGGGAATCGTCCACTCGCTCGCGCCCGAGGCAAGCCTGTTCAGCGTCCGTGTCCTCGGCGCCGGTTTCAAGGGGAGCGGCTCGGTGCTGCTCGGCGGCCTACGCTGGGCGGTCGACCAGGGCTTCGACGTGATCAACATGAGCCTCTCGACGACCAAGCGCCACTTCGCCGACCTGCTGCACGAGCTGGCCGACAGCGCCTACTTCCAGCGCACGGTTCTCGTAGCCTCCGCCCACAACATGCCGGTCGAGAGCTATCCCTGGCGCTTCTCGTCGGTCATCTCGGTCGGGAGCCACGAGGAGACCGACCCCCTGACCTTCTTCTACAACCCCAACCCACCGGTCGAGTTCTTCGCGCGCGGCATGAGCGTCGAGGTCGCGTGGCTCGGCGGCTCGACGATCCGCTCGAGCGGCAACAGCTTCGCCACGCCGCATGTCGCTGGCATCTGCGCGCTCGTCATGGCCAAGCACCCTGAGCTGACGCCGTTCCAGCTCAAGAGCGTTCTCTACCTGACGGCGAACAACGTCGGCGGAGGCGGCGCATGACCGACCTGCGGGCGGCCGTCGCCGCGGGCGCGCTCGGCTCCGAGGAGAGCTACCGCGCGCTGCTGCAGTCGATCGTCGAGGTCGCGCGAGCGATCTTCGGGGCGCGCGCATCGTCCGTGTTCCTGCACGATGAGGCGGCGGACGAGCTCGTCTTCGAGGCGGTCGCCGGCGAGGGCGCCGAGGAGCTGATCGGCCGCCGCTTCCCGTCGAGCACCGGCGTCGCAGGTTGGGTGCTGGTCACGCGCCAACCGCTCGTGATCGAGGAGCTCCAGGAGGATCCGCGCTTCGCACGTGAGGCGGCCGAGTCCACCGGTTTCGTGCCCAAGGGCCTGATGGCCGTCCCGCTCCTGCACGACGAGCGGGCTCTCGGCGTGCTCGAGG
Source organism: Actinomycetota bacterium (assembly GCA_005883965.1). GTDB lineage: Bacteria > Actinomycetota > Thermoleophilia > Gaiellales > Gaiellaceae > AC-32. The sequence goes on from VAWL01000053.1 coordinate 9,239, forward strand.
TGCTCGACCGTCCGCAACAGGCCGCCTTCTCGCTCCAGGAGATGGAGCTGCTCGGCCTGTTCGCCAACGAGGCCGCGATCGCGCTCGACCTGCTGCAGCGCGCCCGCGAGGCCCGGGCCGTGCTCGAGGACGAGGGCGGCGAAGGCGCTGCGCTGGCTCGCCTCGCCGCGAAGCTCGCCGAGCTCGAGCCCGAGCGGCGCGAGGCCGTCGACCGCCTGCTCGAGGCGGTCGAGACGCTGCTCGAGCCGCCGGCTCTGGACGACTCGCTCTAGAAACGCCGAGGGAGCCTTTCGGCTCCCTCCAGGCGAGACCTGCTAGCGGTCTTTGCGGCTCGGCTTCTAGATGTCGACGTTGCCGGCGTCGACGTTCGCCGCGTCTACGCGATTCAGATCGACGTGGCCCTCCACGTCGTCGTCGTCGTCCGCGTGACCGGCATCGACCTTTCCTACGTCCGCGCCGAGATCCATGTGGCCCTCGACGTCCTTGTCCTCTTCGGGCTCGAGATGCAGATCCTTCTCCTCCACGATCGTCCTCCTTTCGGAACTCTTGAACTTACTCACTAGACGGGCGACCCAGTCAGAATCTTCCCTCGCTTGCCCTTGAAACGCAACTAGGCGATTCTCCGCGAATGACAAGGGTCCGCGAGCACCTACGCGAATCGCTGCGCGCGATGCGCGAGGTGTATGCGAATCGCAGCCTGCGGCGGCTGCAGTTCGCCTGGGCTGGCTCGATCATCGGCACCTGGGCCTTCAGCATCGCCCTGGCTGTCTACGCGTACGACCAAGGCGGCGCGTCGGCTGTGGGACTCGTCGTACTGATCCGATGGCTCCCGGCGGCCTTCGCGTCGCCGTTGACCGGGATGCTCGGCGATCGCTATCCACGCGTGCTCGTGATGATCGCCTCCGACCTCCTCCGCGCCGCGGTGTTCGGTGCCATCACCGTCTGCGTGATCACCAATGCGCCGGCTGCGGCGGTGTATGCGCTCGTCGGCGTAGCGTCCGTGATCTCGACCGCCTTCCGGCCGGCACAAGCGGCTCTCCTCCCGGCGCTCGCGAGGACGCCCGACGAGCTGACCGCAGCCAACGTCAGCTCGAGCACGCTGGAGAGCCTCGGGTCCTGCGCCGGCCCTGCCCTCGGCGGGCTCGTGCTCGCAGTCTCGAGCACCTCAGTCGTCTTCGGACTCACCGCAGCCACCTTTCTGTGGTCCGCTGTGCAGCTCACAGGTCTGCTCTCGACCGACGAGCCTCCACTAAGGCAGGAACAGCGTTCGATCCGGAAGGAGGCCTCGGAGGGTTTCAGGGCGATCGCCCGCGACCGACGCCTGCAGCTCTTGCTCGGTCTCTTTTCTGCGCAGACGCTGGTCAACGGTGCGATGAACGTGCTCCTCGCCCTTACCGCGCTCGAGCTTCTGCACCTCGGTTCCGGCGGAGTCGGCTATCTGAGCTCGTCCACCGGCTTCGGCGGGCTCGTAGGCGCCGTCTTGGCGCTGCTGCTTGTCGGGCGGCGCCGCCTTGCGGGGTTCTTCGGCCTTGCCGTTGCCGGCACCGGCGGCCCGATGATGTTCATCGCGCCGCATCCCTCGACTGCGATCGCGTTCGGGGCCTTCGGCCTGATCGGGCTTTCGAACATCCTCGAGGACGTGGCGGGGTTCACGCTTCTTCAGCGCACCACGCCCCCCGAAGTGCTCGCAAGGGTTTTCGGCGTCGCGTACAGCCTCTTCTACGCGACCGTTGCAGCCGGAGCGATCCTGGCGCCGGTGCTCGTCCACGCGATCGGCTTGCGCTGGACGCTCGTCGCCGTGGGCGCCCTCCTTCCCGCCCTCACGGCCGCGACCAGTGTCCGGCTCGTGCGGCTGGACGACGCGGCGGTCGACTACGGGCGTCAGGTCGAGCTCCTGCGGTCGATGGAGATCTTCTCCCCGCTCTCGCAGCCCATTCTCGAAGGCCTTGCCGCCCAGCTCGAGCCGGTCCACGTCGGCGCCGGTGATGCGATCGTCGAGCAGGGAGACGTAGGCGATCACCTCTACCTGATCAATTCCGGCGAGGTCGAGGTTCGAATCGACGGGCAGGCGCAGGCGACGCAGGGACCCGGCGACCACTTCGGCGAGATCGCGCTGCTGCAAGACATCCCGCGGACGGCGACGGTGATCGCAAGGAACGACGTCGAGTTATTCGCGCTCGCGCGGAAAAGCTTCCTCGACGCGGTCACCGGGCATGCCGGGAGCGCCGCGGCCGCCGAGGCGGTCGTTTCCGCGCGACTTGGCGCCTCTCCTGGTTAGGCACCTCGACCCCCACCTCGCGCCCAGGGTCGGTGATGGCAACAGCCCAGCCGCACCCGTTTAGAATCACGGCATGGCCGGGCCCTCCGTCGAGCTGCTGCAGAAGATCCCGCTCTTCGCGGGCCTCGAGCCGCGCGAGCTCGAGCGGCTCGGCGGGTCGTTCAAGGAGCGCACCTTCAATGCCGGCGACACCGTCGCCAGCGAAGGCGAGGGCGGCGCCGGCTTCTTCGTGATCGAGAGCGGCGAGGCCGTCGTCTCGGCCGGCGGCGAGGAGCTGCGCCGGCTCGGCCCCGGCGACTACTTCGGCGACATCGCGCTGATCGACATGGGCGCGCGCACGGCGTCGATCCTGGCCGAGAGTGACCTGCACTGCTACGGCCTCACGTTCTGGGACTTCCGCCCACTAGTCGAAAGCGACGCGCGCATCGCGTGGCCCCTGCTGCAGGCCATGGCGAAGCGCCTGCGCGAGGCCGAAGCGATCTCAGACTGACGCCAGGCGCCGCCCGAGCTCGACGAGATCCTCGCGCACCCGAGCCGGGTTGCCGCTGAGCGGCGTCGCCTCGAAGCCGTCCTCGATGCGGCCGCCGAAGAGGACCCAGGGCACGCCGAGCTCGCGGCAGGCTTTGACGGCCTCGCCCGGCACCTTGCCCTCGAAGGTCGTCCGGTCGACGGCGCCCTCCCCGGTCACGACGAGATCGCAACGCGAGGCCCGCTCGCGAAAGCCGACCGCGTCGAGCACGAACTTTGCGCCGGAGACGAGCTCCGCCCCGAGCGAGGCGAGAGCTGCGCCGAGCCCTCCGGCCGCTCCTCCGCCGGCCAGCTTCGCCAGCGACTGCGCGTGGTCCGGCGCGAGGAGCCGGTGCTCGAGAGTCGCGATCTCCTCGGTGAGCGCCCCTTTCTGTGGCCCGAAGGCACGCGGCGCCTCGGCAAGCGTCGCGCGTGTGTCGCAGAGCACGGTCGTCGGCGCCGGTAGCTCGTCCACGACTTCGAGGAAGCCGGCGCCGCCGTCCATCGTCGCCGTCCCGCCGAGGCAGACGAGCAGCCGATCGGCCGGCCCCACCGCCGCGACCAGCTCGCCGAAGCCGCGGCTGGACGCCGAGAGAACGTCGAGCCGTGAAGGGTCCAGCGGGATCGCGTCCGCGCTCTCCACGACCACGGTTCCGTCGTCCAGCCTGTAGAGCGGCGCCTCCCGGGGGCGCCCGAACGCGTCGTGCACGCTCACGCGCCGGAGCTCCCGCGCGCCGAGCACCTCTGCGGTCCCCTCGCCGCCGTCGGCGATCGGGCACTCGTCGGCCTCGGAGCCCACGTCCGCGAAGCCGCGAGCCAGCAGGTGCGCGGCGTCCCGCGCGGAGAGGACGCCCTTGAGG
>VAWL01000070.1 GCA_005883965.1 Actinomycetota bacterium
GACATCAACGACTTCGACGAGACCGCGCCCGGCCCCTGGGAGTGGGACGTGAAGCGGCTGGCGGCGAGCTTCGCGGTGGCAGGACGGGAGATCGGCTTCTCGGCGAAGGAGCGGAGGACGGTCGCGCTCGCCACCGTCAGCGCCTACAGGAAGGCGATGAGCGCCTTCGCCGAGATGCACAACCTCGAGGTCTGGTACGCGCGCCTTCCGGCCGAACGGGCGATGGTCGAGTTCACCGCCGGCATCGATCCGAAGCGCCTGAAGAAGGCGCGGGCCCAACTCGACAAGTCGCGCACGAAGGACAGCATGCAGGCTTTCGAGAGGCTGACCCGGCGCGTCGATGGCGAGCCGCGGATCATCAGCGACCCGCCGCTGATCGTGCCGCTCGAGGAGCTCCTCACCACGAAGCGGGAGCGGAGCTCGGTCGAGCGCGAGCTGCGCAAGGTGCTCGATTCCTATCGCGAAACGCTGGCGACCGACCGCCGCCACCTGCTCGAGCAGTTCCGCTTCGTCGAGCCGGCGCGCAAGGTGGTCGGCGTCGGCAGCGTCGGCACCCGCGCCTGGATCGCGCTCTTCCTCGGCGCAGACGATCGCGATCCGCTGTTCCTCCAGATCAAGGAGGCCGAGGCCTCGGTGCTCGAGCGGTTCCTCGGGAAGAGCCAACACGGCAACTCCGGCGAGCGCGTCGTCGCCGGCCAGCGCCTGATGCAGGCGACGAGCGACATCTTCATCGGGTGGACGCACGTGAGCTCTGGGCTCGACGGCTTGGCACGGGACTTCTACGTTCGCCAGCTCAAGGATTGGAAAGGCTCGTTCGTCATCGAATCAGCTGTTCCCCCGGCCGCAGCCGCGTACGGGAAGGCGTGCGGCTGGACCCTTGCCCGGGCGCATGCGCGCTCCGGCGAGCGGGTCGCGATCGCCGCGTATCTCGGCAAGTCCGACACGTTCGACCGGGCGCTGGCGGTCTTCGCCGAGACCTACGCCGACCAGAACGAGCGCGACTACCAGGCGCTGAAAGACGCTGTCGACAACGGCCGCGTCACCGCACAGACTGGGCTCTAGCGCTCGACGGTGACCAGTGTGCCGACCGGCGTGTACGGCCAGACCTTCGCGGCCGACGCCAGTGGTAGCTCTACGCAGCCGAGGCTCTGCGGAGTCCCGAACGAGGCGCGGGTGAAGGCGTGGATCGCGTCGCCGCCGTTGAAGTAGCTGATCCAGCGAATCCCCGGGTCGTTGTAGTGCGAGCCGTCCGGGTTGGTGCCGCTCATCGTCCCAACGGGGATGTGCTCGAAGACCGAGAAGGTGCCGAGCTTCGTCGGCGCAGCCGGGATGCCGGTGTTGCCGGGGGACGTGAGGATCGTCTGGCCGTTGTGCCAGAGCGTCAGCGACTGGGGCACGCTGCTGTGAACGTAGACGTAGCTGTACCCGTCGTTCCGCCGCTTGCCGGCGATGGCCTCCTCGAGCAGCGCGTGCCAGACCTGGGCTCCGGGGATCGCGTCGACGGTCAGGCGGTGGGTGTCCTGGAACATCATCACGGCCCCGCGCGTGATCTGGTCGTAGCTGCCTTCGTGCCACAGGGAGCGCAGCTCCGGCGGCACGTTCCCGTACCGCCAGACGAAGTGGCCTCGCGGTGGCGCGACCGCGGCCTGCAGCTCCGCGGCGGGGGTGCGGGCGACGGGCCGGCCGGACGGCGTCCAATCGACGGGCAGGTAGCCGGCCTGCGCCAGCAGCTGTTGGAGGCGAAGGACCGAGCCCGCGGGGACCGTCCAGGCGAGCCTGCTGGTCGTGCGCAAGCCGCTGCCCGAGGCTCTCGTGACGGCGACGCGGTGCCCGAGGTTGAGCTCCAGGTTCGAGGCGAAGCGGGCGCCGAAGCCGGACGGGGTGAAGAGGAGCGTGTGGTCGTCGGTCTGGCGCCAGCGGCCGCTCACGTGGGGCGAGATCGTCGGGGGAGCATCGCCTAGCGCCTTGTCGACCGGCACCGAGAAGGTGAGCCGGATCGGAGAAGCCGGGGCGAGCTGCCCACCCGGCTTCGGCTGGACGACCGCAACCGGGACCGGCGCGGGCGGGAACCAGCTGATCGAAACCGGGGCGCCGAGCCGCTCCCACGGGCGCGCCGCGGCGGCGACCACGACTCTGCCGGTTGCAGAGCGCCGCGGTAGCGCGACCGAGCTCTGGGCACCGTCGAGGCTCACCGACCTCAGGTGGCCGGGGGTCCCGTAGGCGGCGGCGCTGACGGGCTGGTCGAAGCTGACGCGTACCTTCGAGCCCGGGCGGACCGTGAGCCAGCGCGCGTCGACGGCGGCGACGGGCGCCTCGACCGTCCACTGCTCGTGGCGCTCCTTGCCCAGCGCCCAGCCGACCCAGCCGGGCCGGCGAACGACGGCGTCGACAGAGACTCGCTCGCCCGGGGACAGGAACGTCCGCGGCGTCAGGCTCCCGTGCCGTACGCCGAGCGGGATCCTCCGCCCGTCCGGCCCGAACGCGCGCACCTGCTCGAGGGTCCCGCCGAAGGGCTGGACCTCGACCTTCGCGAGCCCGGTCGGGTCACCGGTGAGGTTTACGTCCGACCAGACGACCACGGCTGCGACCAGCGCGACCAGCGCGACGGCGACGACGACGAGAACGATCCAGGGCGCGCGACGGCGCCGACGCCGCCGAGAACGCGGCGGCGCGTGCGTGATCGGCGAACGCGGCAGCTCGATCGTCACGTACAGAGGATACGGACCGTTTGCCCTGGAGCCCACAATCGCCAGGTGGCAAGGTCATCCGAACGGAATCTGGCCGGCCTCAGCGCGGAAGATGTTCGCGCAGCTTCTTCGCGATCGAGCAGGCGGACGTGGCGGCCTTCCGGCTTGCTCTTGGGCCGCGCCGCGTCGAGCGCCCCCTACGGCAGTACCATCGCCAAATGAGTCCAGCCAGACCAACGGTGCAAGTCGTCGGCCGGCGGATGGACGCCGAGCACTACCGGCTGCGCGACTTCCTCACGCGCTCCGCGCAACCGTACGAGTGGCACGAGGCGGGGTCGGCGGACGCCGACCAGTTGCTCGAGAAGCTTGGGCTCGAGGCTGCCGCGCTGCCGGTGTTGATCGACGGCGAGCAGTCGCTCCAAGCGGCAACGGTCGAGTCGGTCATGACGGCCTGGGGCGGCAACCAGCCGGCGAAGCGCAAGCACTACGACTTCGTGGTGATCGGCGCCGGGCCGGCAGGCCTCGCGGCTGCCGTCTACGCCGCGTCGGACGGCCTCTCCACGCTCGTCTGCGATCGCGACCTGCCGGGCGGCCAGGCCTCGTACGCCACCATGATCGAGAACTTCTTCGGGTTTCCCGACGGGATCGGCGGTGCCGAGCTCGCACGGCTTGCAGGCCGGCAAGCCGAAGGTTTTGGAGCCGAGCTGCTCCTCATGCGCGCCGTCAACGGCAGCCGACTGAACGGTCAGGACGAGCCCGTCGGACTGCTCATCGACGACGGCTCCGAAGTGACTGCTTCCGTGGTCCTTGCGGCGCCCGGCATCGATTGGGCTCGGCTCGAGCTCGACGGCCTCGACGACCTCATCGGCGACGGCGTCTACTACGGAGCCGGCCGGAGCGAGGCGGCGCAGTGCGCCGGCCAGGACGTCGTGGTGGTGGGCGCCGGCAACTCCGCGGGCCAGGCCGTTCTCAACTTCGCGAACCAGACGGCTCGGGTGACGATGCTCATTCGCGGCGACCGCCTCAGCAAGAGCATGTCCGCATACCTGATCGAGCGCATCGAGAAGCATCCCCTGATCGACGTCCGGCTCGAGACCCAGCTGACCGAGCTGCATTCGAACGACGGCGGGCTGACCGGAGTGACCTTCGCGGACTCGGGCGGGAAGTCTGAGACGCGGGCGGTCGACGGCGTCTTCCTCTGCATCGGCGGGCGGCCGCACACCGAGTGGTGCTCGCGCGAGCACGTGCATATCGATGACCGCGGCTACATCCTCACCGGCCAGGACCTTCTGAAGGACGGGAAGGCGCCGGACTGCTGGCCACTCGAGCGCGATCCGCTGCCGCTCGAGACCAGCCGAGTCGGCCTCTTCGCGGCCGGCGACGTTCGCCACGGGTCGACCAAACGCGTCGCCGCCGCCGTCGGCGAGGGGTCGATGGTCGCCTCGCTGATCTTCAGCCGTCTTGCCGAGCTCGGTGTCACCTACTGAGCTCGCAGCGGTCCTCGAGCACGCCCGGCGGCGAACCGAGACCTTGCTCGACCCCCTCCCGGACGAGCAGCTGACGCGCCAGGTCTCGACGCTCCAGTCGCCACTCGTCTGGGACCTGGCTCACATCGGCTACTTCGAGGAGCTCTGGTTGCTCCGAAACGGCAACGTCAACGGCAACGGGCTCGACGATCTATACGACTCGTTCGCACACGGCCGAGCCGAGCGCGGGACGCTGCCCATCCTGTCCCCCGACGACGCGCGTGCCTACGTCTCGGAGGTGCGCAGGAAGGTGCTCGAGCGGCTTCCCGAGCTGGCGGGGGACGACTTTCTTGTCGGCATGGTCGCGCAGCACGAGCTCCAGCACGTCGAGACGATGACGCAGACGCTTGCCCTCGCAGGCTTGGCCGACTCCGGGCTGCCCCGGGTCACGGCGCGCGGCGACGTCCTCGTTCCCGGCGGGCAGTTCACGTTGGGCTCGGACGACCGGTGGGCTTACGACAACGAGCGGCCGGCGCACGTCGTCGACCTGCCGCCGTTCCGGATCGACCGTGCCCTCGCGACGAATGCGGAGTACGCGGCGTTCGTCGAAGCCGAGGGAGCAGCTGCATCGCTCCGCGCGGGTCGTGAGGACGAGCCCGTAGAGCACATCTCGTTCCACGAGGCCGAGGCCTACGCATCCTGGGCCGGCAAGCGCCTGCCGACCGAGCCGGAGTGGGAGAAGGCGGTGAAGAGCGTCGGCAAGGAGCTCGAGCACGCCCAAGGGGCGGTCTGGCAGTGGACGTCAACGTTCTTCGGCGGGTACCCGCGCTTTCGCGCCTACCCCTACAAGGAGTACTCCGAGGTGTTTTTCGGCGACGAGTACCGAGTGCTGCGCGGCGGCTCGTGGGCGACCGATCCGCTCGTCGCCCGGCCGACCTTTCGCAACTGGGACCTGCCACAGCGCCGGCAGATCTTCGCCGGCATCCGGTGCGCATCCGATGTCTAGAGCCCCCAGCGCAGTCCGTCCGGACCTCTTCGAGGCAACTCGCCGGACCCTGCAGCGCGAGCCGAAGGAGCTGCCGCCGGTCTGGCTCTACGACGAGCGCGGGTCGCTGCTGTACGAGTCGATCACCCGCCTCCCCGACTACTACCTGCCGCGCCGGGAGGCCGAGATTCTGGCCGCGCGCGCCCGCGCGATCGCCGCGCAAACGGAGGCGCGGACACTGGTCGAGCTCGGGTCGGGGAACGCCAGGAACACCCGGTTTCTCCTGGACGCGCTCGAGCTCGAGCGATTCGTTCCCTTCGACGTCAGCGAGCAAATGCTGCGGACGAGCGCGAGCGCGATCGCCGAGGCGTATCCGCAAGTCTCCGTCGAGCCAATCGTGGGCGACTTCGAGCACGATCTCGGAGCGCTGCCGACCGAGGGCCCACGGCTGATCGCGCTCCTCGGAAGCACCCTCGGAAACCTCTACCCCGAGCAGCGGGCGGAGCTGCTCGCCTCACTGGCCCGGGAGCTGCGCGAGGACGACACGCTGCTCCTCGGGCTCGACCTGGTGAAGGACGCCGCCAGGCTCGAGGCTGCCTATTTCGATCGCGCCGGTGTGACGGAAGCGTTCGTCCGAAACGCTCTCGCGGCCGCCAATCGCGAGCTTGGCGCCACCTTCGAGCAGGGCCGGTTCGGCTACGAGCCGCGCTGGGATCCGGAGCACGAGTGGATGGACATCGCGCTCCGTGCACTCGAAGCCCACGTCGTCGCAGTGCCGGAGCTGAAGCTGGAGCTCGCGTTCCGCAAGGGCGAGCGGCTTCGGGTCGAGATCAGCTCGAAGTTCCGGCGGGACGCTCTCGAAAGGGAGCTCGAGCCCGCGGAGTTGAGCGTTCGCTCGTGGTGGACCGACCGGCGGGGCGACTTTGCAGTCGCCCTCGCAAGCTGAGAAAGGAGACGGAATGTCCGCGAATCCCATCTGCAGCCACCTCGACCAGATCGAGGTGACCGAGCTACCGGAGACCATCGAAGGGTGCGAAGAGTGCCTGAAGATCGGGGGCACATGGGTTCACCTCCGCATGTGCATGACCTGCGGGAAGATCGGCTGCTGCGACTCGTCGCCGAACCGGCACGCGACTGCGCACTCCGGTGAGAGTGGTCATCCGATCATCCGCTCCGCGGAGCCCGGCGAGGACTGGAGCTGGTGCTACATCGACGAGGTGGCGTTCGCGGCCGTCCGGCAGTAGCGACTCACGAAATCCGCTGGTCAGGCGGCCTGGCGCTCGATCGTCGTCCCGCCCACCGTGAGCGTGACCTCGACGTTGCCGCGTGCCCCTTGAGTAAGGGCAGGTCTCGTGCGCGGTCTTCATCAGGTCGACCGCCACGTCACGGGTGAGCTGAGGGGCGTCGAGGTCGAGGGCCGCGACAAGCCAGAAGCCGCCGCTGGGTACCGGCTCGATCCCCACACGAGCGGTGACACGCGAGTCGCTGAGATCGAGCTTCTTGCCGAAGGCGAACCGCATCAGCGCCGACTGGAAGCAGGCCGCCCACCCGGTGGCAAAGAGCTGCTCAGGGTTCGTCCCTGGGCCCCCTGAACCGCCCATCTCAGCCGGGACGTCGAGGTCGACGTCGAGCCGGCCGTCGCTGGTGCGGGCGTGTCCCTCTCGGCTGAATCCTCGAGCGGTCGTCCAGTATCAGGGCGGCGAGGTCGTATTCGCGCTCCTGGGTGCTCCCATCTCAGAGGCTCAGTTTCCCCCGGAGGCGTAGGCCACCAGCGCGTAGGCGTAGCCGAGTCGACGCCAGAGAATTGGAAGGGGCAGGGCCTGCCACGGTGACGCCGGTGCTCGTCTACGAGGATGTACGCGCCGCGGTCGCGTGGCTCGAATCGGCGTTCGGGTTCGGGGAACGGGTGCGGATTGGCGACGGGCACCGCGCTCAGTTGCGGGTCGGCTCAGACGGTGCCGTCGTCGTCGCCGAGGCGGGTGCCGATCGGGTCGCCCCGAGCGGCGGCGGTGTGACGCATATCGTCAAGGTGCGTGTGCCGGATGTGGATGCGGCATTCGCTCGGGCGCGTGAAACAGGCGCACTGGTCGTGGAGGAGTTGACGACGTGGGAGTACGGTGAGCGCTCCGGCGTCGTCGAGGATCCCGGCGGCCACCGGTGGGAGCTGACGCAAACAGTGCGCGACGTCGCCCCCGAGGAATGGGGTGGCGTGACAATCGCCCCCTGGTGACAGCTCGGTCGGCTGCGCGAGTGTTCGCCAATGTTCCCCGAGCCACGTCGGCGCGGTGATCCCGTCTCGTGGCCGTCCGGTATGGCGCAGAATCCGCGAATGGACTCGAACGCCTCGCGCCTCCCACAGATCAGGTACGCGCGCAACGGTGGAGTCGCGATCGCCTACCAGGTGGTGGGCGACGGGGACGTCGACCTCGTCTACGTGCCCGAGTGGACGTCGAACCTCGTGCACTGGTGGGAGTATCCGCGCTGGCGCGACTTCTACCTCCGCCTCGCCCGTTCGTTCCGGCTGATCCTGTTCGACAAGCGCGGAACCGGTCTCTCCGACCACGGCGGCCAGTTCGCCGCCCTCGAGACGAGGATGGAGGATTTGCACGCGGTTCTCGACCACGCCGGATCGTCGAATCCGGTGATCTTCAGCGCGGACGAGGGGAGCGCGATGGCCGTCCTGTTCGCGGCGTCGTATCCGGAGCGAACGCGGGCGCTCGTGCTCTTCCACGCCCGAGCGAAGGGCTCCACCGCGCACGCCGACGCCAAGTCACCGCAGTACCTGCCCGCTCTTCGGGAGGGCTGGGGCATCGAGGAATGGTGTGACCAGCTCTTCAGGGAAGTGTGGCCGTCGCTCGCTGCGAACGAGGACGATCGGCAGTGGTTCGCAAACTCCGTACGGCTCGGAGCGAGCCCCGCGGTCGCGTACGCGCTCAACCGTGCCTTTCACGAGACCGATCTGCGCGACGTGCTGCCCGCGGTGCACGTCCCGACGCTCCTCCTCTACCGCTCGTTGCCGGAGGAGGAGGCGGCGACGATGGACGCGGCGACCCGGATCCCGGGCGCGCGGACGATGCGCGTGTCCGGCACCGACCCGGGCGCGATCTTCCTCTCGCCCGAAATCGCAGACGAGATCGACCGGTTCGTTGCCGGCGAAGAAGCCCCGGCCGTCCCCGAGAGCGTGCTCGCCACTGTCGTGTTCACCGACATCGTCGGCTCGACCGACCATGCGGCACGGATCGGCGACCGCGCCTGGCGCGACCTCCTGGCCCGCCACCACGCGCTCGTCCGACGGGAACTGGCGCGCTTCCGCGGACACGAACGCGACACGGCCGGCGACGGGTTCTTCGCCACCTTCGACGGCCCCGCGCGCGCGATCAGGGCGGCGCAGGCGATCGTCGACGGCGTCCGCACGCTCGGCCTCGAAGCGAGAATCGGGATCCACGTCGGCGAGTGCGAGCTCCACGACGGGAAGATCGCGGGCCTCGCCGTCAACATCGGCTCCCGCGTCGCCTCCAACGCCGGCGCAGGCGAAGTGCTCGTCTCGCAAACGGTTCGAGACCTCGTCGCCGGATCAGGAATCAGGTTCGAAGATCGAGGCGTCCACGAACTTAAGGGAATACCCGGGAGCTGGCAGCTCTTCGCGGTCGTAGCCGCAGACACCTGACGTTCCGCCCCTCGCGCCCCGATCAGCGTCAGCGACGTCCCGGCGGCCGACGATCGAGAGTGAGAAATCATCCGGCTCGCGCGAGCTTCCGGTTGCGGAGAAGCAAGCGTCGCCTGGGCCAGTGTTCGGGAATGTCCCTCGACCAGCGGGCAGTCGAACCTAGGATCAGAAGCATGGTCGCCGTCGATTATGAGCGGGCGGAACGCGCGTACCTCGACGCCATTGCCAGCGGTGCGACGTCGGCTGACCTTGCTGCGGCGGCGCGGCAGTGCAGCGAGATCGCTCACGACTGGTAGTCGGCCGCCTACGCAGAGTTCTTCTCCGAGAGAGGCATCCGCGGTGAAGCTGACCGTACGGTGATCGAGAAAGAGATCGAAGCAGAGAAGGCAGAGCTGCTGAGTGATCTTTGGCGCGACATCGCCTCTGCGTACGGCACACGTTCCTAAGGCGCTCTCGTCTGGGCCAGCGTGCGCGAATGACCCCTGACTAAGTCGGGCCGACGGCGACGGTAGCTCTGGCTAACCCAGGGTGAATGTAGCGAACACGATGAGGAACGCGATCCAGAGAGCAAAGAGGACGAGCGCGCCGACGACCAACTTCCTCCGCCCGCTCCATGCAGCCATAGCTCGACTCTACCTGGCCCCCCGCGACGTCATCAGTAATTCGATGAGGAGGACCGTCGCCTGGGCCAGCGTCCTTGTCGCCTGACGGACTGGAGGCTGAGCGGGCATGACCGACTCACCAATCCGCTCACCAAGCGCCCTCCTCGCACCGGGACGGAGGCACGAAACGCCTTGACAAGGGATGGAGCTAGCGGGGCTCGAACCGGCGACCTCCCAGGTGCGATCCATGCCTTAGAACCGCGTGATCCGGTCTGGAACCGGGCATAACTGGCCTGGCCTGTGTCGTCCTGGTGCTCAGGATTTGCGCCAAAGTAGCTCGGTATCGATTGCCCGAGCGGGTACATGGCGGCGCTTTTCCCATTTCCCACGCGCGCGGGTGCCTAAGGCGAGTCGCAAGCTCGGCGTGCTCGCGGTCAAGGATGCGCACGGTTGGGGGAGCGGGCGCATCTATGAGACTAGGGAGTCGGGCAAACCTCTTTCCGGGGAGTACTGGGCGGCAGTTCTTCCCTAGGGGGAGCGGAAGCGCCCGGCTCCCCTCTCCTGATCAAAGAGAGGCGAGAGCCGCCGCACGAGGACCGGACAACGAAGCCGTGTCAGCGGACGCCAGCGCGAGGCATGCTCGCGTTCAGGAGCGCCAGCGCCAGGACGATGTCGGCCAGGCAGCTGACACCCTCGCCTTTCCTTATGTACGCCGCCGCTCCCGCATCGAGAGCCCGGGAATCCGGTCCCTCCACCGAGGTCATCAGGACGACAACGGGGCTCTCCGACATATTGCGCAACTTTCGCGTCGCCTCGACTCCGTCGACGCCCGGCATTGCAACGTCCATCAGCACGAGCGACGGCTTCAGCGTCTCGACGAGCTGGATTGCCTCCTCGCCATCGCCGGCGATACCGATGACTTCGAACGCGCCATGCTCCTCGACCGACAGTCGCAGCTCGTCGGCGAAGCGGCGGTCCTTGTCCGCGATGACGATACGTGTTCTGTCCCGGGGCGGCCGTGGACGTTGCACAGCCTCAGTTTGTCATACGGAGCGCTCCGGTTCTCCTCCCCAAGAGGCCGGGATTCGTTGACAATCGAGCCTGTCGGCGGGTGCAAACTCCCAAGGATTCGTTATCAGAGCGCTTCGAAAAGGCCGGGAGCTGGCGCGCGACCTGGCAGAGCAACTAGCCGGCGCCCGGCGGCGACGGGTGCATGAGAGCCACACCGTGGATATGGGCCCACCGGGTCGCCTCGGTCCGGTTTGAAACCTCGAGCTTCTCGTAAATGTTCGAAAGGTGGAACTTGATCGTTTCGAGCGAAACCCACAGCATGCGGGCGAGCTGCGCATTGGAGTAGCCCTCGGCGACGAGTTGGAGGATCTCGCGCTCGCGCGGGGTAAGCATCACGGCTGTGCTCCGGGACGTCGTTTGGCGGGCTTGATCGGGAAGTGGCCATTCCTTGGCGAGGTAGATCGAGCGCTCGAAGACCTGGCGGATCGCAACGATCAGATCGTCAGGGCGTGCCGTCTTGAGCACGTAGCCCGCGGCTCCTGCAGCGAAAGCCGCGTTGACTGCACGTGGGTCGTCAACGGTCGACCAGACGACGACGCGCAGGTCGACCACCTTCTCTCGCGCTCGATGGATGCTCTGCAAGTCATCAGCACTTGTCTGGTCGTTGTCGATTCCGGCAACAAATAGATTTGGTCGGCGCTCTTCGACGAGCTTGACCGCCTCGTCCACAGAAGTCGTCGCCGCACTCACGGACACGTCAATGGCGGCCAACACTCGCACGAGCGCGCGAAGCCATAATTCAGACCGATCGCATACGACCGCCGCCCGCTCTCCCCTTGCGGTCACGGCGGTGACTCCTATCCTGCTGTTGGTAACTCCTCCCCTCCCCTCCCAAGGTAGTTCCCAGTCCTTCGATTGTGCGACCGCATATTTGTACCAATTTCGTAACTATTTCAAACTGCGCTGACACGTGCTACGCGCACGACCGTGCGAGTGTTGGTTGCTTGCGTGCGCGAGAGCACGAGCTTCCGCTCAGCGCCTGAGGTCGCGAACCGTGTGGCTGATCGCGAAAACGAGCGAGATCCCGAGCACCGCGAAGAGGAACAGGCGCAACCAGTCCCTGGGAGAGCTAGGTCGGAATCCGTTCGCCCCGGAGAGCCCGCCAGGAAGCTCGGGGCTCGGGGAGTTCTTGCTCGTCTCAGCCGCGAGCACGCCGCCCTTCGACGTCTGCGCCCGTCCGTCGCGATCGACGCCGCTCATCCCGATCAGCGCCGCGAGGCTGTTCCCGGGAAATGGCAACGAGGGTGCGCAGGAGTTGCGCATCCAGAGAGCCGCGAGCTGTGAGCGCTTGGGACGGCCACTGGTGACAATGACGACGCGGGTCACGAAGAGTCTGCGGCCACTCCGGACCGCGCGCGCGTCGATCCTGTACGTGCCAGGTGCCAGACGGCGTCCTCCTAGGCGGCCGCTGAACCGGAGCCTGTTGACGCCCTTGTGTCCGCGGAGTTGGAAGCTTCGCGTCACACCGCAGCGCGGCGCCAACTGAGTCACCGTCACCCTCACACGACCGGCCTTGCGGAGCCTGAACATGAACGTGGTCGCTCGATGATGCCGCCCCTTCGACACGATCCACCTGGGCGACCGCGGAGCTCGTGCGGGCGACCCGTACGTGACGCTCGACCCGCCAGCGCTGCCCGCCTGCGGTGCCCCGGAACCAGATGTACCGGACGAGCCGCTTGCTGAGCCGCCCGAGCCGGGCAATACCCCGCCGGCAGCCGGGGGCAGCGGCGGCGGCGGAGGCGGCGGAGGCAGGTTCGGCGGCGGTGGTGGAAGCGGCGGCGGTGGTGGAAGCGGCGGGGGCGGCGGAAGCGGCGGTGGCGGAGGCGGCGGTGGTGGAAGCGGCGGCGGCGGCGGAAGCGGCGGCGGGGGCGGCAGTGGCGGGGGCGGAGGCAGCGGCGGGGGCGGCGGAAGCGGCGGTGGCGGAGGCGGCGGTGGTGGAAGCGGCGGCGGCGGCGGAAGCGGCGGCGGGGGCGGCAGTGGCGGGGGCGGAGGCAGCGGCGGGGGCGGAGGCAGCGGCGGGGGCGGCGGAAGCGGCGGCGGGGGCGGCAGCGGCGGCGGCGGTATCAAACCCGCAGTTGCCGACGAATTGCCCGGTAGAAGTGTGGGTGTCTGCGCGGTTCCGGAAGCGATCAGGAAGGCGGCGGCGAGAACCAGAGCCGACACCAAAAGCGCCCTCACCGAGCGTCCAGGTCTCATCGTCTTACTCCAGGCCCCATCGTCTTACTCCCGCCCCATCGTCCTCCCGCCCCATCGTCTTAGTTAAACGCGCGGGCGCATGCGGCTGGTTGCGGCTTTGAAGTCCCAACCCCCCGACCGGGGAGGTTGCCTTGACCGCAGTCCTGAAGCCAATCACTCTTGTTGCGGAGCCCGGAGGAATGCAGTTCCGGGTCGCATTCGGGTTACGGCATCTCAGGGGAGCAGACGGTACTCACCACCGAATAGAGGATTGGGTGGAACTAAACGAAGCCTTTCGACGGATTGTCCTGCAGCACGTGCGACTCATCGCGTGCTTCGTGATCACAGGCCTCGCCGTGGGCGCGCTCGTGCATCGCGCCACAGGGAAGACCTTTACCACGTCGGCGCGGCTGGCGCTTGACACGCAGGACCCGGCGTCCCGGACCGAAGCGGCTGCGATAGCCGACATGGGCCAGGCGATCGCGACGAGCCCAGCGCAAATCCGAGCAGCGCTCAACCGCAGTCATGTCCGTCGAGATGTCGCTGGCGTCGCGCACCACGTCGCCGTCCGACCTTTGGGGACGTCGGGCGTCCTCGAGCTCTCGTATAGCGATCGGACCTCGCACGGCGCGAAAACCGTGGCGGACGCGCTGGCCGCTCAGCTGATCCGGACTCGCCTCGCGATCAGCAACGGCGAGCTCCAGCGGGCCCTCTCTGCAAGCACCGGACAGATCGACGGCATCAATCGCAAGATCGCCGAGCTCGACGCAACGGCCGCGTCAGACCCGGCGGCCGCTGCACAACGGGATCTCCTTGCACAACAGCGTTCGACGATCGAGAGCGAGCGTGCAACTCTCCTTTCGAGCGCAGCGCTACGACCGAAGCCGTCGATCATCAGCCCTGCAGTTCTCCCCACGCACGCGACTACTTCCGGTCTGATCCCGTACATGACGCTTGGCGCGATCTTCGGCCTGATACTCGCACTCGGCACCGCCGGCCTGGTGGAGATGATCCGACCCACAGTCGTCGGTGAGGACGCCCTCGCCCGGGAATTCGATGCGCCACTTCTGGGCAGGTTGTCGGGGGTGCCCGGTCAGGCGTCGCTGGTGGCGGACACGACGTCATTGGCCGACCACATCAGGCTCGCCAGTGAAGGCTCCCGGGTACACGGTGTCTGGCTGGTCGGTGCAGGGCCTTCGGTCGACCTGAGGTCGCTCGCTGTCGCGCTCACACGTTCCGGCGATTCCAACGGCTCGTCCAGGGCTCCAAAGGCAGCCAACGACCCACATGCGCGGGGCGTCACGGTCGACGTATTCGATGCGCACACGTGGTCGCCGAACGGCGGAGGTGCGGGCGTGGTCCTTGTTTCGCCGCTCGCCCTCAAGAAGGAAGATCTCATCGAGACAAATCAACTTCTCGAGCTGAGCAGGTTGCCGGTCCTGGGTCTGATCACGTATGACGGCGAACGCCCGTGGCGGCCGGGCCTACGCCCTGTCGACCCGGTCGGCAAGGGTGTGACAAAGCCGGCTCAGCAGAGCGGCCTAGAGAAGGTCACTCGCTCGAGCTCGCGTTGAACGCGTTGCGAGGGCGGCCGTCTGTGTTCGTTCTATGCCGGCCCTCCCGGGCGTGCGTCGCCTAGTTGCCTTCCTCGCAGGAGCTGTGCTGATCGGGTACATGATCGTCGCCCTCGGCACCGCAGCCGGCAAGCCCTTGGGCGGTCGTCCGTCGGCGCCGGCCGAGGCTGGCAAGGCGCCACGGCATCGGTACATGATCAACTCGGGCTCGAGCGCGCCGCTCGTCGCGTCCTATGGCTGGAACCTCCTCGACGTCAGCTCGAAGTGGAGAGCCGACCGGCTCCCGGGCAGGACGCGCGGCCTGGTGTGGCTCGGCGATTACGACAATTCCACTTGCGGGTGGCAAGTCTCCGATGACGAGCTTCGAAGCGAAGTACAGCGGATGGCTCGCGATCGAAAGGTCTTTGGGTTCTACATCTCCGACGAGCCCGATCCGAACGCGTGCCCGGCGGCGCCGGCACAGCATCGAGCACGCACGCAGCTCATACACGCGCTCAGTCCGGGCAAGCCGACGATCCTTGTCGTTGACTCGAATTCGGGTCGAGCGACTCTCGAGCAGATCCCGAAATGGGTAGGCGCAGCCGACATTCTCGGGCTCGATCCGTATCCGTGCTACCGGGGCAAGCGGTGTCATTTCGACTGGATTGGCAGGGTCATCACGGCCGCCAACAAGGCGCGAGTGCCGTATTGGGGAGTGGTGCAGGCCTTCGCCGACTCGACCTGGCGCTGGCCGACGAACGCCGAGGAACGGCACATGCTCTCGCAATGGGCAGCGTCGAGGCAGTCCGGCTACATGACTTTCAGCTGGAGATGGGACGGCCATAGCCTCACGCAGCAGCGAGGCTTGCTCGACGTCTTCAGGCGCTTCAACCGATCCGCGCCCGGCGTACGTTCCACAGGGCGAAGCACGGGACTACGGCCAGAGCGGACGCTTGGTGGCACGGCCACGGAGCTGCATTACACCTACGCCGGTCCGAACTCCGTGACGTTCGACTGGACGGGAACGGCTCGCTCCGTTCGCTACGGGCCTACGACGCGCTACGGGTCGGTTGTTCCCGCCCGCCACCCGAGGATCACGCCCTTTTCGTCGAAGGGGCCATTCTGGCAGGCGACGATCACTGGATTGCAGCGCGGGAAACGGTATCGCTACGCGGTAGGCCGGGTGAAGTCCGCTTTTTCGACCCCGCCGGTAGGCCGGTTTCGGTTCGACCTCGAAGCCGACGTCGGGGCATCCAGTGACTACGACGCCGTCAGCGTGACCCAGAAACAGATTTTCGCGGACAACCCGGCCTTCGTGATCCTCGCCGGGGACCTCTCGTATGGAAACGATCACGGCCAGCCGGCGGTCGACAGGCATTTCAACGACGTGATGGCCTGGAGTCGCCGTGCCGCATACATGGCCGCCTGGGGCAATCACGAATGGGACGAGTCGACGGACGACCTCCGAAACTACAAGGGGCGAATCGGAATCCCACACGGGCACGCGTCTCCTGGCGCACCGGGTGAAGGGTGCTGCGGCGCGGATTGGGGCTGGTTCGATGCCGGCGGAGTGCGGTTCATCTCCTATCCGGAGCCCTACACCGATGCGACGTGGACCGACTGGCAACGGAAGGCCGTGCGGCTGATGGCGGCCGGTCAACGCAATCCTCGGATCCACTTCATCGTGACCTTCGGCCATCGACCCGCCTACTCCACCGGGCACCACCCTGGCGACAAGTCACTCGCGTCGATTATCGACGCCCTCGGAGACCGCTATTCGAAGTACGTCTTGAATCTGAACGGGCACTCTCACGACTACGAGCGTTTCGTGCCGATCCACCACGTTGTGCAGATATCGGCCGGCGCCGGCGGCTCGAGTCTGGAAGCGTGGTCGCGTGGCCCAGACTCTCGTACAGCCGTCCGCGCTCTGCACCTGGAGCATTTGCGAGTGGACGTGAGCGCCAGCAGGATGCGAATCGAGGCCGTGTGCGGGCCGCCCTCCTCAAGCCAGGGCATCAGTTGTCGGCTGGGAACGGTGATCGACTCGTACACAATCCGCACGCCCCGCCGAGCGCAGGTGAAGGCGAGAGAGGGCTGACCGTGGCAGACGGGTCTATGTCCTACTGGAGTGGTCGCCGCGTGCTGGTCACCGGCGCCGGGGGTTTCATCGGTAGCCACGTTTGTGAGTTGCTCGTCGGCGCCGGGGCAAGCGTCCGCGCGTTTGTTCGCTACAACTCTCGAAACGACTACGGGTGTCTCGAGTTCTGCGAGCCAGAGATGAGGGAAGAGCTCGAGATCTTCACTGGTGATCTCGCAAACCCCGAGGCGGTCGCCGGAGCGGTCGCTGGGTCCGACGTTGTTCTCCATCTCGGCGCGCTCATCCCGATTCCCTACTCGTACCGGCACCCGAGGGAGTTCGTAACAGCCAATCTGGAAGGAACCCTCAACGTGCTCGAAGCCACGCGTCGGCTGGAGGTTTCGCGGATCGTCCAGACTTCGACCAGCGAGGTATACGGGACGGCGATGAGTGTTCCGATTCCGGAGCACCATCCGCTCCACCCCCAGTCGCCATACGCCGCGTCCAAGGTCGGCGCGGATCAGCTGGCGCTCTCGTACGGGAGATCGTTCGAGACGCCGGTCGTCGTTGCCCGTCCCTTCAATACTTTCGGTCCGCGCCAGTCGGCTCGGGCGGTGATTCCGACAGTCATCACGCAGGCGCTCTCGCGCGAGGCGATCGAGCTCGGGTCAACCTCGCCCACCCGTGACTTCGTCTACGTGGAAGACACCGCGCGCGGGATCATCCGTTGCGCAGAGGTCGACGACGCCCTGGGTGAGGTGATCAACCTCGGCACCGGAGTGGAAGTTTCGATCGGTGGGATCGTCGAGCGGGTGCTGGCGCTCGTCGATCGCCAGCTGCCTGTGCTCGTCGCCGAGGATCGACTTCGGCCACCCCACAGCGAGGTCGAACGGCTGATCGCCGACCGCAGCAAGGCACGCGCGATGCTCGGCTGGGAGCCTGCCATCGATTTCGACGAGGGGCTTCGTCGCACGATCGAGTGGCTCCGCGGCTCGCTTGCCGTGTACAAACCGAGCATCTACAACGTCTGACGACCGACCCTTGGCGAGCTGCTGTCCGCAGCGCCGTCCGCCTAAGGGGAAGCGATGAAGGCGTCGTCCGCGTAGAAGACAGCGCCGGGCGCAGCTTTCGCGACGTAGACGTTGAAATCCAGCGTGGAGGCACCGGGCGCAACAACGGTGTGCGTCACGGAGACTTGTTGCCACGACGTCGTCAGGGCCACCTGTGCGCTCGTCGTCCCCACCAACGTCGAACCATTGTACTCCCGGAACCTGAGCGTGATTATCGCGCCGGGCGTGTCCGCGCGAACCCAGATGCCGCCTACATAATTGCCCGGCAGCGTCGTCTTCACCCAGTTCGGAGAGTCGTTGAGGTCGGCTGCACTCGCCGTCGTACCGGTGTTCGTGAGCTGAGCAGCCCAGCCGCCAGAGTGGCTCCCCGCTACTCGTGTGAGGACGATGTTCGCGCCCGAGCCGGAGGTGTTCCAACCGGACAGATCCGTCTCGAAGCCCGGGTTTTTCACCAGGTTGGCCGCAGCACTGACGGTGACCTGAGAGCTCGCGCTCGACGACTGCCCGGCCGTATCCGTCACCGTCACGG
Source organism: Actinomycetota bacterium (assembly GCA_005883965.1). Taxonomy (GTDB): domain Bacteria; phylum Actinomycetota; class Thermoleophilia; order Gaiellales; family Gaiellaceae; genus AC-32. Next base: position 17,883 of record VAWL01000070.1, read on the forward strand.
TGACGGTGTAGGTGCCCGCCGCTGGGTAGCTGTGGTCGGCGCTCGCTCCTGCCTGGGGGCCGACCGTTGCCGAACCGTCGCCGAAGTCGAAGCTGTAGCTGGCGATCGGCGTGGCGTCAGTGTCGCTGGACCCGGATGCATCGGCAGTGACCTCAAGTGGCGCAGGGCCCGAGGAGGGACTGACCGTCAGCGCCGCATTTGGCGGCGAGTCGATCGTTGCGGCGCTGACGGTGGCTTGCGAGCTGGCGCTCGACGACTGGCCGGCCGTGTCCGTCACCGTAACCGTGACGGTGTAGGTGCCCGCTGCTGGGTAGCTGTGGTCGGCGCTCGCTCCTGCCTGCGGGCCGACCGTCGCCGAGCCGTCGCCGAAGTCGAAGCTGTAGCTGGCGATCGGCGTGGCGTCGGTGTCGCTCGACCCGGATGCATCGGCCGTGACCGTAAGCGGCGCAGGGCCCGAGGAGGGACTGACCGTCAGCGACGCGGACGGGGGCGCGTCGAGGGTGCTCGGCTGGAACTCGAATGCACCGGCATCGTCATAGGTGCGAGGGCCGGCACCCGTGTTTGGCGTAGCAGGGTCGTCGATCCGAGGAAGATCCTCGGCGTCCAGGGCGGGCTGCCCGCTCGTACCTGAATCTGCGTAATCGATCGCGGGGGAGCCGGCGACGAGGTGGAAGTCACGCGCGCCGATGTCGCGCCACTTCGGGTCGGCGTCGAGGCCGTGGCTCATCTGCCCGCTTGTGGCCTGGTAGGCGGCCAACGTGGTGTAGCTGACCGAGTTCCAGATCAAGAGCGTGTCCGGTGTCGTCAGGTGGACGACGTTGTAATCCACTGTCGTACCAGCCGTGGACCCGCTCTCGACGCGGATGTCACTGTGTGTCCGCGGACTCCTGATTCCGTTGTCGACGCTGATGTTGTTCATGATCGTGCCGCCTGTTGAATTGCCCTCGAGGTTGATCCCGGCGGTCACGTTCTTGTAGACGGTGTTGCCGATGATTCGCTGGCCGGTGGTGCGCAAGTCGTCGATTCCGTGGTCGCCGTTGTTGTACGAAACATTGTTGTAAATCAGGGTGTCGTTCGCGCCTGAATACGACTCAATGCCGGAGTCCTCGTTGTCGTGCGTGATGTTGTTGTCGACGACGTTCGCGGTCGACTCATAGATGCGGATGCCCGGCGCCGCACGCTCGAACCCGCGGGCGTTCCTGAACGTTTCGTTTCCCCGCACCTCGTTTCGCGTTCCACCGACCACCATGATTCCGGCATAGCTGTTGTCGTGGCTCTTGTTCCCCACTATCAAGGAATCGGTTGAGTTGTTGAGCCGGATTCCTGCGCGGGTCATGCCGCTCGTCTGGAAGCCGGCGTAGCTCACGTTGTTGTTCGAGATCGTGATGGACGACGAGCTCGACACGGTGATTCCGTAGTCAGGGGTATTCGTCACCGTGAACCCGTCGACCGTGATCCAGCTCCGGCCGGAGATCACGAACCCGTTCGTTCCCCCCGTCACCGTTACGGTCGCGCCGGGCGCGGCCCTGAGAGCGATCGGCGCAGTCGGGGTCCCGGACTTCGAGATCGTCACCTTCTCGGAGTACGTACCCCCTGCTACCTGCACCGTCTGCCCCGGGGCGACTTTCGCAACGGCCGCGCCGATCGTGCAGAACGGTGCGGCTTGCGCGCCGCTCCCAAAGTCCGAGCAGCTGGGACTCGCACCGTCGACGTAGAGCGTCGTCGGAGACCCGCCGAGCGCGGGCGAAATCGAGGTCAGGACCAGCGCAACTGCCACAGCGCAGAGTCCGAGCGCTGCCGACCGCGGGCGAGGACGAAATCGACGCAGCATGGGCGGCCTTCATTGTCGAACATCGCCCCCACGGCGTGACCTCCACGTTCGGGGGGTCTTCCACCAAGCCCATTGACACTCTCGGCGGAGCGGCCGACCATGCACGCACCCTCAATGCGGCCGGGGAGAGAGCCGGGAAGAGGGAGAGAGAGGGGGTTCTGTGATTGCCATTTGGCCCACGGCGCCGCGCGCGCAAAGCGTGAACGCGAGCCGCTTGATCGACATCGCCGTCGCCGGCGCGTTCTTGCTCGTCTTAATGCCTCTCTTGCTCGTTATCGCCGCCGCAATTCGGATCGACAGTCGGGGGCCGATTTTTTTCCGCTGTCGCAGGGTCGGTTTTCGCGGCGCCGAGCTGCAGATGCTGAAGTTTCGGAAGATGCGCGACGGCGCCCCCGGCGACGCCGTGACGCTCAGCACCGATGAGCGGTTTACCTCAGTTGGGCGCGTTCTCGCCAGGACGAAGCTCGATGAGCTACCCCAGCTATGGAACGTCCTCAAGGGCGAGATGACGCTCGTCGGCCCACGGCCGGAAGATCCACAATTCGTCGCGCTCCGCAGCGACGACTACGCAACGCTTCTGACGGTGAAGCCGGGAGTGACCGGCTTCTGTCAGCTCGCCTTCGCCAAGGAGGGCGACGTCCTCGACCGCGAGGACCGGGTCCGGGACTACGTCGAACGGCTGTTTCCGCAGAAGGTGGCGCTCGACCTGCTGTACGTCAACCGGCGCTCGCTGCTGCTCGATCTCCGCATTCTCGCCTGGACGTCAGCGGCCGTGGTTGGAAGGCGCGACATCGCCGTGGACCGAAGCACCGGCGCGCTGGGAGTTCGGGAACCACGCGGCGAGAAGGCGGCCGTTTCAGTGCCTGCCAGAGGGGTTGGACTGGAGCAGTGACCGAGGGGGTTTTGGACCTTCGCGAAGACCTCGCCGCCCGGGCACGCCGACGACGCCCCCTGAAGGCGGTAGTCCTCGCGGGCGGAATGGGCACTCGTCTCGCTCCGTACACGTCGGTGCTACCCAAGCCGTTGATGCCGATCGGCGACCGCTCGATTCTCGAGCTGGTTCTCGGGCAGTTCGCCGCCTGCGGGATCACCGACGTCACCCTCTGCGTCGGGCACCTCTCGCACCTGATCGAAGCCGTGCTCGACAACCGCCCCGAAGACGGTGTCGAGATCAAATTCGTGCGCGAGGACGAGCCTCTCGGCACGGCGGCGCCGCTAAGACTCGTCGATGGGTTGGACCGGACCTTCGTCGCGATGAACGGAGACGTCCTGACGACGCTCCCCTACGACGGGTTCCTTCGGCACCACCGACGCAACCGCAACATCGTGACGATCGCGACGCGAGAGCGCACTACGCAGATCGACTATGGCGTCCTCTACCTCTGCGGGAATGGCCGGCGGAATCAGGTCGCGTCTTACGACGAGAAGCCGCAGATGACCGCGACCGTGAGCATGGGCATCTATGCCATTGAACCGGCGGCCCTGGCCTACATCCCCCGGAGAGGCCGCTTCGACTTCCCGGATCTCGTGAAGGCCCTTCTGCGGGCGGGAGAGAAGGTCGGCGTCTATCGCCACGACGGGCTCTGGTTCGATATCGGCCGGCCAGACGACTACGAAGAGGCCGTCGCGGCCTGGGTCGAGATGCCGACGCCTTCGTTGGCGGTAAGGGCCGTTTCCTCCGCGGCATCACAGGGAGCCTGAACCATGGCGACCCGAAGCGTCGAGCCCAGTCTGCGAACGACTGCCCGGACGGTAGCCGCTCCGCGCGACGAACCCGCCTGGAGCGTGCCGCTTTCGGACGTCCTCGTGGACGAGGAGATCGAGGACGCCGTCGCACAAACTCTCCGCTCGGGCTGGTGGAGCTCGGGCCCACGGGTTGCTGAGCTCGAGCACGAGTTCGCTCGTTTCTCCGGGGCGCGACACGCGTTGGCGGTGGCCAACGGCACGGCGGCGCTACACCTCGCGCTGCTCGCTTCTGGCTGCGGCGCGCAAGATGAGGTGCTCGTGCCCTCGCTCAACTTCGTAGCGGCGGCGAACACGATCGTTCATACGGGCGCTACGCCCGTGTTCTGCGACATCTGCGGCGGAGACGACCTCAACGTCAGCCCCGAGGATCTCGAGGCTGCGATCGGTCCTCGGACGCGTGCAGTCGTCGTTATGCACTACGGCGGACACCCGTGTCGAATGGACGCGATCCTCGAGCTCGCAGCGGAGCACGAGCTTGCCGTCATCGAGGATGCGGCGCACGGGCCGGGAGCACGGTGGGGAGAGCAGATGTGCGGGACGATCGGCGACGTCGGCTGCTTTAGCTTCTTCTCGAACAAGAACCTGCCGATTGGCGAGGGCGGAATGGTCGTCACCGATGACGACGCACTCGCGGAGAGGGCGCGCCTGCTGCGTTCGCACGGGATGACCACGCTCACGTGGGATCGGCACCGCGGGCACGCTTCGAGCTACGAGGTCGTCATGGCAGGCTTCAACTACCGACTGGACGAGCTCCGCGCGACGATCGCGCTTGTGCAGCTCGGGCGCCTCGAGCGGCAGAACGCGGAGCGCGCCCGGATCGTCGACCTCTACCGGGCCGCACTCGACGGAACGAACGGCCTGTCCATGCCGTTCGCACCGCGCACCGACGTCACGTCCGCTCATCACCTGGCCGTGGTACTGCTGCCAGAGGGTTGCGAGCGGGCGCGGTTCCGGGGTTCACTCATGGAGCGGGGAATCCAGACGAGCGTCCATTACCCACCGATTCACCGCTTCCGGGCCTATCGGGAGTTCGCGACACGTCGGGTGCTGCCACGCACAGAAGCCGTCGCCGAACGGCTCGTGACCCTTCCGCTCTTCCCACACATGTCGAGCGACCAAGTGTGGGCGGTGACCGACGCGGTGGCGTCTGCGACTGAAAGCGTGACATGAGCTCCGTCGATCTCGCGGGAGCTAGGGGCCTGCTTCGCCCGGCCAAGCCGAGGGCGGCCCTGCGGCTGGGGGATCGCCTGAACGTGCTCGACCGGGCGCGCACGCCCGTCGTGTTCGCCGCGGCCGCGGTGGCACTGCTCCCGCTGCTCCGCCCGGGCGGCCCGGGAGCCACGGCTCCAGTCGATCTCCTCATCGCATTCGCGCTCGCCGCCTGCGTCTTCTGGGGTGTCAACAGCGAGGAGCGGTGGCATTTCCCCTACGCCTTCGCGATGTTTCTGTTCCTCGGGGGTGGAGTGGTTGGGGCTCTTGCCGGCCCGGTGCCTGTTGCCGGAATCACGGCACTGATCCAGGACGTGTTCTTGCTCACGTGGTGCTGGGCGGTCCTGAACATCTGCATCTCGACCAGCAACATGAGGATTCTCCTCCGAACCTGGGCCTACAGCTCGATCGTCTGGGCGAGCCTGCTCTTCCTAGGGCTCGCAACCGGAACGACCGCCCTCACAGGACGATCGTCCAACGAAGCCGGCAGGACGATGCTCACGTTCGGCAGTCCGAACGTGGCTGCGAACTACCTGTTCATATCGGTGATGGTGATCTGGGCGACCGGTCACCCCCGGCGGCGGCTATTCCGGTTCGCCGGGTACGGCCTTCTTGTCGCCGCTCTCATTTCGACCGGCTCCAACAGCGGCATCCTCTCGCTCCTGATCGGCGTCGCGATCGCCGCACTCCTCGGCGTCTATCGGCGAGCGGGCACGATCGCGACCGTTACGACGCTCTGTTTTCTGTTGCTCGGCGGATACGCGGTCGCCGCCACCCTCAGCGTCAAGAGCATCCAGGACAGGGCTCACTACAGCCGCTATGCGTTCATTCGTGACGGCATCGGCCGCCAGGCGGAAAGCGTCGCTCAACGCGGCTCGATTCTGCACGAGAGCATCCACCTGTACCGAGTGGGAGGGCCGCTCGGCGCCGGCCCGGTTTCGACGAAAGCGCGGCTCCGAGCGGAGCAGGCCCCGTTCGTCAAGGAGGCGCACGACGACTACTTCGCCGCCCTGAACGAGCGAGGGGTGCTGGGCTTTCTGGGTCTCGCCCTTCTGCTCGGGGGCGTCATGCTCCGGGCCCTTTCCATTCTCAAGAAGCCCGTGGCGACACGCGAGCTTCCGATGGATCTCGTCCGACCAAACGCGATCGTCGGCGCGATCGCCGGAACACTGGTCGCAATGGCGCTTTCCGAGCTTCTCCACGATCGACACGTATGGGCACTCTTCGCATTCGTGGCGGCGTTGGCCCTCCGGCGGAGGCAATGGCACAGCTCAGAACCTTCGTAAGGCGTCGCAATAGCGTCCTCGGCGCGAACATCGCGGCCCGGATCGCCGCGCTCGTCTCGTTGTCGGTCGCAACACTGTTGGTCGCACGGACCACCGGCCCGGCAGGCGTCGGGGTCTACGCGCTTCTGCGGGTGCTTCCAGGCTTAGCCGGGGTGGTTCTCTCCGCAGGTTTGCCAGGCGCCACGACCTACTTCCTGGCCGGGCCGGAGCGAGAGAACAAAAGGCTGCCTATGACGCTGGTCGCGATGGCCCTCGCCGGCGGCTTGCTGGGAACGGGGCTCTGGGCGCTCGGGGCGCCGCTACTGCATGCCACGCTTTTCCCGCGGCTTTCGCTCCCCCTCATCCTCCTCGCCGGTGTCACCGTCCTGACACAGCTCATCGTCGCGACCGCGAAGTCGTGTTCGCAGGGGACGGACGACCTCCCCGGGGCGAACCGGGTCATCGTCAACGAGGAGTTCATGTTCCTACCCGCCTACGGGGCGCTATGGGGCCTCGGTGTGCACGGCTATGCGGCTTCGATCTGGGGTCTTCTCTTTGCGGACGTCGTCACTGCCGTCTTCGGCACGGGACGCCTTGCCAGGAGAGGGTTCTTCCGCGAGGCCGCTCGACCCTCCATCGACCTTGCAAGGCGCATCGCCGGCTACGGTCTGCGCGCCCAGGTCGGAGGCATTCTGACTCTCCTGAACCTGAGGCTGGACTTTCTTCTGATCAGCGTGTTGACGGGGCCGGCAGTGCTCGGTGTGTACGCAGTGGCCTCGAAGTTCGCAGAGCTCGTGAAGATCCCCCCACTGGCGCTGACCTACGTTCTGTACCCCAAGTACGCGCGGGACGACCAGCAGACCGCTGCCGCGAAGGCTCGCAAGCTGCTCCCCAGAGCTGGGTTGCTCGCGGCAGGAGCCATCGTCCCTGTCTGGTTCGCCGCGACGCTGCTGATTCCGGCGCTCTACGGGTCTGACTTCAAGGGCGCGATCACTCCCGCTCACATAATCCTGGTTGGGCTTGCGCCCCAAGGGATCGCCGCGGTGATCACCGCCTTCCTGTATGGCGTTGGGCGACCCGGCTTGAACTCGTTGGGGATGGCCGTCGGACTGGCCGCGACGGTCGTCCTCGATCTCCTGCTGATTCCGCGTTTCGGAGCGGTTGGCGCGGCAAGCGCCTCCGCCGTTGCCTACGCGTCGAGCACGCTTGCTCTGGTTTGGCTCTTTGGCTGGGTCAACCGGCCGACGCGCACGGCTGCCTGGCGAGATGGGAAGAGCCTCTCGGGAGCGGACGCGTGAGCGGCGCGGTTCGAAGCCTCGTCACCGGCGCAGCCGGCTTCATCGGGTCTCACCTAGCCGAGACGCTTCGTTCTCGAGGAGATGATGTCGTTGCGATTGATTCGTTCACGGACTACTACGATCCGGATCGGAAGCGCGAGAATGCTCGAGGCCTCGACGTGCTCGATTTCGATCTCGAGACGGGTGACCTCGACGTACTGATCGGAACGGTCGACCGCGTCTTCCATCTCGCGGGTCAACCCGGTGTCAGAGCGAGCTTCGGCGCGGGCTTCGAGCTCTACACCCGGCGCAATGTTCTGGCCACGACACGACTGTTCGAAGCCGCCGCGCGCCACGGCGTTCGTGTGACTTACGCGTCTTCGTCCTCGATTTACGGTGACGCTGAGTCCTATCCGACACCGGAGGACGTGCAGCCTCGACCGATCTCGCCGTACGGCATCACGAAGCTGTGCTGCGAGCACCTCGCGTACGCGTACGCTCGTACGGGCCTCGATGCCGTCGGACTTCGGTACTTCACCGTTTACGGCCCGCGACAGCGTCCCGACATGGCGTTTACGACGATGCTCGAAGCGCTCGCCTCCGGAAGCGCGTTTCCCCTCTATGGGGACGGGTCCGCCTCGCGCAGTTTCACCTACGTCGACGATGCGGTATCCGGCACGATCGCAGCGATGGAACGCGGCGGAGCCGGCTTGATCTACAACATTGGCGGCGGCGAGGAGGCGTCGATGATCGACGTCTTCGAGCTCGCCCGCCGCGTCTCCGGCCGAACGCTGCGTATCGACCGCCTCAACGCCGTTGCCGGCGACGTGCGGCGCACGCGAGCCGACGGTACGCGAGCGTCTGCGCACCTCGGCTGGGTGGCGTCGACGCCACTTGCCGAGGGGCTCGCGGAGCATTGGAGATGGGTTGCCGAGCGGTTCGGGGTGCGACGGGCGCGCCGGTCGCCGTCCACCACGAGAGTGCCGCTGACCGCCCACTCTCGTTGATGTCGATGCGCGGCAAGAAGGACATCTGGCTCGTGGGCAGCGACGACATCCGGCTGCGGATTCCCTATGTCCTCGAGCTGCGCCGTCGCGGGTTTGACGTGACGATGGTGGGTTCCGAACCGCCCGATCCGTTTGGGGCGCACGAGATCCCGTACCACCGGTACTCGCTCTCGCGCGCGTTGGACCCTCTCGCGGATTGGCGAGCCTATCGAGAGCTTCTCGCACTCTTCCGCGATCACCGGCCCTCGGTCGTGCACGCCTTCGACACCAAGCCCGGAATCCTCGCGTCGCTCGCCGCACGAAGGGCTGGTGTGCCGGTACGCCTCCGAACGCTGACCGGGATGGGATACGTGTTCTCGAGCTGCTCGCCCCTTGCCTTGCTTCTTCGCCCAGTCGACCACCTGATGCAGGCGGTCGCGTCGCGGGTTGCCTCTCTAACCATCTTCCAGAACCGCGACGACCAGGCTTACTTTCTCCGTCATAGGCTGGCGCGGGCGGACGCGTCCGAATTAGTGCCGGGCTCGGGCATCGATGTTGAGCTTCTGCGGAGCCAAAGGCCCTCAGCCGAGGCGCTCGCAGCTCTGCGCCGCGAGCTTGGTATCGACGGCGAGGTCGTAGTGACGATGGTCTCGCGCCTGGTGCGGACCAAGGGAGTCGCGGAGTACTGCGCCGCCGCGGGAGCCATTCGGCGTGAGCGCCCGGACTGTACGTTCCTGCTCGTCGGACCGGTGAGCTCGGAGGGCTGGCAAGCAGTTCCGCAAAGCGAGGTCGAAGGGAACCCGAACGTGCGTTGGCTCGGGCCACGGCCGGACGTTCCGGCTCTTCTTGCGATTAGCGATGTGTTTGCCCTTCCGACGTTCTACCGGGAAGGGATACCTCGGGTGCTGCTCGAGGCCGGGGCGATGGGGTTGCCGCTGATTACGACCGACATGCCGGGCTGCCGCGACGTCGTTCGAGACGGGTGGAACGGGATTCTCGTTCCGCCACGGAACGTGCGCGCTTTAACGGTCGGTTTGTTGGCTCTGCTCGATGCAAAACGAGACGCACTCAGGCAGATGGGAGCAAACAGCCGGACGCACGTCGAGCAGCACTTCACGCTCGACCTGATTACCGACGCCTACGCCGACATCTACCGGCGCGCTCTCTATCGCACGAGTGGCAGAGCGGCAATACCGGCCCTTCCGTAGGCCGCCGCGCGGCGCCTTGACACGAGGCGGACTACTCCGCCAGCGATGCCAACTCGTCGACCAGGGTAGCGACGTCCGCTTCAAGTTGGCCTGACCCGCCGTTGCGAACTCTCCGTAGCAACGGGCCGGATAGCTCTCCGCCGAGGCCCACGTTCTCCGACAGCAGCTTGTCGAGCAGATCGGCACCGCGCACGAGGGCTGCTTGACGTTCAGCGGCTTCCATCCGGTCGAGACGTCCCGCGCGTGCCTTTCTCGACGCCATGCGCGCTTGGATCAGTCCGAGCGGCGCCTCCACGGCTACAACGACGTCGGGCAGCGGCACCGCCGAGGGCGGACCCACGAGAAAGGTGGACGAGTAGTCAGGTATGACGCGTTCGTCTCCGGCGAAGCCGATCGACCACAGCAGCTGGTAGATCCCCTCGTCCAGTAACTCGACTACCGGCCGGTTTCGAGCACGCCGCAGAAGACCAACGAGGAAGAGCCAGTTGTACAGGAGCCTCAGGACGTCCACACGGCTTTGCTGGCCACTTCCGATCAGGGCCCGCCCGACTTTCGCAGCGCGCCCAGGACGCCCCAGCGCCTCCATTGCGCAGATGCCAGACTTATAGAGCACGCGCCGCGACCTGCCGAGTTCGTGGTTGATCCGCAGAGCCGAAGATCGGGCCGGGGTACCTACCGCAGCGAGGCGTGCGGCGACAAGCCGCGTCGCGTGAGACTTGCCGACACCTGGCAGGCCGACGAACTCGACGACCAGAGGCTGCGTCAAGGTCAGATGGCCGGCCACAGCCGCCGCTTCACCTCGAGCATCACCGCGGCGAGGTCGTAGTCGGCATCGATGTCGATCACGCCGGACGACGCATTGTCGAACCGCAGGTTCCTGACAAGTTGCGTCCGGAACGCAAGCTCCCTCGGATCATCGCCGGGTCTCCGCGCAGCAGCCGTTTCTTGCGTGACGTTAAGACGAACGACTATGTCGGGCGGAATGGTCTCAGCCAGTTTGTAGATCCCGTCCTCCCAGCGCGACAGCACCCGCTTCACACGTGCCGGCGACTCCCTCCACGTCCACAGGAGAGGCCCGTCGTTGACGCCGTCAACCTGGGTCTGCGGGTATCGATCGCAGATGACTATGAAGCCCCGCTCCCGTGCCCGGGCCACCATCCTGAGCTTCCAGCGCTTCTCACGAGCAAGCGCGAGAGCCCACACCGCACGCTTGAAGCCGATGTCGCGCGTCCGACGCTGCTCGGGGTCCATACGGGTCGAGCGTGTGCGGCCACGCGTGAGCTCGAGGACAACCCTCATCGGCCAGCGCAGGATCGAGGACCGACCTTGACCGCTTCCGAAATAGATCTGAACGACGTCGACCTTTCCTACCAGCCAGGAATAGAGCATCTGGCTGACAGAGGACTTCCCGGCGCCGTCGCTGCCGATGACAGCGATCACGGTGCCGCCACCCGGACCGGAGCGCGAGTACGGGAATGGACGGTGGAGGTAGCGGCGGTTGATGCTTCCAACCACCCATCTGAGCTCGCGAGCCCATCGATGGAGGAGCGCGGGCAGCGGCCGGTAGCCGCGGAACACCGTCGGGCTCCGGAGTAGCTCGCGACGCAGGCGCTTCAGCCGATTGAACGACAGGTCTTGAGCGATCGCCAGCCCTACGAGGTCGCCTGCTCGAGGCCCGAGAAGCCGGTTGGCGTGCTCTTTCGGAGCCGCGGGGTCGACCCGCGCCGCCAACCAGGAATGCTCGCTCCGTAGCCCGCCGGACTCGCCGCGGCCGGACGCGACTCGAGCGGTCAATCGATCGCGCCACCTGATCTTGAGCGCGGATCGGCACACGAGCAACAGCCACTCGAGCCCTGGGTCGGCCACGAAAAGTCCAGTCGATTCGTCGAGAACTCGTCTCGTCAGAAATTCGCGCTCCCACGGGAGCCGATAGTTCTTGAAAAAGCGTTCCCCGACGATCAACCGATAGTGCAGGTGGAGATGCAAAAGACGGCCCGTGCGCTCGTCCGTTGCAAAGAAGTCCTCGACGCCCGGATACGCCCGCGAGGGGTGAGCCGGAAATCGCTTGAAGCCGTGCCGAGCGAGAAGGACTGCGATGAGCTCGCTCTGCCCAGCGTCGCACAGCACATCGAGATCCGTTGAGCCCTCCAATCCTGCCGCGACCTGCGCACTACTCTTGAAGTTGCAGTAAAGGACGCCGTCCTGATTCAGGGCTTCGAAGAGTCGTTCCGAGGTCGTGGTGGCCAGTGCCACGGGATTCCTTATTCCCCTAACCACTGAATCCGGATGCCGGCGTACATCGCTGAGTGCCGAGTCGTCCGGATGCGGTGGCGCGCGTTCATTTCCGCTCATCCTCGCTGCGGTGGCAGGCGACGACAAGCCGCCCACCGCGACCATGCCGGAAGCTGCACGCCTGCAGCCTGAGCAAAAGCCTCGCTTAGCAGGGGTTTCAGGTGGAGCTAGCCGGGCTCGAACCGGCGACCTCCTGGGTGCGATCCAGGCGCTCTCCCAACTGAGCTATAGCCCCGCGGTCGGGACATTGTAGCCGGGTGGGCCCCGCGGTTCGGTACCCCGCGCGAGGGACTTGACTCAAGCGGAGCCGCCACGGTGCCGTAGCACCTCGTACGTTCTGCGGCTCGAAACAAAGGAAAGCTCCCGTGAAGCCGCAGCCCGCCGCCAAGACCCTCTCCGCAGTCGCCCGCCTCGTTGGAATCGGCCTCGCCTTCGCCGCGCTCGCTGCGCCCAGCGCCTCCGCGCAAGGCGGGACGCACGTCGTGGCGCACTGCGCCGGTGACATCCTCTCCGGCACCGTCCATGTCGGCGGCACCACGCACAGCACGCTCGACCTCGCGGTGCTCGCGAAGCATGGCCAGAGGTCCGGCTTCACGACGACCGGCATGAGCCAGTCGCTGAACGTCGACGGCGGCCGCTCGTATCCGTTCCGGTTCAACATCGGCCGGCTCACCGGATCCGCAACGGCCTATCGCGTCGACCCGCCCGGCGACCACAGCAACACGGTGCCTGCCTCGAGCTGCGCGCCCGGGCACCAGGTTCCCGAGGCGCCGCTGTCGCTGCTGCTGCCGGTCAGCGTCCTCGGCATCGGCGGGCTCCTGGCAGCCCGCAACCGCCGCCGCAGCGCCGCGAGCTAGCTCGAACCGTGACGACACTCGCGCTGCGGAGGGTCGCGGACGTCCACCGAGTCCCTGTGCCGGCCTCGCTTCGGCTCGCGCTCCTCGGCTGCTGCAGCGCAGTCGCGTTTTGGTTCTCGCTGCGGTCGCTCTCGGGCCAGTGGCGCTACGAGACGCCGCTTGCGGATCTCGTCCTCGTCCCGCTTCTGGCCGCCGCGCTCTTCGTCGCCGCCTCTCGGCGCCACCCATACGTGGGCGAGCTGCGGCTCGGTTGGTTCGATCTCATGGCCGGGACAGCGCTGCTCACAGGGTCACTCGCCCTCGTCGCAGTGGGGCCGGTCTATTGGTCGAAGTACTTCTGGGCGATGCGGCTCGACCTCCTTGCCCTGCCGCTGTTCGTCGCCGGCGGCATCTTGCTGCTCTTCGGCGCGCGGGCGATTGTGCCGTTCGGGCTGCCCGTCTTATCCCTGCTGCTCGCCTGGCCCCTTCCGTACCTCGCGTTCCTCGAGCGGCTGCTCGGCACGTTCACGAGCGCGACGGGCGGCGCGGCGGCGTTCCTCGCACCCCGGCTGCACCTCGCCACCCCGGTAACGAGCTCGGGGGACGGGGTCTTCGCGCTCCACCACGGGCACGAGAGCTTCTCGCTCTCGGTCGGAAGCGCATGCTCCGGGGTGAACTCGCTTGTCGGCTTCTTCATCCTCGGCGTCTTCGCGCTCTACTTCGTCGAAGGCTTGCTCTCGCGCCGCCTCGCCTGGCTGGCCCTTGGCGCCGCGCTTGTCTGGGCTGCGAATCTCGCCCGGATCCTCGTGCTCTTCGCCGTCGCCCGAGGCTTCGGCGAGCGGGCGGCGATCGCGCTTTTGCACCCGATCGCGGGGATCGTCGCGCTGAACCTCGCGGTGCTGCTGCTGCTGGGGCTGATGCGGCGCTTCCATCTGTTCTGGCGCGAGCTCGAGCCGGCCGAGATCGACACCCCGCTCGCCCTGCCCGGGCCGCCGGACAAGCGGGCGTCGGTCCTGCGCGTCTCGACGAGGGTCGTCCTGATCGGTGCAGCCGCGGTCGTGTTCGGCATCGCCGACGGAGCGCTTGCAACGACCGCGCGCGGACTGACCAATGACGGCGTGCCCGCGATTCCGGCGTTCAGCACGCGGCCACTTTCGGCACCAGGCTGGACGATCCGGAAAGCCGAAACGATCGGCTGGACCGCTCCGTATTACGGCAAACACTCGTCCTGGGTGCGCTACGTCATGCGGCCACGGCGGCCCTCGCCGAGCGCCTTCACGATCTGGCTCGACGCGGTCCGCAGTCCGAACCTTGGCGCGCTCGACGCCTACACGCTCGCGCACTGCTACGCCTTCCACAGCTTCACCGTCGACGCAGCGACGCGGGTCGACCTCGGCGAGGGCGTTTTCGGGAACGCGTTTGTCTACACGAGCCCGCGCGCGGACTGGCGGGCGGTCAGCTGGCAATGGCCGGTCCGGCGCGGCGCCAAGGTCGAGCACGAGCGGCTCGTCCTGATTGCGGCTTCGGATGCACGCCCGGCGGAACTCGCCGAGCCGTCGTCCGGCAGCGCCTTCAACCGCGTGCTGTCGCTTCTGGACTGGCGCTCTTCAGGGCACGACGCGAACCCGCGGCTGACACGAGCACTCCAGCGCGTTGCAGCTCGAATCGTCCTGAGGCGAATCGAGGCGGCCGCGTGAGCTCACTCGCAGGCGTCCTCCTCCACCACGTCCTCCACGATGTCTTCGCGCTGTACGCGTCAGTCGTGATGGCGCACTTCGGCCTCCAGGTCTTCTTCGCGCACCGCAGCTACCGCCGTGCGCTCGCGACGCGCGGCGCGCGCTCGTCGCGGCTGCCGGACGTCGACGTTGTGATCACGTCGTACAACGAGGATCCCGCAAGCCTGCGCGCCTGTCTCGAGTCGCTCCTGGCGCAGGACTACCGCGGCGCCGTGCAGGTCTACGTGGTCGACGATTGCTCGAAGAACCGCACCGAGCTGATGCCGGTCTACGCCGAGTTCGACCGCATCCCCGGCTGGTCGGTCCTCCTCCCCGAGCGGAACCGCGGGAAGCGGATGGCACAGGATGCCGCGTTCCGCCACTGCCGCGGCGAGCTCCTCGTCACGGTCGATTCCGACACGATCGTCGATCCCGACGCGGTAGCTGAGATCGTCGCCGCGTTCGACGACGAGCGAGTGGGAGCCGTGACCGGCGATGTCGGCGTGACCAACTTCCGCACGAACCTGCTCACGCGCCTGATCGAGATGCGCTACTGGGTCGCTTTCAACCAGGAGCGCGCCGCGCAGAGTTGCTTCCGGACGGTGCTCTGCTGCTCAGGCCCGCTTGCCGCGTACCGGCGCGTCGCGCTGCAGCAGATCTGGGCGCGGTACGTGAGCCAGACCTTCCGGGGCATCGACTGCACGTACGGCGACGACCGGCATCTGACCAACCTCGTCCTCGGGGAGGGCTACGACACGCTCTTCCTGCCCTTTGCCCATGCGGTGACGAACGCGCCCGAAGACGTTCCCTCGTACCTGCGCCAGCAGCTCCGGTGGAACAAGAGCTTTTACCGCGAGCTGCTCTGGACGGTGCCGTTCCTGCTTCGGCGCTCGCCCTACATGGTCTTCGAGGTCGTCGTGCAGACGGCCCTGCCGCTACTGCTGACGCTGGCTGTCACCACCGCGCTCCTATACGCCGCAGTCGAGGCGCCGGCCCGGCTACTGCACTACGCGGTCGTGATCGCCGGGATGGCCGTCCTCCGCTGCGCGTACGCGATCTACCGCACCCGCCGCCTGTCGTTCCTGCTCTTCGTCTTCTACGGCTTCCTGCACCTCGGCCTGCTCGTCCCACTCCGGATCCGCGCCCTGCTGACGCTGACCGACAACAGCTGGGGAACACGGAAGACGGTTAGCGCCGGCGGACGAGCGTGACGCCATCACGGACGGTGAGCATCACCGACGTGACTCTCTCGTCAGAGGCGATGCGGTCGTTGATCGCCTTGATGCCGCGCGTGCCCTCCGAGTCGTCTGAGCCGTCGAGCACGCGACCGCTCCAGAGGGTGTTGTCGAGAGCCATCAGGCCGCCATCGGCGAGACGCGGGAGCAGCGCTTCATAGTAGTTGACGTAGTTCTCCTTGTCGGCGTCGACGAAGACGAAATCGAACTCGCCTTCGAGCTTCTCGATCGTCTCGAGCGCCGGGCCGAGGTGGACGGTTATCCGGTCGGCATAGGGGCTCCGGCCGATGTAGCGTTGGGCGACTTCGGCGTGCGTCTCGTCGAACTCGCAGGTGTCGATGCGACCGCCCTCGGGGAGGCCGGCGGCCATCGAAATCGACGAGTAGCCGCTGTAGGTGCCGAGCTCGAGCACGCGCTTCGGCGCGAGCGCGTGGACGAGCAACTCGAGGAAGCGGCCCTCGATTGGGCCGGTGAGCATCTGCGGGGAGTCGAGCGTCGCCTTGGTCTCCTCGGCGAGCTCGGCGAGCAGCGGCGTCGGCGGCGTGGTGTGGGCCTCCGCGTAGGCCTCGATCTCCTCCGGGACGATGAAGCTCACTGCGCGGCCTGTGTGCGGGGCGCCTCGTTCAGCGTGCCTGCCTTGATCCGCTCGGCCATGTCGTTGGATTCCTCGCGGTAGACCGACCCGTCCTCGAACTCGATCCACGGAAATCCTCTCTGGCCGGTGCGGGCGACGGTCTCTTCGCGAGGCCCGCGGTACTTCTCCTTGACGATCTCGTACTCGATGCCCTCGTCGTTGAGCGCCTTCTGGACGCGCCAGCAGGGATGCCCGCTGAACTTGACCCAGACGTTGCCGCAGCGGTG
>VAWL01000054.1 GCA_005883965.1 Actinomycetota bacterium
TTGCTCTTGACGACGGGGACGTCGTAGCGCGAGCGGATCTCGTCGTCGCCGGCGATGTGGTCGGCGTCGGCGTGCGTGGTCAGCAGGTGCGTGACGGTCAGGCGGTGGCGCTCGACGGCCTCGAACAGCGGCGCGAGGGGCGCCCCGGAGTCGACGAAAACCGCGGTCCCGCCCGGCTCGTCGCCGATCAGGTACGCGTTCGAAAGCCAGTCCGGGTGCATGCTCCGCTCGACGATCACGACCTCGCTAGGCTAGACGTTCCGCACCCGAGAGGAGGACGCATGGCCGGCCTGATGTCCCGCGCGTCGTTGGTCGTGAAGTCGAAGTTCTCGAAGCTGCTCGACCACGCCGAGGACCCGGCCGAGACGCTGGACTACTCGTACGAGAAGCAGCTGGAGCTGCTGCAGAACGTGAAGCGCGGGATCGCGGACGTCGTCACGGCGAAGAAGCGGCTCGAGCTCCAGGAGACGCAGATCCAGCAGAGCATCGTCAAGCTCGACGGCCAAGCTCGCCAAGCGCTCGCCGCCAACCGCGAGGATCTCGCGCGACAGGCGCTGGAGCGCAAGTCCGGCCTCCAGCAGCAGCTGCAGGGCCTCGACCAGCAGGCGACACAGCTCGAGGCGCAGCAGGAGAAGCTCGTCGCCAGCGAGAAGGCGCTCTCGGCCAAGGTCGAGGCGTTCCGGACGCAGAAGGAGACGATCAAGGCTCAGTACTCCGCCGCCGAGGCGCAGGTGAAGATCGGCGAAGCCGCGACCGGGATCGGCGAGCAGATGGCCGACACCGGCCTCGCGATCCAGCGGGCCAAGGACAAGACGGAGCAGATGCAGGCGCGGGCCTCCGCGATCGACGAGCTGACGACATCGGGCGCGCTCGAGGACTTCACCTCCGACCAGACAGACCTCGACCGGCAGCTCAGCGCGGTCGCCTCGCAGTCGCAGGTCGACGACGAGCTCGCCAAGATGAAGGCCGAGCTGCCCGCTGGCGGAAAGCAGGTCGAGAAGCAGAAGGAGCTAGAAAAGTGATCGTCCGGCTGATGGGCGAGGGCCAGTTCGAGATCGACGACGAGGTCGCCAAGGGCCTCAACGACCTCGACGATCAGGCGGCTCAAGCGGTCGAGCAGGGTGACGAGGAACGGCTGGGTGGGCTACTGCGGCGGATGGGCGAGGCAGTGCGCGCAAACGGGACACGCGTCCCGGACGACGACCTGGCGGCCTCGGAGGGGATCGTCCCGCCGGACGACCTCACGCTCGACGAGGCCCGGCGGTTGTTCGACGACGAGGGCCTGATCCCAGACCTCCCCAGCTAGCAGCCGCGCGTCAGACCGGAGCGTCGAACAGCCCGAACCAGCGGGTCAGGTCGCCCTCGATCGGCAGCTCCGGCTCCAGCTTCGCCTTCAGCTCCAGCTCGGCCGCGTTGTCGCGTTCCTGGCCCTTGCCGGTCGGGACGAACGGCCAGAACGCGCCCTGCTTGAAGCCGTAGATCCAGTAGACGCGGCCTTCCTTGAACTTCCCCTCGAACGGGAAGAGCGCGGCCAGGAGCTGCTCCCCGAAGCCGCGGTCCTCCAGCTCCTGCGCGACCGTGTGCACCGTCGCGACCAGGTCCTCGAAGTCCTGGTCGCGGACGACCAGCCACTCGAACCCGAGGTTGTCGCTCTTCCGCTCGACCTTCGATGCGGTCTCCGCGGCCACGGCGTCGAGCAGCTCCTGCAGGTCGTTCTCGGCCCGGACGAACTCGCCTGACGAGAGCGACTTGAAGCACACGCCAGCGGACCCGGCCGGCTTCAGGTCGAGTTCCGTCGCAAGCGTGATCCGCGCGGTCGAGATCGCGAACAGCCGCTCGCCCGCCGGAGCCTGGAGCTTCTTGCGCCCCAGGAGGACGTCTCTCAGGCCCACGGCGCTACGAGACGGGCCGGCCCATCTCCTGGGCGATCTTCTCGAGCGCGGCGAGCCGCTTCTCGAGCGGCGGGTGGTCCATGAACAGCTCGGAGATGCTCCCCTTGAAGCGCGCGGGGATGATGAAGAACGCGTTCAACGCCTGCACCTCGCGCAGGTCCTTCTGCGGGATCACGGCCATCTGTCCCGTGATCTTCTGCAGCGCGCTCATCAGGTACTCGGGCGCGCCTGTGATCACCGCCGAGCCGCGGTCGGCGGCGTACTCGCGGTACCGGGAGATCGTCCGGATCAGGACCCAGCTCACGATGTACGTCACGAACGCGACCACGACGATGACAAGCCAGACGGGCACTCCGTTGTTGTTGTCGCGGTTGTTGCCGCCGCCGAAGCCGCCGAAGAACCCGGCGTAGAGGCCGAAGCGGGTGATCAGCGCCGCCAGCATCGCAAACGTCGACGCGAGCGTCATCACGAGCACGTCGCGGTTGACGATGTGCGTCAGCTCGTGGGCGAGGACGCCCTCGACCTCGTTCTCGTCGAGCCGGTCGAGCAGCCCGCGGTAGACCGCGACGACCGAGTGCTTCTGGTTCCGGCCGGTCGCGAACGCGTTCGGAATATCGCTGTCGATGATCGCAACGCGCGGCTTCTGGATGTTCGCCATCGCCGCCAGGCGCTCGACGGTTGCGTGCAGCTGCGGCGCCTCCTCGGGGGTGACAACTCGCGCACCCGCCGCCTTCAGCGCGAGCTTGTCCGAGGTGAAGTACTGGAAGAAGGCCAGCCCCACGACGATCACGACCAGCACCACGAGGCTGGTGTGCAGCGCATAGAAGAGGACGAGCGCGAAGCCGACGTAGAGGAGCCCGAGCAGGAACATCGTCAGCGTCATCCGCAGCGAGAGCCCAACGTCGCGACCGTAAGCCTGTCTTTTCATCGAGAATCGGCCTCCTTGGAGGCAAGAGGGTTGAGACGGATTGTAGCCCTGGGGCTCGTGCTGGCCGCGGCGTCGGCCGGCCGGGCCGCCGCGCCTCCGGCCGAGCGGGTGGCGGTGATCGTCGTGCCTGCCTCCGCTCCGGTCTTCGCCTCGCCGAAGGCCGCGCACGGTCTGCTCGTCGCCGGCGAGGGCGCCACCGTGAGCCGGCGCAGCGCCCTGGCATCGCTCCTGCGCGGCGAGATGGGCAACGCCGTGGTCGACTCGGGCATCCCGGGCGGCCGGCCGAAGATCTCGCTCTCGAGGCAGCCGGCGCAGACGACCTTCTACGTCGCGCTGCCGCCGCCGGGCCGGCACCACAACGTCGTCCGCTACCCGATCGCAGTAGTCGGGTCCGGTTATCACGGCCTCCTGACCTCGAGCGCAACCCACCTCGACGGCCTGATCGCGATCTCGGACGTGGCGCCCTCGGTGCTCGATCTCCGCCGCGGAAACCGGCCGCCGATCCGCTCGCGCGCCTCTTCCGATCCGCTCGGCTACCTGCGTAGCTTCGACCGGCGGCTCGCGCACGCGCACGACTCCCGCACGGGCGCTGTGCTCGCCCTCGTCGGGCTGATGGTCGGGCTCGGGCTGCTCGCGCTCGCGACCGGCTCACGCGCGCTCGGCCGGGCTGCCTTCCTCGCCGCGCCGTCCTGCCTGGTCATCTCGCTGATCCTGAGCGCCTTCGGCGTGACGAGCCTGACCGAGACCGTTGTCGGCCTCGCGCTCGGGTCGGCGGCGCTAGCCCTCGCCGGCGGCGCGTTCCTGCGGCCGCGGCTCCCTCTGGCGCTCGGGCTCACGGCGCTGTTCGTCTTCATCTTCGCGGTGCTCTGGGCCGAGCCGAGCTGGAACAGCCTCGCCGCCCTCGGAGCGCGGCCGGACGGCGGCGGCCGCTTCTACGGCGTGAACAACCAGATCGCGACGCTGCTCCTCTCGCCCGCACTCGTGCTCGGCGCGCTCGCCGGGAGCGGGCTCTTGCTCGCCGTGATCGCGCTCCTCATCTCGGCCGGCGTCGGCGTCAGCGCGGTCGGCGCCAACGGCGGAGCGCTCATCGCCTACCTCGTCGGCTTCCTCGCCCTCGGGTTTCTTCTGCGGGAGACGCGCCCGTCGGCGGTTCGCGCCGGCGCCGGGATCGCGATCGCCGCGGTCGTCGCGCTGGCGCTCGTCGGGATCGACGCGGCTCTCGGCGGCTCGAGCCACGTCACCCACGCGGTCGGCGGGGGCCCGGGCTCGCTCGCCGGCCACTTCGGCCATCGTCTGCATTTGACGGCGGCGGCGATCGGCTCGACGTGGAACGCGGCGCTTCTGTTCTCGCTCAGCACGCTGGTGCTCGCCTACCTCGCGTGGCGGCGCCCGCGCTTCGCCGTCCTCGACGCATTGCTCCTCGCGCTGGTCGTGCTCGTGCTCGTCAGCGACACGCCGACCGAGATCACCGGGCTCGGCGTCCTCTCGGCGATCGTCCTCCGAGTCTGGCTCGAACGAAGCGGCGAGAGGCTCACGCCGCTCGATTAGACTCGCGCGGCATGCGTCGCCTGGCTTTGCTCCTGGGGATCGCGTTCCTGCTGGCCGGCTGCGGCGGCAAGCAGGTCGTCTCGCCAACGGCCGAGACGGTGATCGGCACGATCCCGACGACGACGACCCCAGCGGCGCCTCCCGGCAACGCGGCCGCCGGCGGGAAGCTCTTCGCATCGCAGGGCTGCACCGGCTGCCACACCTTCAAGCCCGCCGGGTCGACCAAGACGATCGGCCCCGATCTCGACAAGCTGGCCCAGTACGCGAAGACGGCCGGAATGCCGCTGGCCGACTTCACGCACGAGTCGATCCAGAACCCCGGCGCGTACGTCGAGAAGGGCTACCAGAACATCATGCCGAACTTCGGGCAGACCCTCACTCCGCAGCAAATCTCGGATCTCGTCGCCTACCTGACAAAAGGTTGATCGACCTCAGGGCTGCGCGGGCCGACCCCGAGGGCTTCCGCGGGGCCCTCGCCCGCAAGGGGGCGGCGGAGGCCTTCGACGAGCTGATGCAGGCCGATGCGCGGTGGCGCGAGCTGGAGACCCAGGCCAGTGAGCTGCGCGCCGAGACGAAGACGAGCGGCAAGCCGTCGCCGGAGGAGCTCGAGCGCCTCAAGGGGCTGAAGGGGACACTGCAGCAGGTCGAGGCCGAGCTCGAGCAGGCGGCGGAGCGGCGCCAGGAGCTGCTGGCACGCGTGCCGAACCCGCCCGACCCGTCGGTTCCCGACGGGGACACCGAGGAAGACGCTGTCGAGGTGCGCCGCGTCGGCGAGCAGCCGTCGTTCTCCTTCCAGCCACGCGACCACCTGGAGCTCGCGGAGCCGCACGGCTGGATCGACCTCGAGCGGGCGGCGCGTGTCTCGGGCTCACGCTTCGCCTACCGCATCGGCGAGGTCGCACTGCTCGAGCTCGCGCTCTACCGGTTCGCCCTCGACCGACTGGTCACGCGGGGCTTCGTGCCCATGCTGCCGCCGGTACTCGTCCGCGAGGAGGCGATGTACGGCACCGGCTTCCTTCCGACCGAAGAGGTCAACATCTACCGAATCGAGCGCGACGACCTCTATCTGACGGGCACCTCCGAGGTCGGGCTCGCCTCGTTCCACATGGGCGAGGAGCTGGACGAGCTTCCGCACCGCTACGCCGGGTACTCGACCAACTTCCGGCGCGAGTCGGGCGCGGCGGGCAAGGACACGCGCGGGATGTTCCGCGTACATCAGTTCGACAAGGTCGAGGCGTTCGTCTTCTGCGAGCCGGAGCGGTCAGGGGAGGAGCACGAGAGCCTGCTTGCGCTGGAGGAGGAGCTCGTCCAGGAGCTGGGCCTGGCTTACCGGGTCGTCAACGTGGCGGCCGGCGACCTCGGCGCATCGGCCGCGAAGAAGTACGACATCGAGACGTGGTTCCCGGCGCAGGAGCGCTACCGCGAGATCACGTCGACCTCGAACACGACGGACTACCAGGCGCGGCGGCTCGGCGTCCGCTTCCGCCGCGACGGCAAGCTCGAGCCCGTGCACACCGTCAACGGCACCGCGATGACCGCCCGCTGGCTGATCGCACTGATGGAGAGCTTCCAGGACGACGCAGGCGCGATCGCGGTCCCGGAGGTCCTGACGGCCTTCGGCGCCCCGCCTAGGCTGGGCTGACGTCGACTACGGGTTGAAGTCGCCGAGACGGCTGACGTCTTCCGGCCGCTCGCCGATGCGCCCCGCGAAGCTGTTGTCGGCGCCTTGGCCCATCCGGTCGCCGCCATGCGCCCGCTCTGCGGGCGTCTCGACGGCTTCGTCCTCGACGCGCTTGAGCGCCTCGTCGTCGGCCTGCTGGCGACGCTTCCCGAACCATGAACGAATACTCATGGAGCCAGTGTAGACCTCTGCGCTTAACTAGGGGCTACGGCGGGGTGCCAGAGCGGACGAATGGGGCGGTCTTGAAAACCGCTGGCGCCCGAAAAGGCGCCCGTGGGTTCGAATCCCACCCCCGCCGCCTGGTTAGCCGAAACCCGCCTAACGAAGCGGGTTTCGGCGCTCTGCGTCCGCTTTCAGCCGTCTCTTGTCAAACCGCTTGAAACCGCTAGAGACCGCTCCGGACTGGCGCCGACTGGCGCAAACCTGGCGCAATCAGTCGAGTGTGATCCAGCGCCGCGGGCATGGTGGCTCCGCCGCCAGACCGGTATCAACGCGGACGATCGAGGGGCGGCGGGAGCGCCCCTCCTCGTTGCTGCGACTCCGCTAGCAGTTGTGGCAGACCACGAGCGAGCCCGACTTGGCCGTGCCAAGGTCGGCGAACACCAGGTCGCCGGTACCTAGGCTCGTCCCGCCAACGGTCGCTGACGCGGACGCCTGGCGGTCGGTTCCATTGAAATGATCCACCTCGTGGAAGCCGTTTTGGTGGAAGTTTTGGTTGAACGTGCCTCGCGCGATCGGGCCCTGTCCGGTCCAGTCGGCGGAAACGTCGACGTTTCCCGAGTCGACGCAGCCGATCTGATTGAAGTTCGCATCGTAAGTGCAGGTGGTCGTCGGCACGGACGCACTCGCCGAGGCCGATGCGAGTCCGCCCCTGCTGGCGAACGACACGCCGCTGTCGGTCTCTCCGAAGATGTCCGTTGCCCCGATGAAGTTCCCGTTGCTGTCGTAGTTCTCGGTGAATTCATCGAGGAACAGGAACGCCGGGCCGGGCCGGTCCGACTCGGCGTAGACGAATGTTTCGGTGATCGAACTGCTCGTCTGCGTTACCCAGAATGCCTCGGCGAACGACCCGTTAACTCGGAAGTGGAAAGCCTGGCCCGGCGCGGCCGTGGCACTGCTCCCACCTCCCGCTAGCGCGACGAGCACCAGAAGGAATAGATAAAGAGCGATTCGTCGCATGTTGCCTCCTCAATTGCTTCAGCCATTCCGTGGGCGACTCCCGCTCGCCCCTCGTCTCGGCCGCAGATGAGGCATTTGCTACGAGACGAGTCGGAGCCTACTCCTCGCTCGCGCTCACTTCAACGGCGGTTCGCTGACAGCGCTCGGGCACCTCAGCTCGGGGCCCTCCTTGGGTCGACCCGGCCGGGGGCGGGGCTAATGAGTAGCCGCACGTTCTAGCGGTTCTGCACCGCCGATCGCAAGATCCGTGCTCGGTCGGGACGGGTCCCCTCCGGGTGTTCCGTCTCGGAAGCGTCCCGTCCCGGAGATCTGACCCGCCAGGCGCTCCTCGACGACCTCGGCCGCGGCCCCGACATGGCTGCCCCCTTCGTTGCTGGAAACCGACGCATATCACCGGGGCTTCGGTTCGTGCCTGCCGGGTGCGCTAATTTCGGACCGGCGCGCACCGCGGCAACCACCGCGTTCGTACGCTTGAACAAGCCGTTTAAGCGAAAGAGCACAGAGGGCTTGAAAACCGCTGGCGCCCGAAAGGGCGCCCGTGGGTTCGAATCCCACCCCCGCCGCTTGCGAGTGCGGTTTCGTCAGCGCCGCTAACGTCCCGGCGTGTCGAAGTCCGCCGCCGCGGCGCGCCCAGGCCCGCTTCGGCGCGCGCTCGGATGGATCGAACGCCGCCCGTTGCTCGTGCTGCTCGTCCCGGCGGTGCTCGCCCTCGCGGCGATCGCAGGGCTCGCCGACATCGCGGGCGCAGACCGTCTCGACCGCGCGACGCGGCACCTCCACCTCAGCTGGCTCGTGCTCTGCTTCTTCGGGGAGGCGGTCGCCTACGCCGGCTACGTGCTCGCGGTGCGCGACACGGCCAAGGTCGACAACGGCCCGAAGCTGAGCTTCGGCAACTCGATTCAGGCGGTGGTCGGCGGCTTCGGCGTGTTCGCAGCGACGAGGACGAACGGCGGCTTCGCGGTCGACTACTGGGCGCTGCGCACGGCCGGCGAGGACCGCAACGGCGCGGTGGCGCGAGTCCTGGCCCTCGGGGCGCTCGAGTACTCCATCCTCGCGCCCGCGACGCTCTGCGCCGCCATCGCGGTGATCGCTGCCGGCGAGGACGTCTCGCTCGGGCTGACGCTTCCCTGGCTGGCCGTAATCCCCGGCGGCCTGGCGGCGGTCTGGCTGAGCTCGCCGAAGCGCGCGCCCCGCTACGCGCGCCACTCCGCGGATGCGGGCAGGCTGCGGCAGGCATTCGCGCACTTCGTCGCCGGCCTCTCGATCCTGCGCTCGATGATGGTCGCGCCGCCGCGCGAGCATGGTCTCGGGTTCCTCGGAACCGCGCTCTACTGGGCCGGCGACATCGCGTGCCTCTGGGGCGCGCTCGCCTTCTTCGGAAACCCGCCGCTGTCGGTGCCGGCGCTGATCGTCGGCTACTCGACCGGCTACGTGCTCACCCGGCGCTCACTGCCGGCCGGCGGCGCGGGTGTGGTCGAGATCGCGCTCACGTTCGCGCTGCATTGGGTTGGTCTGCCCTTCGGGCGCGCGCTGCTCGGCGTCGTCGTCTACCGGCTGTTCAACCTGTGGCTGCCGATCGTCCCGGCGCTGGCCGTGCTCCCGGACGTCGACGAGCTGCGCCGCGACTTCGACGAGGCCGAGCGCGACGTGGAGGAGGCCTAGCTAGGAGAGTTTGGCGGAACGTCGCTCGACGGCACAGACTAGGTTTCGTCAAGCTCTCCTACTAGGCCG
>VAWL01000216.1 GCA_005883965.1 Actinomycetota bacterium
CGGTCGGCCGGGATGGCCGGCGCTCCTTCGGTGGCCGACTCGGGGCCGCCGACGGCCGGCTCGACGCCGGCGTCGCGGCGCCGGTAGCCGCCCGTGACGTCGCGGACCCAGAGAAAGCCGAAGATGACCGCCAACACGACACCCACCGCGGCCGCAGGCCAGCTGACGATCAGGCCGACGAGGATGCAGACGACGCCGATCGCGAAGCCGTTCGGCCAAAGGCTGGGGGGCGGAAGGTGCGGTTTCTCCTGGCCCGGCTGGGGCTCCACCTAGAGCGCCTCCCTTCTCCCGCTCACCTGGTCGGATTCAATCGGCTCGACGCAGCCCTCGTCAACGACGTAACAGCTGACGCAATGGGAACCGAGGAAAATGCTTCGCACTTTCCTCGGAACTGGTTAGTCCCTTCGCTTTGCTCGGGAGAGATTAAGCGTTCGCAGGCGATTTCGGGTGCCGTTACGCACGGCATCAACGGTGATGCCGTACTCGTCCCAGCGCCGGTCGACCAGAGCGCGGATTTCCTCACTCATCTCGATCTCCTCCGGCCACGGTCTCGTGCCTTCTTCCGGGCCCTTCGCGGTGGCGTCGATGCCCAGCTTGCCGCCGAAGAACTGATGCGTCGGAGCGTGGTCGAGGTGGTCGAGCGGGCCCTCGCTGAGCACGACGTCGCGGGCCGGATCGACGTTCGCGCCGACGTAGAAGAAGACCTGCTCGTAGTCGTGGACGTCGACGTGCTCGTCGACGACGACCACCGCCTTGGTGAGGCTGAGCATTCCGAGCCCCCAGATCGCGTGCATGACCTTCTTGGCATGGCCCGGGAAGGCCTTGCGGATCGAGACGATGCAGCAGTTGTGGAAGACGCCCGCGACCGGGAGGTCGTAGTCGACGATCTCCGGAACGGTCATGCGGACGGCCGGGAGAAAGATTCGCTCGGTCGCCTTGCCGAGCCAGGCGTCCTCGGCCGGCGGCTTGCCGACAACGATCGACGGGTAGATCGCGTCCTCGCGCATCGTCATCGCGGTGACGTGGAAGACGGGGAAGGGCTCGGCAGCGGTGTAGAAGCCCGTGTGGTCGCCAAACGGCCCCTCGCCCGTGAGCTCGTCCTTCTCGATGTAGCCCTCGAGGACGATCTCGGCGTTGGCGGGAACGTCCAGGTCGATGGTCTTGGCATGTACGAGCTCGACGGGCTCGCCGCGCAGGAAGCCGGCCAGCATCAGCTCGTCGATGTGCTTCGGGAGCGGCGCGCTCGCGGTGTATGTGGTCACCGGGTCGAGCCCGAGCGCGACAGCGACCTCGATCCGGCCGTCGGTCGCGAGGTAGTCGGCGCGGCCGTCCTTGTGGATCTGCCAGTGCATCGCGGTCGTGTTCCGGTCGAGAATCTGCATCCGGTACATGCCGACGTTGCGGCCGCCGTTCCGCGGGTCCTTCGTGATCACTGCCGGCAGGGTGATGAACGGCGCGGCGTCACGGGGCCAGCAGGTCTGGATCGGCAGGCGGGTCAGGTCGACGTCGTCGCCGGTGAGGACGACCTGCTGCGCCGGTCCGCGCCGGGTCGTCTGCGGCATCGAGTCGGCGATCGACTTCAGCTTCTTCAGGCCGCGCACCTTGTCGACAAGCCCCTGCGGCGGCTGCATCTCGAGCACGTCCTCGAGCCTCGCGGCGATGTCGTCGAGCCGCTCCACGCCGAGCCCTAGGCACATCCGCCGCTCCGTGCCGAATTGGTTGATCAGCAGCGGATGGCTGGAGCCCTTGGGGTGTTCGAACAGCAACGCCGGTCCGCCGGCCTTGACCGTGCGGTCCGTGATCTCCGTGACTTCCAGGTGCGGATCGACCTCGGCGGTGACGCGGACGAGCTCGCCCTCGCGCTCCAGCAGGGCGATCCAGGAGCGCAGATCCGCGGGAGGCGCCATCGCGATCAGTCTAAGCGGCCGATCGCTGTCCCGATCAGCTCGGAGAGCTCGGCGGTGCGGCCGGCCTCGAGCTCGCTCTGGAAGATGGATACGCCGAGCTCGTCTCGCACAGACGCCTCGGTCTCGTCGTGAAGCTCGGCCTCGAGCTCTTGCAGGGAAAGGCCCTCCTCTTCTCGGAGCGCCGCGCCCGCACCGAGAACGCGCGCGGCGACCTCGGCCTCCCCGCGCTTGGCCAGGACGGCGGCAAGCACCGCAAGCGCATGCACGGTCGAAAGGTGATCGTGCAGCCTGAGCGAGAGCTCGAGGTTGTCACGGATCTTCGCCGCCGCCTCGTCGAGCTCGCCTAGGCGTAGCGCCGTGAGCGCAAGGTTTCCAAGATTGGCGACCGTCCCGTACTCTTCTCCCTCCATTGCGAGGAGCGAACGCTCGAACAGGGACCGCGCGCGCGCGTAGTCCCGCTCGT
The DNA here is from genome assembly GCA_005883965.1 of Actinomycetota bacterium. Classification (GTDB taxonomy): domain Bacteria; phylum Actinomycetota; class Thermoleophilia; order Gaiellales; family Gaiellaceae; genus AC-32. The sequence goes on from VAWL01000216.1 coordinate 2,371, forward strand.
GGAGCGCCAGGACGCCGAGACTCGCGGCGGCAACCCCGGCCGTGCGATCGTCGCTGACTTCCTCGGCGGCCTTTCGGGCTTCTTCTGCGTAGTGCTTGGCCAGTCGGAGATCGCCCTGCGCGCTCGCAGCTGCGTAGAGGCCGAACAGCGCGAGCGCCTCGCCGCGCCGATCCCTCGCCACGCGGCTCAGCTCGAGTGCCTGCTCATGGAAACGTGCGGCTTCGGTCCACTGGCCCCTGGCATAGGCGAGATAGCCGAGAGCGCGAAGACCGGCCAGCCGCCGGGGGACGTCATCGGCCGGAGCCGAAGCCAGAGCGCTTGTGAGAACGCGCACGCCTTCGGCGACGGATCCACGCATGAACCACAGGCGCCAGATCGAGGTCGCCAGGCGTAGACGGTCTGCGTCCTGTCCGGCGCTCGCAAATGTGGCAAGTGCTGAGCGAATACTCGGCATGACGAAGGCGGAGCGCGTCGGCCTCGCCGCTCTCCTCCAGACGCTCGGCCGCATACTCGCGGATCGTCTCAAGCATGAAGAACCGTCCTCCCGCCGTTTGCCGCAACAGGCTCTTGTCGACCAGCGACCCGAGCGTCTCCAGGTCCACCGAGCACACCCTCTCAGCAGCTTCGAGCTCGAAGCTGCTTGGAAACACTGCGAGGCACGCGAAGAGTCGGCGCTCGTCCTCGGCGAGCAACTCGTAGCTCCAGCCGATCGTGGTGCGGAGCGTCCGCTGCCGCTCCGGCGCATCGCGGGCGCTCGCCGTCAGCAGGTCCGTGCTGCCGAGTCGTTCGAGGATCTGCTCCGGCCGCAAGACCTTCACCCGAGCCGCGGCGAGCTCGATCGCGAGCGGTAGCCCGTCGAGGCGCTGGGCGATCTCGGCCACGTGCTCGTCCGGTTCGAAGGACGTGCTCAGCTGACGCGCACGCACCGTGAACAGCGCCGTGGCCTCGTCGGGAGCGAGCATCGGGACGGCGTATTCCTGTTCCGCGGTGACGGCGAGTCGTTCCCGTGACGTTGCGAGCACCGTTGCCGACGTCCCCTCGATGACCTCGGCGACTTTCATCGCGATTCCCGGCAGGAGCTGTTCGCAGTTGTCGAGCACGAGCAGCGGGCGCTTGTCGCCGAGCCCCTCGGCGAGCTCGCTGCCCCCGTCGACCGTGGAGGCGATCGTGGGCACGACCAGGTCGGGATCTCTGAGCGCCGCCAGGGAGACGAACCAGACGCCGTCCGAAAATTCGTCCGTCACCTCGGCCGCCGCCTGAACCGCGAGGCGGGTCTTCCCGCCGCCGCCCGGCCCGGTCAGCGTCAGCAGGCGAGAGCGGTGGAGCAGCTCGAGCACGACCTTCAGCTCCTGCTTCCTGCCGACAAGAGGAGACGGCTGTACCGGAAGGTTCGTCAGGTTGAGGGAGCGCAGGAGCGGGAAGTCGTCCGAGCCGAGCTGATAGAGGTGCTCGGGCGCTGCCAGGTCCTTGAGCCGGTGCGTTCCAAGGTCGCGCACATCGGCGTGTGAACCCAGGAGCTCGTGCGTGGTCTGCGACAGCAGAATCTGCCCTCCGTGCCCCGCCGCCGAGATGCGCGCCGCCCTATGGACATCCAGACCCACGTAGCCCTCGTCGGTGAGCTGCGGCTCGCCCGTGTGGAGGCCCATCCGGACTCGAATCGGCCCCGCCGCAAGGGCGCGCCGCGCATCCTCGGCCGCCGCTAGGGCATCGGTCGCCCGGGCGAAGGCGACGAAGAACGCATCGCCCTGCGTATCGACCTCGACGCCGCCGTGCCGGGCGAAGGCCTCGCGCAGCAAACGCCGATGCTCGGCAAGCGCGTCCGCGTAGGCGTCTCCGAGCTCGTGCAGCAGCCGCGTCGAACCTTCGATGTCGGTGAAGAGGAAGGTGACGGTGCCGGCCGGGAGCTCGCGCATGACGAAAGCATCGCGCCCTGCGGGCAGTATGTGAAGCTGCCGCTAGTGGCGCCGGCGGTGGCGCAACCAGCGCGACGTCTCGCCGAGAGCGATCACGCCGATGAAGATCAGGCCGACGATCAGCATCGCGATGATCACCTTCTTCCCTTCCTCGGCCGCCGTCGCGGCGAGGGGTGCGAGCGCGAGCAGCGTCATGCGGCCGCGACCCTAACGAAGTCTCCGGGCGTGCGCGGCAAGCGCCAATTCGAGCGCCCCGCCGGCGTGCGCGGCGGCGAGTGCCTCGAGCGGTGCCGCTTCGCCGCGGTCGCGCAGGGCGCGGCGGGCCTGGTCGAGCTCGCCCGCCCCGAGCAGCGCCGCGCTCGCCGCCCAGGCGACGCCGTCGCCAGGCGCCGAGTCGGCGCGGAGCTGCGCGCACAGGGAGATCAGCTCGGCCAGGTCGGCGACCGCCTCGACGCTGCCGACCTCGGCGATCCGGACGAGCCCATGCGCGTAGAGGTAGTCCCCGAGCAGCAGCGCGGTGTCGTCGTCGGCCGGCTCGAACAGCCGTGGCCGCCCGTAGTGGACGAGGTAGCCCTCGTAGATCGTCTCGAGCCCGAGCGCGTAGCGCTCCTCGCCGAGCGGCGAGAAAACCGGCTCTCCCTCGCGCTCCTCGTCGGGCCGGAGGGCCTCGCTCCAGAGCTTGCTCTCGTACTCGGCCTCAGAGGCAATCGTCTCCCACAGATCAATCGTCGAAATCGGCAACCGCCTGCACCGCCCTTTCGATCTCGTCCTCGCCGTGCGCCATGGAGACAAACAGCGCCTCGAACTGCGAGGGCGGAAAGTAGATGCCCCGCTCGAGCAGGTGACGGAAGAGGGCGGCGTAACGCTCGGTACTCGCCGCCTGCGCGTCGGCGAGGTTACGCACCGGCGCCTGGCGCATGAACAGCGTCGCCATCGCCCCGACCCTCTGGACCGTGCCGAACGGCGCCAGGCTCGCTTCGAGCCGGGCGCCGCGCTGCTCGAGCTCCTCGTAGATCTCCGGCTCACGCAGCCGGCGCAGCACCGAGAGCGCGGCAGCGGTGGCGAGCGGGTTTCCGCTCAGCGTGCCCGCCTGGTAGACGACGCCGCTCGGGGCAAGCTGCTCCATCACGTCGCCGCGGCCCCCGAACGCAGCCAGCGGGAGCCCACCGCCGGCGATCTTGCCGAGCAGCGTCAGGTCGGGGATGACGCCAAACCGCTCCTGTGCGCCGCCCCGGGCGACCCGGAAGCCCGTGATCACCTCGTCGAAGACGAGCAGCGCACCGCTTACGTCGCAGAGGTCGCGGAGCGCCTCGAGGAAGCCTGGCCGCGGCGGGACGACGCCCATGTTCCCAGCGACCGGCTCGACGACGATCGCGGCGAGTCCCTCGCCCCAGCGCGCGACCGCCGCCGCGGCGGCGTCGACGTCGTTGTAGGGCACGACGATCGTGTCCTCGGCGGCGCCGCTCGTGACGCCCGGCGTCGCCGGAATCCCGAGCGTCGCGAGCCCCGAGCCCGATTCGGCGAGCAGGGCGTCCGCGTG